>NZ_JBXEJE010000070.1:0-35423 GCF_056820935.1 Streptomyces sp. Q2 | reverse complement strand
GGTCACGAACTCCCGCAGCGGATACCGCGAGAGGACGGCGTCCACCTCGGGCGTCAACGCCGCCGCGAGGCGGGTCGCGACCGGCAGGGTGTCGTCGCGCAGGATGTCCACGGCAGTCAGTACCGCCGTACGCTCCGGGCCCTGCGGCACCCCGGCCGCCGCCCGTTCGTACAGGTCGGCGCCCTCCTCGAGGACCAGTCCGGTGTCGATGCCGGCCGGAACCTTTATGCGGGCCGTGCGGCGCCAGGTGGTCAGCGGGTCGCTCCACGCCTCGACGCGGTACGTCCAGTGGCCTTCGGCACCGGGGGTGACCTCGGCGCCCCAGCGGTCGCTGCCGGGGGCCAGTTCCCGCATCGGCGTCCAGGGGCCGTGTCCGCCCTCCGGATCCGTCAGGACGACGTTGCAGGCGACCGCGTCGTGGCCCTCGCGGAACACGGTCGCGGTGACCTCGAACGTCTCGTTCACGACGGCCTTCGCCGGGCGCCTGCCGCACTCCACGGACGGCCGGACGTCCCGCACCGGAATGCGGCCGATCACCTGGGTCTGGGTCGAACTCATGGGTCACACCTCCGCCGTGCTCGAGGCCGGGCCCGTGGCCCGGCCGGGGGATCGAAGCTGCGCCGGAAGGTGTCTACCTCCCCGCGGGGGAACGCCGGTCCGTACTCGGCGGGCCCCGTCTGACCAGGGCCCGCACACCGGGCCGCTCGCTCTCCTCCTGGAGATAGGCGACCAAGGTGGTCCGCAGATAGCGTTCGGCGGCGTCCGCGGCCTCGCGCGCGCAACGTCTCCCCATGAGCACGCAGAGGGTGTAGCCCGAATCCTCGAAAGTGGCCCGGACCCTGCGGTCGGCGGGGGCCGCGAGCATCCTGCGTTCCCACGCCCGATACCGCCGCAGTTGGCGGGCCACTTCGGCTTTGGCCGGCAGCAGCATGGTGCCGTTCACCTTCCAGGGGGCTCGATGGCACGTCTCCCGACCGTCGGGCGGCGGCCGCGCGCGTGACGCACACGGATCCGTTACGGGCATCGAGGTCTTCACACATGGTGCATGTGCAACCACTCAGCGTCTTGTTGGATCTTCAATCACCAGGACCCTCTCTCGCCCCGCCCGTCGCTCGTGTTGCACGAACGGCGTAGCCCACCCACTCTGTAGGTGACTCAGAAGCGATCAGTGCTCACGCTTCGTGTTCGGGGCTCATGCTCCGCAGGGGGTGAGGGGAAGCGAGAGCTTCGCCGGTGAGGAGCCAACGACGATGAAGACCGCATCGCCCTGCTACTACCACCTCGACGTGGAGGTCGGCCCGGAACGGGTCGGACAGGTCAGGCGCATCCTGGCCGCCCACCTCCGGTACTGGGACCTGGAGATCCTGGTCGAGCCCGTCTGCCGTGGTACCGAGATGCTGCTGAAGGCCATCGACGAGCACGCCACGGACAAGAACACGTCGATCGAACTGTGGTGGAACGGCCAGCACCTCATCACCGCCATCGGTGAGAAGGACTGCGACCTGCGCCCGCACCAGGACCTGCGCGCCTGCCTGGAACACATCGCCGCGATGAGCGACGGCTGGGGCTGCTGTGCCACCGACACCGGCAGCAAGGTCATCTGGTTCTCGCAGCGCGCCCGCGCCGGCGAGCGGGTACCGCTCGTCCCGACGGCGCCCTGGCCCAGCCTGCCCGAGGTGCTCCAGGTGCCCCGCGAGGTGCCGGTCGCAGCTCTCGCCGGACCCACGAGCGCACCGGACGGCGTTCTGGAGGACGCGCGGTGACCGCGCGCCGACCGCACCGGAAAGGGGTGCCCGTGTGGAGCGGGCGCCCCTATCCGTTGGGCGCCTCGCACGACGGGAACGGCACCAACTTCGCCCTGTTCAGCGAGGTCGCCGAACGCGTCGAACTGGTCCTCGTCGACGACCAGGGCAAGCACCTCACCGCGGCGATGACCGAGGTCGACGGCTTCGTGTGGCACTGCTACCTGCCCGGAATCGGGCCCGGGCAGCGTTACGGCTTCCGGGTGCACGGCCCCTGGCAGCCGTCCTTGGGACATCGGTGCAACCCGGCCAAGCTGCTCCTCGACCCGTACGCCAGGGCGGTGGACGGGCAGATCGACAACCACGCCTCGCTCTTCGAGCGCGCGGCGGACGGCCCGTCCCCGGGCGACAGCGCCGGACACACCATGCTCGGCGTCGTCACCGACCCGGCCTTCGACTGGGGCGGCGATCAGCCGATCGGGCGGTCGTACGCCGACAGTGTGATCTACGAGGCGCACGTACGGGGACTCACCCGTACCCACCCCGACGTCCCGCCCGAACTGCGCGGCACCTACGCGGGGCTCGCGCACCCGGCGGTCGTCGAGCACCTGACCTCGCTCGGGGTGACCGCCGTCGAGCTGATGCCGGTGCACCAGTTCGTGCAGGACGGGGTCCTCACGGACCGCGGCCTGTCCAACTACTGGGGCTACAACACCATCGGCTTCTTCGCCCCGCACAACGCCTACGCCGCCCACGGCACCCGCGGTCAGCAGGTCAACGAGTTCAAGTCGATGGTGAAGGCGCTGCACGCGGCCGGCCTCGAAGTGATCCTGGACGTCGTCTACAACCACACCGCCGAGGGCAACGAGAAGGGCCCGACGCTGTCCTTCCGCGGCATAGACAACGCCTCGTACTACCGCCTGGTGGACGGCGACTGGGGGCACTACTACGACACCACGGGCACCGGCAACAGCCTGCTCATGCGCCACCCCTACGTCCTGCAGCTGATCATGGACTCGCTGCGGTACTGGGTGACCGAGATGCACGTCGACGGGTTCCGCTTCGACCTCGCGGCCACGCTGGCCCGGCAGTTCCACGAGGTGGACCGGCTGTCGGCGTTCTTCGACCTCATTCAGCAGGACCCGGTGATCAGCCGCGTCAAACTGATCGCCGAGCCGTGGGACGTAGGGGAGGGCGGCTACCAGGTGGGCAACTTCCCACCCCTGTGGTCGGAGTGGAACGGCAAGTACCGCGACTGTGTACGGGACTTCTGGCGCGGCCAGCCGCACACGCTCGGCGAGTTCGCCTCCCGGCTGACCGGCTCCTCCGACCTGTACCAGCACAGCCGGAGGCGCCCGCGCGCGAGCGTCAACTTCGTCACCGCCCACGACGGGTTCACGCTGCGCGACCTCGTCTCGTACAACGACAAGCACAACGAGGCCAACGGCGAGGACAACCAGGACGGCGAGAGCACCAACCGCTCCTGGAACTGCGGCGCCGAGGGCGACACCCGCGACCCGGCCGTCCTGGAACTGCGCGCCCGCCAGCAGCGCAACTTCCTGGCCACGCTGCTCCTCTCACAGGGCATCCCGATGCTCTGCCACGGCGACGAACTGGGCCGCAGCCAGGGCGGCAACAACAACGCCTACTGCCAGGACAACGAAGTCTCCTGGATCGACTGGCGGCTGACCGAGGATCAGCAGGCGCTGAGCGACTTCACCCGTTACGTGATCGGGCTGCGCACGGACCATCCCGTGCTGCGCCGACGCCGCTTCTTCCGCGGTGAGACCGTGACGCACGCGGGCCAGCCGCTGCCCGACCTGGTGTGGCTGCTCCCGGACGCGCGCGAGATGTCCGACGAGGACTGGCAGCGCTCCGACGCGCACTCCGTCGGCGTCTTCCTCAACGGTGACGCCATCGCCGAGCCCGACGCGTGCGGGAACCGGGTGGTGGACGACTCCTTCCTGCTCCTGCTCAACGGTCACTGGGAGCCGGTGGAGTTCCGCCTGCCCGACGCCACCTACGGCGAACGCTGGACGACACTGATCGACACCGCCGAACCTCATGGCGCCGACGAGGCCGAGCACAAGGCCGGCACCAGGATGACGGTCGACGCGCGCAGCCTCGTCCTGTTGTCGAGGCCCTCGCGCGCCGCCCGCTGAGGCTCGGCGCGCGAAACGGAGGCCCCGGGCGCTTCGCCCGGGGCCTCGTCACGTTCGCGTCGGGAGTCGGCGTTCGCGGTCGGGGGTCAGGGTTCGCGTGGCACACGTCAGCGTTCGCGTCGCGAGGTCACCGTGAACTGCGCGCCGTCGGGGTCGCGCAGGATGGCCTCCTCGCTGCCCTTCGACAGGACGCTGCCGCCGTGCACCTCGGCGGCCCGCACACAGGCCGCCACGTCCGACACCGCGAAGTGGACCTGCCAGTGCGGCCGGATGGTCGGGTCGGGAGCCGATTCCAGGGCACCGGACTCGATGCGCGCCACCACGTCGCCCCGGCTGCGCAGCACGACCTCGCCCGCCTCGTAGCGGACCTCGCAGCAGCCGGGCCGGTCCGACGCCCACTCCAGGACCTCGCCGTAGAAGATGGCGGCGTCGAAGGCGTCGCGGGTGTGGAGCTTGATGAAGGCCGGCTGCGCCTCGCGCCAGCTCTCCCAGTTGGCGACGAGCTCGCCCTCCCAGATACCGAAGGCCGCCCCGTCCCGGTCGGCGAGCAGCGCTGCCCGCCCGGGCGGGAAGGACAGCGGCCCCACCGCCGTCGTACCACCGCGCTCCTGGGCGCGCGCCGCCGCCTCGTCCGCGCTGGGCACGGCGAAGTACGGCGTCCAGGCGACCGCCATCTGCCACATGGAGGCGACCGCGGCGATCCCGGCCACCGGTGTGCCGTCGGCCAGCGCCACCCGGAAGCGGTCGCCGAGCTTCGCCGGCTGCCACTCCCAGCCCAGCACAGCCCCGTAGAACTCCTCCGTGGCCTGTTGGTCGCGGCTGGTCAGGCTCACCCAGCAGGGCGCGCCGAACACGGAATGTGTGGACCGGACGGTCTTGGTGCCGGATGGTCGCGTGTCGTGGTTCATGGCGTTCGTGTCCTGCTCTCGTCGGCCGGGGACACAGGTCTCGTCCCAGTGTCCGGCCGGAAGCGCTCGGGGCGCCTGTCGAGTACCCCGATGGCGCCTCCGAAACGGTGGCGCGTCCGCGTCACGCCCGGTGGCGCGGGACCGGGCGAGTGACAGGATGGAGAAGTGTCAGCCGTACCGGAGGAACCAGCCGACGAGTCGGACCGCATCTTCGAACTGCAGGAAGAGATCGACCAGCTCAAGGAAGCGGTCGCCTCGCACGCCGTCGTCGACCAGGCGATCGGCATGGTCGTCGCGCTCGGCAGGGTCACGCCCGACCAGGGCTGGGAAGTGCTGAAGGACGTCTCGCAGCACACCAACATCAGGCTGCGCAGTGTCGCCGAGCTGATCCTCCTGTGGGGGCGGGCCGGGGACATGCCCGAGGAGATCCGCGCGGAGCTGGAGGAGGCCATGGACCGCTACGGCCCCACGCAGATTCCGGGAGCGCCGCCGGAGTGACGGCGGCGGCTCAGCCGCAGGTCACCTCGCCTCGGTGAGGATCTCGTCGCGTAGCCGGTCGAAGCAACTGCTGAGCAGCCGGGACACGTGCATCTGCGAGATGCCGAGCTGGTCCGCGATGCTGCTCTGCGTCATGCCCCGGAAGAAGCGCAGGTAGAGGATGGTCCGCTCGCGCTCGGGAAGTGCCTCCAGGCAGGGCCGCACGGCCACCCGGTCGACGATGGTGTCGAAGGCCGGGTCCGTACCGCCGATCGTGTCACTCAGGGCGTAGCCCTCGGTGCCGGGCATCTCGGCTTCCAGCGACAGCGCGGTGAAGCACTCCAGGGCCTCCATCCCGGTGCGCGCCTCCTCCTCGCTCATGTGCGCGAACTCGGCGATCTCGGCCAGCGTCGGACCCCGGCCCGGCGTCGTCTGCGACCACTCCTTCGCGGCCTGGCGCACCCGGTTGCGCAGGTCCTGTACGCGGCGGGGCACGTGCAGCGTCCACATGTGGTCCCTGAAGTGCCGCTTGATCTCGCCGGTGATGGTCGGCACGGCGTACGCCTCGAAGGCGCAGCCCCGCTCGGGGTCGTAGTGGTCGACGGCCTTGACGAGGCCGAGGGCGGCCACCTGGTACAGGTCCTCCAGGGACTCGCCGCGCCCCCGGAAACGGACGGCGATCCGCTCGGCCATCGGCAGCCACGTCTCGACCAGGTCGTCACGGAGCGTCTTGCGTTCCGGGCCGGGGGGCAGGTCGGCGAGCCGCACGAAGTCGTCGGCGGTGTCGGGGGCGTCGTCGTGCGGGTGCGGCTTCGTTCTGCCAGTGACTGGCATGGTGCGCGCCTCCCTCAGCAGGTGCTGGATGGACAGAACCGTGGGGGCGCGGGCTCGAACCTTGCGGAGGCCACCCGGGGCCGGCTCCCACGGACGTGCCTCCTGTCCGAAGCACTGAAATGCGGATTCCCGCGGGCGTCCGGTTCGAAACAATTCGGGTGAATTCCATGATGGCGTGCGACCGCGTAATAGTGAAATGTTGAACGGGGTACGGCATTCCCTCGCGGGAAGGCACTTTCTGAAATCGATGGAATTCATTGCGTGATATCCGCGGCAGGGATACTCGCCTGCCTGCGCATTCTTGACCAGCGCTTGGGTTGGTTACCTCTGCTACAGAGGTAACCTCCGCGGTGTGGAACCAGAGACCCTCACCGAGGAGCTGGCCGACGCGCTCGTCGGCGTCCAGCGGCTCATCCGGCGCCGACTGCGCCGGGACATGCCCGACCCCCGGCTGCGCGGCGCGGAGGTGGAACTGCTGCGTCTGGTCGTGGACCGGCCCGGCATCGGGATCTCGGACGCCGCCAGAGAGCTGTACCTGGCGGGCAACTCGGTCTCGACGCTGGTCAACCAGCTGTCCCGGCAGGGCTACCTGGTCCGCGAGACCCACCCCGCCGACCGGCGGGCCGCGCGATTGCTGCCCACCGCCGCGGCCGAGGCCCGCCTGGGCGAGTGGCGCAAGCGGCGCGCCGAACTCGTACGACGCCAGGTGTCCCGGCTCGACACGGCGGACCGGGAAGCACTGCACGCGGCGATCCCGGCGCTGCGCAAGCTCGCCGTCAATCTGCACGAGGAGGCCGAGGAGTCGTGACACGGGACACCCAGGGGGCGGTCGACTGCACCGGGCTCGCCTATTCCTTCGGCGAGACCAACGCGGTGGACGGGCTCGAACTGTTGGTGGCGCCGGGCGAGGTCTTCGGACTGCTCGGGCCCAACGGCGCCGGAAAGACCACCGCCATCCGCTGCGTCACCACCCTGCTGCCCGTCCCCGCCGGAATGGTCCACGTCTTCGGCCGCGACGCCGCCAAGGAGCCCATGGCCGTACGCCGCCTGCTGGGCTACGTGCCGCAGCAGCTGTCCGCCGACGCGGGCCTCACCGGCCGGGAGAACGTCGCCCTGTTCGCCCGGGTCTTCGACGTGCCCCGCCGCGAACGTGCCGAGCGCGTCGCACAGGCCATGGCCGCGGTCGACCTCACCGGCGCCGCCGACCGGCTCGCCGGCACCTACTCCGGCGGCATGATCCGCCGCCTCGAACTCGCGCAGGCCCTGGTCAGCGCGCCCCGGCTGCTGATCCTCGACGAACCGACCATCGGCCTCGACCCGATCGCCCGCACCGACGTGTGGGAGCACATCAACGCCGTCCGCGCGGCCACCGGCATGACGGTCCTGGTGACCACCCACTACATGGACGAGGCCGACCACTACTGCGACCGGGTCGGCCTGATGCACCGCGGTCGCATCCGGGCCCTCGGCACCCCGGCCGAACTGCGGCGAGGACTCGGTGAGCGCCGGGGCGCCAAGGCAACTGATCCGCTGCCCACCCTCGAGGACGTCTTCCGTGACGTCGCCGGCAGCGGTCTCGACGACCAGTCAGGAGAGTTCCGCGATGTCCGAAGCACCCGCCGCACCGCAGGTCGCGTCGGCTGACCGTGCCCGCGAGGCCGGCATCGGCCTGCTGCTGAGCCCGCCCGAGCCCCGCGCGGGCTGGCGGCTGCTGCCGACCCGGGTCGTGGCGATGTGCGCCGTCGAGCTGCAGAAGCTGCGCCACGACCGCACCGAGCTGTACACCCGGGCGGTCCAGCCGGCCCTGTGGCTGCTGATCTTCGGACAGACCTTCACCCGCATCAAGGCGATCCCCACCGACGGCATCCCCTACCTCGACTACCTCGCGCCCGGCATTATCGCCCAGTCCGCCATGTTCATCGCCATCTTCTACGGCATCCAGATCATCTGGGAGCGTGACGCCGGCGTCCTGAACAAGCTCCTCGTCACGCCGACCCCACGCTCGGCACTGATCACCGGCAAGGCGTTCGCAGCCGGCGTGAAGTCGCTGATCCAGGCCGTCGTGGTCATCGTCATCGCCGCCCTGCTGGGCGTGGCGCTCACCTGGAACCCGCTCAAGCTGCTGGGCGTCGCCGCGGTGGTGATCCTCGGATCCGTCTTCTTCTCCTGCCTGTCGATGACCATCGCCGGCATCGTGCTCAGCCGTGACCGGCTGATGGGAATCGGCCAGGCGATCACCATGCCGCTGTTCTTCGGCTCCAACGCCCTCTACCCCGTGTCCCTCATGCCCGGCTGGCTCCAGGCGATCAGTACGGTCAACCCCCTGAGTCACCAGGTGGACGCCCTGCGCGGCCTCCTCATCGGCACGCCCGCGCATCTGACGCTCGACTTCGCGGTGCTGATCGTGGCCGCCGCGCTCGGCATCGCCGCGGCCTCGTCGCTCCTGGGCCGGCTGGCCCGATGACCGGCGTCCGGAAAGTGATGTGCGGCACGCGCGGGAATCGGGCCGCCCGACCGGTCGGCGGATTCTTCCTGCGCACGGCTTGATCACTGATCAAGGGGACGAATTCGCTGGCCACAGCGCATTCTGCTCATTTGACAGTGTGCAGAGCGCACAGATAGGAAGCAGCTCTCTGAGGTCGAGAGGTGGATTGTGTACGAGCCGAACGTGGTCGGGGACTGGCAGGAGTACGACGAGCATGCCGGTCTGCGTGTCCGCGTACATCGTCTGGAGGCGGCCGAGCCGCCGCGCGGACGGGACGACGCCGCCGAGGGGCTGACCTACTTCCGGGTCCGCGTCACCGTCGAGAACCGCGGCAGCCTGCACTCCACCATCCATCTGGAGGACGGCCAGATCGACGTGCGCATCGGCCCCGACGGGGAGAGCGCGTTCATCGATTGGCGCAATTCGCAGTTCATCGAGGGCTTCGACGTCTATCCGCTGCGCAGGGCGACCGCCGTGCTGTACGCGGCCGGCCCGGAGGCGTCCCTGAGCCAGGTGGACGTCCAGGTCCAGCTGCGGGTCGACGACGACTGGGCCGACCGCCGGCTGTGGGCGGGCGGCATCGGCCTGGACGAGCAGGCCGTCGGCACCGGCGCGGTGCGCGACGGCCTGGCCTGCCAGGTGAGCAACTTCCTGCGGGACCAGGCCGAAGAGGGCACCGCCTGACGGGCGGGCCCGCTGCTCAGTGCGGGATGCCGTCGATGATCTCGCGGGCGCCCTGACGCAGCAGCGCCACGGCGACCGAGGTGCCGAGCGTCGCCGGGTCGAGGCGGCCCGCCCATTCGTGGGCGTTCAGCCGGGTCTTGCCGTCGGGGGTGAAGACGCAGGCGCGAAGGGACAGTTCGCCACCGCGGTCCACGCGCGCGTACCCGGCGATCGGGCTGTTGCAGTGTCCCTGCAGGACGTGCAGGAACATGCGCTCCGCGCTCGCCTCGCGATGCGTGTCCGGATCGCCGAGGGCGCTGACCGCGTCGATGACCTCGGTGTCGCCCTCCCGGCACTGCAGGGCGAGGATGCCCGCGCCGATCGGCGGCATCATCGTCTCGGGGGAGAGGACCTCGCTGATCACGTCCCGGCGGTCGATGCGCTCCAGGCCGGAGACCGCGAGCAGGAGCGCGTCCGCCTCCCCGGCCGCCAGCTTCTCCAGCCGCCGGTTGGCGTTGCCGCGGAACGGCACGCACTCCAGCTCCGGGTGGGTGGCGGCCAGCTGCGCGACCCGGCGCACCGACGAGGTGCCGATCCTGGTTCCGGCCGGGAGCTCGTCCAGGGTGAGGCCGCCGGGGTGGATGAGGGCGTCCCGGATGTCGTCCCGCTTCAGGAACGCGGCGAACGTCGTGCCCGCCGGGAGCGGACGGTCGGCGGGCACGTCCTTGACGCAGTGCACCGCGAGATCCGCCTCACCGGCCAGCAACGCGGCGTCCACCTCCTTGGTGAACGCCCCTTTGCCCTCGACCTGGGACAGATCGCCCATCCACTTGTCACCGGTCGTCTTCACCGGCACGACCTCGGTGCGCACGGAGGGGTACAGGGCCGCCAACTCGGCGCGGACACGCTCCACTTGGGCGAGCGCCATGGGCGAGTCGCGGGAGACGACACGGATCAGTTCGGGCACGGACATACGGCCACGATAGACCCTCACGGTGGTGCCTTTGTGCCGTACCGCCCGACTCCACCGCCCGGCGGACTGGCCGGCCCGGCGCGCCGTGTCACGGGCGGCGCCGGGCCGGTGGACGTCGCGGACGGTCAGGCGTTCGGGTCGAACGTGATCCCGGACGGCTTGGCCGAGGACAGGTGGGCGGCGAAGTTGGCGTCCTTGAGGCCGAAGTTGGCGCTGCCGAAGTCGTACGCGCTCAACTTGTCGCGCACCCCCGACGGGTAGCCGTTCCAGCCGACCAGCGGCGGGTACTGCCAGGTGCCCTTGTGGTTCTCCGGCGGTTCGTCGCCCGAGTTCGCCAGCCGGAAGCAGTGCGTGCTGACGCCGTCCTTGTGGTAGACGATCTTCGCGTGGGTGCCGTCGAAGCGGACGCCGGACGCCGCGGTCACGGTGAACGAGCCGTGGTTGGACGTCGAGACGTACTGCACCTGGTTGTTCTGGACCCACACCACGACGTGCTCCCAGTCGTGGCGGTGGCCGCCGATGCTGCTGCCGGCGACGGCCTGGTCCTTCTCGAAGTACAGGCCGTACATGTAGGCGCACCAGCCGTTGTTGCACTTGGAGCGCGAGTAGCTGTTGGTGTTGTCGAGGTCCGAGGCGTCGCGGCAGTTGCCGTTGAGCGCGCCGGTCGGGTTGAGGCCGCCGTTGACCGTGCCGTCGGGACCGATGGCGGGTGTGGAGTAGCAGCCGTCCGTGTCGTAGTCGAAGGCCGGCAGGTAGGTGTTCTCGGCGGCCTCGGCGTTGGCGGGCAGCGCCGCCGGCGGGGCCGCGAAGGCGGCGGTGGGGAAGGCGACGACGAGCGCGGCGGCGCCGGCCAGGCCGGTGAGCCATCTCCTGCTGTGTGCCTTGAACGACGGTGACGACACCGCGTCCTCCTCTTGGTGCGGGCGCAGCCCAACGGCTGTGGAGGGAAGGGGGGTTCAGCTTCCCGGCTTTTCATGTCCGCGCCAAGAGGGCGAAGGCTACTCTCAGGTAACGACCGCCCCAACAGTAGGAACGTGACGAGGTGTCAGGCGAGGTCGTCCGGCAGGTCGGCCGACGACTCCTCGGGAGCGAGGTCCGGCCTCAGCCGCAGCCAGGACGGCTGGCGCAGCATCCCGGCCCGGGTCCGGGTGCTGTAGCGGACCTCGCCGACCAGCCGGGGCAGCACCCAGCGCGCACCGGGCACCCGCGGCACGGGGTCGAAGGGACACACGTCGGTCGCGGCGGCGCTGAGCAGCGCGGCGAGTTGCTCCCGCTCCGTCTCGCTCCAGCCGGTGCCCACACCGCCGACGTACCGCAGACGCCCGGCGGCGCGCTGGCCGACCAGGACGGCACCGGGCAGGCCCGTGAGCCGTCCCTTGCCGGGCAGCCAGCCGCCCACGACGACGTCCTCGCTGCGCATGTTCCGGATCTTGATCCAGGCGCGGGAGCGCACGCCGGGTTCGTACACCGAGTCCAGCCGCTTGCAGACCAGGCCCTCCAGGCCGTGCTCGCGGGTGGCCCGCAGGGCCTGTTCGCCGCGGCCGACGAGCGCGGCCGGAGTCGACCAGTAGGGCCCGGCCAGACCGAGCTCCTCCAGCCGTGCCCGTCGCCGCACGTAGGGCTGGCCCAGCAGGGAGTGCTGCCCGAGGTGCAGCACGTCGAACAGCACGAGGTGGACGGGGACTTCCGCCGCCCGGCGCGCCGCCCTGCCGGGCGCCTGCACCAGCCCCATCCGGGACTGGAGCAACTGGAAGTCGCCGCGGCCCTGTTCGTCCAGCGCCAGGACCTCCCCGTCCAGCACGGCCGGTGTGGTGCCGAGCGCGTGGCCCAGCGCCAGCAGCTCGGGGTAGGCGACGGTGACGACCTCCCCGGACCGGGCACGCAGCACCACACCGCCGTCCCCGGCGAGATAGACCACCACCCGCTGGCCGTCCTGCTTGGTCTCGTACGCCCACCGGGTGTCCTGCGCGGCGGGCGGCAGGGTGCCGGGCGTGGCGAGCATGGGAGGGATCAGCGGGAGGCTCACGGGTCAGTTGTCGACCGGCCCGGCCACCATCACGCGCCCTCCCGGCAGGTTTCCCCTGAACGGCCGCCGACCGCGGGTCAGCGGTCCGTGGCCGGGAAAGCGGCCTGCACCAGGCCCGACGGGTAGGCCATGACGACGAGTTGGGCGCGGTCGCGGGCACCCGGCTTGGTCATCGCACGGTGCACATGGGTGCGCACGGTCAGCGGGCTGACGAAGAGCTTCTCGGTGATCTCGTCATGAGAGCGCCCCTCCGCCGCCCAGGCCATCACCTCGCGTTCACGCGTGGTCGAGGCGGCGAGGTCCTAGGACGCCGCCAGCCGGGTCCCGAGCCCCGGAGCGGCCAGGAAACGGCCGATCAGGGTGCGGGTGGTGGCGGGGGAGAGGAGGGAGTCGCCGGCCGCCACGGTCCGGATGCCGGCGGGCGGTGCCTCCGCCGTGACGTCCTTGCCGAGGAAACCGCTCGCCCCGGCCCGCAGTGCCTGGGCTACGTACTCGTCGATCTCGAACGTGGTGAGGATCAGCACCCGGGTGCCGGTGCTCGGCGTACTCGGCGCGCGCCCGCACGGCCTCCGGGTAGGCGCCCCGCAGCCGGGTCGCGTTGCCGGCGGCGACCGGGAGCAGCAGGCGGGCGGCGGGGCTGGGCGTGTCCAGCTGCCAGGGGGGGGCGAGGGGGCCCAGGAACAGGGCCGGCGTCACCAGCAGGGTGAGGGCGGCGCGGAAGGAGACGCGGGCCGTCCCGCGGTCGGTGGTGACGGTCAGCCGGTAGAGCGCCGGCATGAGCGGCCCGAGCGGCCCGAGCGGCAGCGGCGTGAGCAGATGGCCGAACGCGGCGGCACCCGCCGCGCACAGCGCGGTCACGGCGACGGCGGCACGAGGGCGGCTGTGCTGCCAGAACAGCGCGGCCGCGGACACGGCCGCGAGGGCGAGCGTGGGCGCCACGGCGTCCGGCCGCCGGCCGCCGGGCACGCTGATCTCGCTGCCGAACACGAAGGCGGCGAAGAGCAGCGTGGCCGTCGTCGTGTCGACCGTACGGACATGGTCGTCGGCGTAGCGCTGCAGCGGGGAGCCCATCGGGTTCTCCGGTCGGTGTCCTGGAGCCATGGTGGGTGATGCCCGACGCGACGAGGGACGAGGGTCGCCCGAGTCCTCGGACACGGGCGGCCCAAGCGCGACTCCACCGACGTGCGCGACTGGGTGGGGTTCCTGGTGCGCCCGGTTCCGCGCCCAGGTGATGACCGACCCGGCGCTGCGGCCGATCATGGTGGAGGAGTCGCTGTCCTCTCGGCCCTGCGGCAGATCGTCGAAGGGCTCAACCGGTGTCTGCCGGAGCTGCCCGCCGAGGTCCGCGCCGAACGCGGCGACATGGCCCGCCATCTCATCGTGCACACGTCCGCAGAACGTGAGCGGGCCCTCGCCGAGAACGCCCCCACGCACCGGGCCGGCTGGCACGACGCCGCGAACGGCCTGGTCGACGCGGTTGCCGGACTGTGGCTGGCGCCGATCGCGTCCGGTCCCTGACCGCCCGTGCGCAAGCGGAGCAAGTCGGCCTGAATTAGTTGAGTTAGGCAAGCAGGGCGGTAGGGTGAGGCGCATGTACGGCAGCACCCGTGAGAAACCGCCGCTCGCCCGCGGGGCCGGTCAGCACCTCCTGGTCGTCGGGGAGCCGGACGTCGCCGAACTGCTCTCCACCACGCTGGAGCTGGCGGGATACCGGACCGGCGTGGCCGGCTCCGGCACCGAGGCGCTGGCCCGGCTCGGTGCGGGGCGGTTCGACTGCGTGGTCCTCGACGCGGCGCTGCCGGACCTGGAGGGCCTCGGCCGTGACCGGCCGGTCCTCGCCCACCGCCCGCCGGTGCTCCTGCTGACCGCGTGCGAGTCGCTGGACCGGCTCGTTCCCGAACTGGGCCTCGGGGAGCGGGACTACGTCACCAAGCCCTTCCGGATGGCCGAGGTCCTGGCCCGCGTCCAGGTCCTGCTGCGCGGCACCGGCCGCGGCCGCCCGCGGGGCGCCGCGCTCGGCTACCGCGACCTGGTCCTGGACGACACCCTGTGCGAGGCGCGCCGCGGTACGCGGACGCTCGACCTCACGCCCGCCGAGTACCGGTTGCTGCGCCATCTCCTGGTCAACGCGCACCGGGTGCTGTCCAAGGAGCAGATCGGCAGGTACGTCTGGGACGACCACCACGGCGACAACGCCATCGAGCAACTGGTCTCCCGGCTGCGGCGCAAGGTGGACCGGGAGGGTCCCGTGCTGATCCACACCCGCCGGGGTTTCGGCTACTGGCTGGGACGTGCCGACGCCGAGGACTGAGTCCCCGTCGAGGAGCGCTCCTTCACGTCAACTCGACTTTCCGGCCAGGGTAGTTGGTGGCTGCGGCAGGGTGTGTGATCTGGGTCACGTCAGCTTTCTGTCAGGAAACTGACGGGAAGGCGTCAGCCCCCTCTGTTTGCATGTGCCCATCGAGGCCTCGACCACTTCACCCCGGCGCTCCGCCCGTCGAGCGGAGCCCCCCACCCCGAGGAGAACCATGGCCGACACCCTGACCGGTTCCGCGCCCCAAGCGGCCGCGCCGGTCCCCGAGTTCCCGATGGCCAGGGCGGCGGGCTGTCCCTTCGACCCGCCCCCCGAGCTGCGGGCCCAGCAGGACGAGGGCCGGCTCGTCAGGGTCCGGCTCTGGGACGGCAGCACGCCCTGGCTGGTCACCCGCTACGAGGACCAGCGCGCCCTGCTCCTCGACCCCCGGGTCAGCGCCGACATCACCAGCCCCGGATATCCGCTCCAGGCCCCCAGCAACGGCAAGAACAACATCAGCTTCATTCTCATGGACGACCCGGAGCACGCCCGCCTGCGCCGCATGGTGACGGCCCCGTTCGCGGTGAAACGGGTCGAGGCGCTGCGGCCCGGCGTGCAGAAGATCGTGGACGACCTGATCGACGACATGCTCTCCGTCGGTGGCCCCGTCGACCTGGTGCAGGCGTTCGCCCTGCCGGTGCCCTCGCTGGTCATCTGCCGGCTGCTCGGAGTGCCGTACGAGGACCACGACTTCTTCCAGGAGAACAGCAGGATCCTCATCACGCGGGAAGCGGCCATCGAGGACCGGATGGCCGCCCACGGGAAGCTGCTCGGCTATCTCGACGAGCTGATGGGCGAGAAGCTGGCCCATCCCGGCGACGACCTGCTCTCCGGGCTCGTGGAGCGGGTCCGGTCGGGCGACCTGTCCCGGCAGGACGTCGCCCAGATCGGCGTGCTGCTGCTCCTGGCCGGCCACGAGACCACCGCCAACATGATCGCCCTCGGCACGCTCGCCCTCCTCGAACACCCGGACCAGTTCGCCCTGTTGCGCGACACCGAGGATCCGGGGCTCGTGGCGTCGGCTGTGGAGGAGCTGCTGCGCTACCTGAGCATCGTGCACGGCGGCCGGCGCCGGGCGGTCCTCGCGGACATCGAGATCGCCGGACAGGTGATCCGGGCCGGCGAGGGCCTCGTCCTGCCCAACGACATCGCCAACCGGGACCCCGACGCCTTCGCCGACCCCGACCGGCTCGACCTCACCCGCGACGCCCGTCGCCACGTCGCCTTCGGCTTCGGCGTCCACCAGTGCCTCGGCCAGCCCTTGGCCCGCATGGAGCTCCAGGTCGTCTACAGCACCCTCTACCGCCGCATCCCCACCCTGCGCCTGGCCGCCGACGTCGACGGGCTGCCGTTCAAGCACGACGGCTCGGTCTACGGCGTCTACGAACTGCCCGTCACCTGGTGAACCCGATGCCGACGGACAACCCCCCACAGAGCCGGAACGACGAGGTACAGATCATGCGTGTGGAACTGGACGAGTCGAAGTGCGTCGCGTCGGGGCAGTGCGTGATGGCCGCCCCCGAGGTGTTCGACCAGCGCGACGAGGACGGCATCGCCTTTCTACTGGACGAGAAGCCCCCGGCGGACTCCCTCGACGACGTGCGCGAGGCCGTGGCGATCTGTCCGGCCGCCGCCATCCGCCTGGTCGACCAGTGAGGCGGATCGTCGTCGTCGGCGCCTCGGCCGCCGGGCTCGCGGCGGTCGAGACGCTCCGCCGCGAGGGCTACGAGGGCACGCTCACCCTCGTGGGAGACGAACCGCGGGCGCCGTACGACCGCCCGCCGCTGTCCAAGCACCTGCTGGCCGCCGACTGGGAGCCGGACCGGCTGGCCCTGCGCACACCCGACGACCTGGCCGGGCTCGGCCTCGACCTGCGGCTGGGTGTGGCCGCGACCGGCCTCGAACTCGCCGAGCGGACGGTGAGCCTGGCCGACGGGTCCGAAGTGTCCTACGACGGACTGATCGTGGCCACCGGCGTCCGGCCGCGCCGACTGCCCGGCGAGGGCGCGCACGTGCTGCGGACCCTCGACGACGCACTGACGCTGCGGGAACGGCTCACGCCGGGGCGGCGCCTGATCGTCGTGGGCGCAGGGTTCCTCGGGGCGGAGGCCGCCGCCGTGGCCTGGCGTCTGGGCGCCCACGTGACCCTCCTCGAACCCGCCGCCGTGCCGCTGGCCCACGCGGTCGGCACGGAGGTCGGCCGGGTGCTGTCGCGGGCGCACGCGGACCGGGGTGTGGACCTGCGCTGCGGGGTCACCGTCACCGAGGTGACCGAGGACGGGGTGCGGCTCGCGGACGGCGAGGTGATCGAGGCCGACGAGGTGCTCGTCGCCGTCGGCTCGCTGCCGAACACCGAGTGGCTCGACGGCAGCGGGCTGCCCGTGGGCGACGGCGTGATCTGCGACGAGTTCTGCGAGGCCGCCTGGGGGTCCCCCCGGCCGAAGGTTGGGGGAGTGTACGCGGCCGGTGACGTGGCCCGCTGGTACAACCCGCTGTTCGGCACCTCGATGCGCGTCGAGCACCGCACCAACGCCGCCGAACAGGGCATGGCCGCCGCCCGCAACCTCCTGCGCCCCGAGGCCCGCAAGCCGTTCGCTCCGGTGCCGTACTTCTGGTCCGACCAGTACGACATGAAGGTCCAGGCCTACGGCTTCCTGCGTGGCCACGACGAGGTGGCCGTGGTGGACGGGGGCCTGGCGGAGCGCCGGTTCGTCGCCGTGTACCGCACCGGCGACCGGGTCAGCGGCGCCCTCGCGGTCGGTATGCCGCCCAAGGCGATCCGGGCGTGGCGGCAGGCGATCGCCGCGGGCGCGGCCTGGAGCGAGGCCGTGGGAACGGAGGTCCCGGCAACCGGGGCCTGACAACAAGGACGTTGTCCCCTGTGGGTCTTCCGTACGACGCACGCCGTGACGTGGTGGTCGTCACCGGGGCCGGAGGCATCGGAACAGGGTCGCGCCGCCGGCTCGGCAGCGGCCGCACCCTGTTCCTCGCCGACACCTCGCGCGGCCAACTCCACCGTAAGGTCGCGGCGTTGGACGCCGGCGCCCAACCCGGTGCCGGCGTCCCGTCGCCCGGCGGTAAACTCACACCGTAAGTTACTTGAGTTACGCAACAAGATGGTAAAGTGGTGCCCATGTCCACACCACCGCTCCCCGACGTCCCCGCTTCCCCGGAAGTCATCGAGATCGAGCGGGCGCTCACCCGCATCACCTACCTGAGCACGCGCGCCCGGCAGCACGACCGGCTGATGGCCCTGGCCGAGGTCCCCCTGGACCGGGCCGCCGTGGCGCTGCTGCGCCAGGTCGCCGACTCCGAGCCACTGCGGCCCGGGGAACTGGCCACCCGGCTCGGGGTGGAGGCCTCCCACGTCACCCGCACCGTGCAGCAGCTGCAGAAGTCCGGGTACGTCACCCGCGTCCCCGACCCGGACGACCGCCGCGCCCAGCGCATCCAGCTCACCGCGACCGGTCAGCAGGCCATCGACCGCATCCGGGAGGCCGGCGCCCGCGGCATGCAGCTGGCCCTGTCCGAGTGGTCGCCCGAGGAGCTGCGCGAGCTCGCCACGCTCTTCCACCGCATGGTCGACGACTTCCTGTCGCACGCCATCGACGACGACACCGAGCAGCAGCCCATCGCCCCGGCCGGCACCGCCTGAGCGCACGGGCCCCTCGCATCGCCGCGGTTTTCGGGCGCCCCGTCCGGACGGGACGGCGATGCCGCGCGAGGGTCCGGCGTCCTCCTCACGAAGCGGCGCGCTCTCGTCCCCACGGTGGGCCGGTGGTCCACGGGCCTCTACCGTCCAGTAATATCGCGCGGCAGGTCATCACGAGGAGGAACCGTGTCACGGTCCGAACGCTCGCCCCTGCTGCTCGCCGGCCTGTTGGCCGCCGCGGGCGTCGCCCACTTCGCCTCTCCACGCCAGTTCGACGCGATCGTCCCGCGCAGCCTGCCCGGCACGCCCAGGACCTGGACGTACGCCAGCGGAGTCGCCGAACTGGCGCTGGCCGCGGGCATCGCCGCCCCGCGCACCCGCAAGACGGCGGCGCTCGCCGCCGCCGCACTCTTCGTCGGCGTGTTCCCCGCCAACGTCAAGATGGCCGTCGACTGGCGCCACCGCCCCGCCCCCCTGAAGGCCGCGGCCATCGGACGGCTGCCGCTCCAGATACCCCTCGTCCTGTGGGCCCGCAGCGTCGCGCGCAGCGGCGAGGGCCGCTCATGAGCGCCCGTCCGCAGACCGGCGACAAGATCGAGGACTTCACGCTGCCGGACGAGACCGGCACGCCGCGCAGCCTGTCCGACCTGCTCGCCGACGGACCCGTCGTGCTGTTCTTCTACCCCGCCGCCCTCACCCCCGGCTGCACCGCGGAGGCCTGCCACTTCCGCGACCTGGCCGCCGAGTTCGCCGCCGTCGGCGCCCGGCCCGTGGGCATCAGCGGCGACGCCGTCGAACGACAGCAGGAGTTCGCCGGACAGCACAGCCTCGGCATGCCCCTGCTGTCCGACACCGACGGGAAGATCCGGGAGCTGTTCGGCGTGAAGCGGGGCTTCTCCCTGGCGCCCACCAAGCGGATCACCTTCGTCATAGCCGAGGACCGGACGATCCTGGAGGTCGTCCGCAGCGAACTGCGGATGAACACCCACGCCGACCGGGCCCTGGACGCCCTGCGCGCCCACCGCGCCTGACCGACAGGACCCCGAAGGGCGCATCGCGGTTGATGCACTGCCCCAAAGGGACCATCCTGGACGCTATGGAGCACGCCTCCGCTGCGGCAACCACCGATGCCCGGGGCATCGTGACGGGGTGGAGCGACGGTGCCCTGCTGCTGACGGGATACCCGGCCGACGAGGTCGTGGGACGCCCGGCACGGGAGCTGCTCGCCGAGGCTCCGTCGGACGAGACCGTGGCGGCGCTGACCGGCACCGCCGTGCTGCGGCACCGGGACGGCACCCCCCTCACCCTCGACGTGAAGGCACACCCGATACGCGCAGGCGACGGCACCCCACAGGGGTACGTGATCACCGCGGAACAGTCCGGCGAGAAGACCCTCGCCGGGCAGGCGTTCCAACAGGCGTCCGTGTCCATGTCGGTCTTCGACACCCGGCAGCGCTATCTGCGCCTCAACGACACCGCCTGCCGGGTGATGGGCGTGTCGGAGGACGTCCTGCTCGGCAGGCCCTTCCCGGAGACCGTGGAGGACGCCGAGCACAGCCGGGGCTTCCACAGCAATCTGCGCCAGGTCGCCGAAACGGGCCGGCCGGTCCACTACGAGAGCTTCACCGGCGCGCCCGCCCTCAACCGGGAGCACGCCTGGAACATCGAGATGTGGCCGGTGCGGGACTCCTCCGGAGACGTCACCGGAGTCGCCCTGGCGGCGCTCGACAGCACCGAGCAGTACTGGGCCCGGCAACGCCTCGCCCTGCTGAACGAGGCGGGGGCCGCCATCGGCACCACCCTGGACGTGGTCCGCACCGCCGAGGAACTCGTCGAACTCCTCGTCCCGAAGTACGCCGACTTCGCCAGCGTCGACCTGCTCGAATGGGTCCTCGGCGCGGACGAACCCGTGGCGGCCCTGGACGGCGAGATCGTCCTGCGCCGCGTCGCCCACGGCTCCCGCACCGAGGGCACCCCCGAAGCGGCCGTACGCCTGGGCGAGGTGGACGTCTATCCCCCCTACTCGCCGCCCGCGAAGGCGCTGCGGCAGGTCAGAGCGGTCCTCGGCCAGGCCGGCGAGCCGGACTTCATGCGGTGGGTCGCCGAGCGCAACGCGCGGGCCCCCGCGGGCCGCCCCCACCGCCGAGGAGTCCACTCGATGCTCGCGGTGCCGCTGCGCGCCCGCGGCACCACACTGGGAGTCGCGGTGGCCGTCCGCATCGCCCACCCGGAGGACTACGTCGGTGACGACGCCGTCCTCGCCGAGGAACTGGCCGGCCGCGCCGCCGTCTGCATCGACAACGCCCGTCGCTTCGGCCGCGAACGCACCACCGCCCTGGCCCTCCAGCACAGCCTGCTGCCCCGCGGTCTTCCCGGCCAGGCCGCGGTCGAGGTGGCCCACCGCTATCTGCCCTCAGGGTCGCTCGCCGGCATCGGCGGCGACTGGTTCGACGTGATCCCGCTCTCCGGCAGCCGGGTCGCCCTGGTCGTCGGCGACGTCGTCGGCCACGGCATCCCCTCCTCGGCGACCATGGGACGCCTGTGCACCGCCGTCCGCACCCTCGCCGACGTCGACCTGCCGCCGGACGAACTCCTCACCCACCTCGACGACCTGGTCACCCACCTCGCGTCCGGCGACACCGATGAGGACGTCGCGGAACTCGGCGCCACCTGCCTCTACGCCGTCTACGACCCGGTCTCCCGCCGCCTCACCATGGCCGCCGCCGGGCACCCCCCGCCGGCCCTCGTCCTGCCCGACGGCACCGCGCGGCTCATGCCCCTGACCGCCGGCCCCCCGCTCGGCGTCGGAGGGCTGCCCTTCGAGGCCACCGAGACGGAACTGCCCGAGGGCGCCGTCGTGGCCCTGTACACCGACGGCCTCATCGAGGACCGCGACCGCGACGTCGACCACGCCACCGACGAACTGTGCCGCGCCCTGACCGCCCGCACCGAGACCCTCGACGACCTGTGCGACACCGTGCTGAAGGCCGTACTGCCGGAGGAGCCCGGCGACGACGTGGCCCTGCTGCTGGCCCGCACCCGGGCGCTGGGCGCGGACCAGGTCGCCACCTGGGACGTCACACCGGACCCCGCCCACGTGGCCGCGACCCGGCAGGCCGCCACCGAGCAACTCACCGCCTGGGGACTGGACGAGGCCGCCTTCGTCACCGAACTGGTCGTCAGCGAACTGGTCACCAACGCCATCCGCTACGGCGAACCGCCCATCCAGCTACGCCTGATCCGTGACCGCACCCTCATCTGCGAGGTCTCCGACGGCAGTTCCACCTCCCCGCACCTGCGCCGCGCCCACGCCTTCGACGAAGGAGGCCGCGGACTGCTCCTGGTCGCCCAGCTCACCCAGCGCTGGGGCAGTCGGCAGACCGGCAGCGGCAAGACCATCTGGGCCGAGCAGACGCTGCCGCCACCGGACTGACCGCTCACTCCTTCAGGGCGTCGGCGGCGACCTGGGCGAGGGTGCGGCCCGAGCGCGCGGACCGGGCCCGGTGCGGGTCGGGCGTGCCGTGGCCCTGGGTACGCCCCTCGGAGGCCTTCACCAGCAGCCAGGACTCGTCGTCGCCGTGCCGGAACCGGGTCAGGGCGTATGCGCCGTGCAGCTTCGCCCCGTGCAGCCGGAACGTGGCGTGCCCGTGCTCCAGCGACTCCCCGAAGTCAACGGCCGGCCCCTGCGGTCGTGGCTCAGCGGCTCGTACGCGCCGTGGTCCCAGACGATCACCGTGCCGCCGCCGTACTCGCCCGCCGGGATCACACCCTCGAACTCCTCGTACTCCAGGGGGTGGTCCTCGGTGGGCACGGCGAGCCGCTTGTCCTTCGGTCGTCGCAGGGGCCCTTCGGGACCGACCACGACTTCAATACGTCGTCCACCTGGAGCCGGAAGTCGAAGTGCACGGTCCTGGCGTCATGGATCTGCACGACGAACCGGGGTTCCTCACCGGATGAGGCATCTCGCCCCCGCGGCTCGCCGGTNCGTCCACCTGGAGCCGGAAGTCGAAGTGCACGGTCCTGGCGTCATGGATCTGCACGACGAACCGGGGTTCCTCACCGGATGAGGCATCTCGCCCCCGCGGCTCGCCGGTCCGGCCGAAGTCCCGCTTGCCGTGGTGGTCCCGCAGCCGGTCACGGTCACCCACCGTCGACTCCTTCCCGGGCGCCCCGTACCGTCGGGCCGCCCCGTCCCCACGGGCCCCGAGTACCCCGCGAAGGCGTCAGAACTCCTCGTGCGTCTCCGGGTCCCCGCCGACGCGCCGGTGGGCGCGGTCCGCGATCGCCGCCATCTGGGCCCGGTCCAGCTCGAAGCCGAAGACGTCCAGGTTCCGGCGCTGCCGCTCCGGGTCCGCCGACTTCGGGATGGGGACCGCGCCGAGCTGGACGTGCCACCGCAGGACGACCTGACCGGGCGTCACCCCGTGGGCCTCGGCGACCTCGCCGACGACAAGGTCGTCCAGCAGCGCCGTGCCCCGGCCCAGCGGGCTCCAGCTCTCGACCAGGATCCCCTTGTCGGCGTGGAAGGCGCGCAGCTCTTCCTGCGGGAAGAACGGGTGCAGCTCGATCTGGTTGACCGCGGGCAGGACCCCGGTCTCCTTCTCCAGGCGCTCGATGTGTTCGGCCGTGAAGTTGGAGACGCCGATCGAGCGCACGAGACCTTCCTCGCGCAGCCTGATCATGGCCTTCCAGGAGTCGACGTACTTGTCGACCCGGGGGAGCGGCCAGTGGATCAGGTACAGGTCCACATGGTCCAGGCCGAGGCGGGCGCGGGACTCCTCGAAGGAGGCGAGGGTCTCCTCGTAGCCGTGGTGCCGGCCGGGCAGCTTGGTCGTCACCACGATCTCCTCGCGGGGCACGCCGCTGCCGGCCACGCCACGGCCGACGCCGGTCTCGTTGCGGTAGTTCGTCGCCGTGTCGACCAGGCGGTAGCCCGCCTCCAGCGCGCCGCGTACCGCCTGCTCCGCCTGCGTGTCGTCCATCGGCCAGGTGCCGAGGCCGAGGGCGGGGATCGTCGTACCGTCGTTGAGCGTGTGCGTCGGGATGCTGGTCACTGCGTCGCCTTCCCTTGACTGTGTCGTCCCTCCAGGGTCGGGGACAGGGGGACCAGTGATCAACCGGAAAGGCGGGGAAGAGCGCACCGGCCGTCCGCCCCCCCGCCGTCCGGGCGCCTGCTTCGGCACACACCCGGGTGCGGGCCGCCGCCCCAGCACGCCCCGTCCCCAGCACGCCCCGTCCCGCGAGCGCTGCGAGCCGGACGCGGACGCCTGCCGCACCGACCACGCCAGGCCCATTCCCCGAGCCGCTCGTCTCCTGCAAGGCGACACGGACCCGTAGGTCAGGGGCAGGGTGGTCGAACACGCCGAGCTGTGGCCGCACGCCGGCCCTGCTCGCGCCGGTCGTGGTGGTTTGCGCCCGCGACCGGGCCCCTTCGGCGGCCGGGTGCAAGAAAGCCGGCTGGTACGCCCCCGGCGGTGCCGTCCGTCGACGGACCGCACCGAAGCCCGGACGCGCGTCGCGGGGATGACTCCACGAGGCCCTGTCGCCCCGCTCGCGGAACGGTGTCACGATCTTCAGAGCCGGTCCGAGCCCGGCCGGCGGACAAGGACGACCAGGCGGAGCGTGTATGACGACGGACAGGGCCACTGAGGGCCGCGCGGACGAGGCCTCGGGGATCGAGGTGAAGCCGGTCGCCGGACACATCGGGGCCGAGATCACCGGCGTCGACCTGGCCGACGGCCTCGACGACACCGTGGTCGCCGCGATCCGGGCGGCGCTGCTGCGCTGGAAGGTGGTGTTCTTCCGCGGGCAGCGACTCGACCACGCGGGACAGGTCGCGCTCGCCCGCCGCTTCGGCGAACCGGTCGTGCTGCGCAAGCGCGGCAGCGCCTCGCCGCCGGACTTCCCCGAGATCGAGACCACCGCCGACCGGCTGGAACTGGGCGGCAGGTTCGGCATGGAGCACGAGGAATGGCTGCGACGCCGACGGCACACCCTGCTGCGCGGCTGGCACTGCGACCACGGCGCCCGTATCGACCCGCCGGCCGCGACGATCCTGCGCGCGGAGACCGTCCCGCCCTACGGCGGCGACACCACCTGGTCCAACCTGGCGGCCGCGTACGCCGGACTCTCCGCCCCTGTCAGGGAGTTCGTCGACGGGCTGCGGGCCGAGCACCGGCTCGGCGTCGGCTACCAGCCGCGGCCGGGCGACGACGCGTACGTCCGCCACCTGCTGGACCGTCAGGTCGCCTCGCTGCACCCCCTGGTGCGCGTCCACCCGGAGACCGGGGAGCGGATCCTGTACGTCAACGGGTACTACGTCGAGCAGATCGCCGACCTCTCCCGGGCCGAGAGCGCCGCGATCCTGGAGATGCTGCTGGAGCAGGCGACCCGGCCCGAGTACACCGTCCGGTTCCGCTGGGAGCCGGGCAGCGTGGCCTTCTGGGACAACCGGGCCACCATCCACCTCGCGCCCGGCGACAGCGCCCACCTCGACTTCCCCCGGACCATGCACCGGGTGATGCTCACCGGTGACGTCCCGGTCGGCGTGGACGGCAGGCCGTCGGAGCCGGTCACCGGGACCGAACCCGGGCGCTGGTGACCTCGCTCAGCTGCCCGGCTGCCAGCCCAGGGCCGGGCCCAGCTTCGTCGCCATGTCGGTGAGGATCTGCACGTAGTCCTCGTGCTCGAAGGTGAACGGCAGCGCGAACGCGACCTCGTCGACCTCGCGGTACGCGGCGTGCCCGTGCAGCCGCTCGGCGATCTCCTGAGAGGTGCCGACGATGTCGGGCGCGAACATCAGGCGGGCGGGGCCCTGGGGTGTCGCGGTACGAGGGGTGCGCTTCGCGGCGAACTCCTCGTACTTGGCGCGCTGTTCGGGCGAGGCGGAGTCGGTGGGGATGACCACGAGGCCCTGGGAGACGCGGGCGTCCTCGCCGTCGGGGTGGGCGGCGCGGAAGGCGCGGATGTGGGAGAGCTGGATCTCGGCGAAGTCCGGTGCCTCCTCGGCCCCTTCGGCCTTGACGACGCTGCTGACCAGGAAGTTCATACCGTGCTCGCCGGCCCACTTCGCCGAGCCGAGGCTGCCGCCGCCGTACCAGAGGCGGCGGCCGAGCCCGGGGGAGTGCGGCTGCACCCGGTCCGAGAACACCTCGAACCCCTCGACCCCGCTGAAGTCGGTGGCCGGCTCCCCGCGCACGAAGTCCAGCAGTCGCCGCACCCGCTCGTAGCTGAAGTCCTCGGCGTCCGCCGTGTCCGGGTACAGCGCGCCCTTGACCTCGTCGTAGCGCATGGGCGGGCCCACGCTCACCCCGGGGTTGAGGCGGCCGCCGGACAGCAGGTCGACGGTCGCCAGGTCCTCGGCCAGCCGCAGCGGGTTCTCCCAGCCCAGCGGGATGACCGCGGTGCCGAGTTCGATACGGCGGGTGCGTTGCGAGGCCGCCGCCAGCACCGCGACGGGCGAGGAGATGCCGTACTGGAGATGCCGGTGGCGCAGCCACGCGCTGTCGAAGCCCAGCCGCTCGCCCAGCTCGATGATCTCCAGCGTGGACTCGTGGCCCCGGCGCGGATCGGCCTCGTCGAACAGCCCGATGGTCAGGAAGCCCAGCTTGCGCAACGGGCGTGAGGTCGGCGGCACGGGCCCCTCCGTCGGTCGAGTCGTACAGCGGTTCTGTCTGGATTCTCGCAGGCGGCGGCCGTACGACCGCGATCAGGTCAGGGGGATGGTGATCTCGTCCTCGACCGGAGGCTCGATCTCCTGGGCGCGGTTGCCGGTGGCGGCGAAGCAGCGCAGCCGGATCGTCTCCGGGGTGACGTCCAGACGCAGGAAGCACTTGAAGAACGGCGGGCTGTAGGTGGCCGAACTCGGTGAGAACAACTGCGTGTAGATCTTGCGGACCGGGAGCCGGAACCGTGAGGTGCGGTCGGGACGGCCGCCCGCGCCCAGCAGACTGGCGACGACACGCGTGCGCAGGGTGACCCGCACGGGGCCGCCCGGCGTGCGGGTCGGCGGGATGCCGAGCCGCTCGGCGATCACGGCCGTCGCCTCGGCCTCGGTGAGGGTGAAGAAACGGCGCAGGCGCAGCCGACGGCCGTACAGCCTGCTGTAGAAGGCGAGGGAGTCGCCGCGCAGCGGATAGCAGCGGAAGTCCTTCTCGGTGACGTCGGCGACCGAGATGTGGGGGATGGTGTGCGTGGCGTGCATGAACGCGCCGCCGCCACCCGCGACGACGTACTGGATGGTGCGGCCGTCCACCCGCACCGGGTAGCGCTGGTAGTTGTGGATGTCGCCGCCTATCGCCGCCACGTAGTGGTGCTCCGGGTCGCGGACGATGTCGTCGACCGTGCCGCCGCCGTCGATCGCGCAGGGGTGGTGCTCGCCGTCCACGTACAGGGGCGATCCGGTGATCAGGATCTTCGGGCGGGGGCCCTGGGAGACCTCGCGCAGCCAGGCGCCCTGTTCGGCGTCGATGCGGCCCAGCAGACCCGTGTCGATGCCGATGATGCGCACCGGCCCGGCGTCGATGGCCCAGTACGGGCCGGGCTGGACGGCCCGTTGGGCCGCGGCCGACCGCAACGCGCGTACCTCGTCGAGGCGTTGTCCGTCGTTCGCGCGCGGCCGGTGCCACAGCAGGGACCGCAGCCAGGCGCGGGTGAGGGGGCGGGGCCTGTGCTCCGGGTCGAGGGGCGGGGCGTCGTCGCAGAAGACGCGCATGAAGGCGCCGAGGTCCTCGTACCAGTCGTGGTTGCCGGGTATCGCGTAGATCGGCGCCCGGTAGTCCTGGTACGGGCGGAAGAACTTCGTGCCGTAGTCGTCCGCGCTGCCCACCGGGTAGATCACGTCACTGGCGACCACCGCGAACCGCGTGTCCGCACCGACCTCGAGGAACCCGGGGACGACGGCGTACTGGGGATCGTCGCCCTCACCGGTGTCGCCGACGACCATGAAGGAGAACCGGTCCGGGTCGTCCCGGCGGATCACCTTGTCGGCCGGTGCGCCTGCCGCCGCCCGCTGGGCCACCCAACGGCTGCGGGTTCGGCCCGTGGGGTCCCCGAACCAGGACGCCACGACCCCGTTGCGGGCGGCCCACAGCGTCTTCGGGTTGAGCCACGAGATCTTCTCGACCTCGGGGGGCATCAGGCGCTGGTACTGGCCGCGTTCGGTGGTGCCCCAGCCGGCGCCTTCGGCGGTATCACGTGATGATTCAGACACCGGTGCACCGTAACAACGGTTCAGAACCGGCCGGGAGTTGGGTCAGCTCACCGTCGGCGGACGCGCTGCGGAGCCTCGTACGGCTTGCGCGGTCGCGGTACGGCCCACGCGGTGCTCTCGTGGACGGTGCCGGACGGTTCGGCGGGCGCGGGCCGGGCGGCCCGGCGGGGCGGAGCCGACCGGTTCGAGTCGTTGTCGCCCAGGACCAGCAGCGGATCGAACATCACCACCACGCCCGCCAGCACGAGGAAGACGACCGGCCCGAGCAGCATGGGTAACAGCAGCGAGTGGGGCGAGTCGCCGGCCCAGGTGCCGCCCCTGGTGTCGTGCACATGGACGCTGACGGCGGCCATTCCCGTGTAGTGCATGCCGGACACGGCCACGCCCATGATCAGGCTGGCCCCGAGGCTCGTCAGGAAGCCGCGGATCGTGACGGCCGCCCACAGGGCCGCAGTGGCGGCGACGATCGCGATCAGCACCGAGAGCGCGACGACGAACGGGTCGTAGTGGACCTCGCCGTTCAGGTGCATGGCCGCCATGCCCAGGTAGTGCATGGCGGCGACGCCGAGACCGGTGACGACGCCCGCGGCGGACAGCGTGACCGTGCTCGCACCGCGATAGCCCACGATGAACACGCCGATGCCGACCACCACGATCGCCACGGCCAGACTGAGCACGGTCAGGCCCACGTCGTAGCGGATCCGGGTCTCCTCGACCTGGAAGCCGATCATGGCGATGAAGTGCATCGTCCAGATGCCGCAGCCGATCGCGGCCGCGCCGAGCGCCAGCCAGCCCGCCTTCCACGACTGTGTGCCGAGCAGCGACCGGACCGTGCAGCGCAGTCCCAGAGCCCCTCCCAGACACGCCATCACATAGGCCGCCAAAGGGGTCACCAACCCATAGCGGAACCCGTCAACCGTGCCTTCCATACGCCAGCTCCCCCCGAGTCACGGCTTGTGGGGGAAGGCTTACGGGTATAGGACACGTAAAGCAAGCGGTTCCTGTAGGTAACCGGCGGTAAGGACTCAACTCACATGTGACGGGGCTCGACTCCGGTCACACAGCGGCGAGTTCCAGCCAGACCCGCTCTTCGGGGCACCCGGTGTGACACGCTCCGCGCACACCCGCCCCGCGTGAAGCGGCCGGATCAGAAGGTGCGCTTCAGGAGATCGAGCAGGGCCGCCCAGTGCCGCTCGTCGCCCGCCCGGTCGTACGACGCGGTGTCGGCCTGCGTGAAACCGTGGCGCGCGCCGGGGTAGACCTCGCAGGTGTGACGGACTCCGGCCGCGGTGAGTGCCTCCTCCAGGCGTTCGATCTGCTCGACGGGCAGCGACGGGTCCTGGTCGGCGTGGCCGAAGTACAGCTCCGCGGTGACCTTGCCGGCCACCAGGTGCGGGCTGTCCGGGGCCTCCGTCGCCAGCCGCCCGCCGTGGAAACCCGCCGCGGCCGCGACCCGCTCCGGGTAGGTGCCGGCGGTGTGGAGGGCCAAGCGGGCGCCCATGCAGTAGCCGGTGACGGCGATCGGGCCGTCACCGGCCTCGGGGGAGTCGGCCAGCCATCGCAGATAGGCACTCGCGTCCCGCATGGCCAGTTCCGGGGTCAGCGCCTGCATGATCGGGCCGATCCGCTCGAAGATCTCCGGCCGCGCCCCCGGATCGATGAACTCCGGCAGCTCCACCACGGGCGCCCGCCCGTGCCGGTAGAAGACGTTGGGCACCAGGACGGTGTAGCCGGCCTCGGCCAGCCGGTCGGCCATGGACGTCAGCTGGGGGCGCAGCCCGAACGCGTCCATGTAGAGGAGAACCGCCGGATGCGGGCGACCGTCACCGGGATGCGCCAGATACGCGTCGGCGGTGCCGTCGCCGGTGGGGATGTCGACTGCGGTTCCCTGTACAGGGGTCATGGCTGGGGCTGCCCTTCTGTGGCGTGTCGGCCGGCGAGACCGCCCGGACGGCCGGGCGGATCATGGTCATCGTGACACGCCTGGTCAGGGGCGTGTCCCGCACCCCATCTCGCCTTGCCCCGCCGTGAACGGCCCTTGGTGAACCCGTTACTCGAACCGTGACGTGTCGCCCGCGCCCTTGCGGATGATCTCCGCCTCGCCACCCGAGAAGTCGATGACCGTCGTCGGTTCGGTGCCGCAGTCCCCGGAGTCGACCACCGCGTCCAGGACGTGGTCCAGCCGGTCCTTGATCTCCCAGCCCTGCGTCATCGGCTCCTCCTCGTCCGGCAGCAGCAGCGTGCTGGACAGCAGCGGCTCGCCGAGCTCGGTGAGCAGGGCCTGGGTGACGACGTGGTCGGGGATGCGCACGCCGACCGTCTTCTTCTTCGGGTGCTGGAGCATGCGCGGCACCTCCTTCGTCGCGGGCAGGATGAAGGTGTAGCTGCCGGGCGTCGACGCCTTGATCGCGCGGAAGACGTCGTTGTCGACCCGTACGAACTGGCCGAGCTGCGAGAAGTCCTGGCACACGAGGGTGAAGTGGTGCCGGTCGTCCAGCCGGCGGATCGTCCGGATCCGGTCGATGCCGTCACGGCTGCCCAGCCGGCAGCCCAGCGCGTAACAGGAGTCCGTCGGGTACGCGATGAGCGCACCCGAGCGGATACTGTCGGCGACCTGGGAGATGGTGCGCGGTTGCGGGTTCTCGGGGTGCACGTCGAAGTACTTGGCCATCCGTCGAGCTTATGCCGTAGGCGGGCGACGACCGTGCAAGGCCGAGGGGGCCTCAGGGCAACGGTGTGAACGCGGCCGCGAACCGGGCGACCTCGGGCCGGGCGTCGTCCGCGCGCCACACCAGGGCCAGCTCCGCCGGTGCCAGACCCCGGACGGGACGGCAGACCACGTCGGGGCGCGGGTAGAGCCGGGCGTTGCCCTCCGCCAGCAGAGCCACGCCCAGCCCGGAGGCGACCGCCTCGAAGGTGTCGGCGGGAGACGTCACCTCGGTGCCGATCCGGGGCTCGCGGCCCTCGCGCGCGTCGGTGGCCAGCCAGAAGTCCCGCACCGGGCCGGCCGAGCGGGGCAGCGCCACGAAGGGTTCGGCGGCGAGGTCGGCGAAGTCCACCTCCGGCAGGTCGGCCAGCCGGTGGCCGTCGGGCAGGGCGACCCAGCGGTCTTCGCGGACCAGCGTGCGCGAGACGAGGCCGGGCACGGGAAGCGGCAGCCACAGGAACGCGACGTCCGAACCCCCGTCGCCGAGACCGGCGGTCAAATCCTCCCAGCTGACCAGCCGCAGAAAGATCCGCCAGCCCTGGTCCCGGAACCGGGCCAGCACCTCGCGCTGCAGGTCACGGCCGACGGCCGTCTGCATGCCGACGGTGAGCGAGAACACCGGCCCGGCCGCCCGCGCCTCCCGCCAGGCCTCGTCCCAGGCGGCCACCAGCTCCCGGGCCCTCGGCAGCAGGGCCCGCCCCTGCGGTGTCAACACGACCTCGCGGGGCCGGCGTTCCAGCAGGGGAAAGCCCAACTGGCGCTCCAGCGCCCGGATCTGCTTGGACAGCGCGGGCTGGGAGATGAAGAGCTTCTGGGCGGCCACGGTGAAGTGCAGATGCTCCGCGAGCACCGTGAAGTACCGAAGGTCGCGCACATGAACGTCCATAACCAACGGTTATAGCCATAGGTCTTGGACGGCGGCAGCGAACCGGGGACAAGCTGGGGCCACAAGGGATCACCAGGCATCACCAGTCATCACCAGGGATCCCACGAGACCGGACGGCCAAGGAGCAACCGATGACCACCCTGCCCCGCCGCCTGCTCGGCGACCTCGAGACCTCGGCGATCGGCTTCGGCGCGATGGTGCTGTCGCCCGGCGTGTACGGCGAGATCGACGACGAACGGGCGATCGCCGCGCTGCACGCCGCACTCGACGAGGGGACCACCCTCGTCGACACCTCCGACGGCTACGGCGCCGACGGCCACAACGAACGCCTCGTCGGCGAGGCCCTCAAGGGCCGCCGGGACGGTGTCGTCGTCGCCACCAAGTTCGGCTTCCGCGTCCCCGAGGGCGCCGAAGGTCACCGCTTCCCCGTGTCGTACGCCTTCGGTGAGCTCGCCGTGAACGCCGAGCCCCGGTACGTACGCGGGTACGCCGAGCAGTCGCTGCGCAACCTGGGCACCGACGTGATCGACCTGTACTACCCGCACTTCCCCGACCCGCAGGTCCCGCTGGAGGATACGGTCGGCGCGGTCGCGGACCTGGTGAAGGCCGGTCTGGTGCGCCACCTGGGCCTGTCCAACGTCACCGCCGGCCAGCTGCGCCGGGCCCACGCGGTCCACCCGGTCGCCGCCGTACAGACCCAGTGGTCGATGTGGCAGCCCGTCGAGCCCGACCTGCACGCCACCGCCCGCGAACTCGGCGTCGGCATCGTGGCCTGGAGCCCGCTCGGCAGCGGCTTCCTGGCCGGCAAGGTGGACAACCTCGCCGAGAACGACTTCCGCCGCAACATCTCCCGCTTCGACGAGGCCAACCTCAAGGCCAACAACGACCGTTACGCGCCGCTGCGCGGCATCGCGGCCGACCTCGGCCTGACCCCGGGCCAGTTGGCACTGGCCTGGTTGCTGCACCAGGACGACCACGTGGTGCCGATCCCCGGCAGCCGCACCCCGGCCCACATCGCCGAGAACCTCTCCGCCGCCCGCGTCGACCTGCACGCCGACACCCTGGCTCGTATCGACGAGGCCCTCGCCGGATTCGCCCCCGAGGGAACGGGCTCGCTGCTCACCTGACCCGGTCACGGCGAGCGGCCTTGACTCCTGCGACGGCCACCGGCACGTACGCGTACGCGACGGGGCGCGCACCGGCGCGCGGCTGACCGTCCGCCGGGCGTGAGGTAACGTCCCCGACCGATGTGCCGGACGAAGCGAGGGGCGAGGGGAAGACCGACGTGGCTGGCCGAGAGGACGGACACCTTCACACGGAGGTGAGGGGCACGCGGGACGTCTCGTGGGCGCAGGAGTTGCTCGACCATCTGCGGCCGACCGGGCGCGACGTGCGCCGGGTCGTCGCGTGGCTCGCCGAGGCCGTACAGGGCCGCGCCTCCCTGCAGGACGACACCGGCGCGCTCCTCGCCGGCACCCGGGTGCCGCTGGACACCGACCTGGTCGCGGACCTGGTCGCCGGGCGCATCGCCTCCGCCGCGTGGGAGGGGGAGGACAGGCATCTGCGCCTGGTCAGGGTGGAGCGGCCCGCCCCCTGGCCGGCCGGGGTGCTGGCCGTGGCGCGTACGACCCCGTTCGACCGGCGGGCGTCCGACATCGTGACGCACACCGTGCAGGTCGTCGAGCTCCTGCTGCGGGCGCGCGAGGCGACCGTGGCAGGGCGCCGGCTGAAACGCGCGGCCTCCGACCTGAGGCTGGCGATCCTGCAACTGCTGATGGTGGAGGACACCGTCTCGGCCCGCCGGGTCGCGGCGGGCCTGTGGCCGGGACTGCTCGACACGGACACGGCCTGCGTCTTCGTCCTCGAAGGCTCCGCCGAGGAGCGTGACCGTATCGCCGAGGAGTGCCTCGACGCGACGGGCGAGCAGGCCCTCGTCGTGCGCTGCCCCGCCATGGACGGGCACGTGATCGTCGTGACCCCCGGCGACGCCGCGGGCGCGGCGCTGCGGTCCCTCGTCGTCCGTAACCCCGGTACGTTCCTCGGCGGCAGCGCCCGGCAGAGCCTCGCCCGCACCGCCACCGCCTACGGACAGGCCGTCAGCGCCCTCGCCGTCGCGCACTTCCGGCCGGACAACGCGGCCGTCTACGCGGAACGCACCCACCCCGAACGCTTGATGGACCCCGCCGCGCTGCGCGAGTGGACCGCCCAGGTGCTGCACCCGCTCGACACGCTGCCGCACCACACCCGTGCCGAACTCCTCGCCACCACGCGGCTCGGCCTGGAGTTCACCGCCGTGAACGCGGCGAAGGTCCTCGGCGTGAGCCGCAACACCGTCCGCGCCCGTATGGAACGCGTCGAAGGGCTGCTGGGCACCGACTTCTCCGACCTGACCGTCCGGGCCGCCGCGCACCTCGCCCTGAACACCCAGATCGGCCTCGCCGAGATCCCGGCCGTACGGTGCGCCGCGGGGCCGGCCCCGACCCGGTTCGCCGACCTCCTCACCGGAACCGCGGTCCGCACCTGGGCGCACGACCTGCTCGGCCGCCTGGACTGCGACACCCGGGACCTGCGCCGGACGCTGCGCACCTGGATAGCCGCCGGCGGCAACTCCGAACGGGCCGCCCTGACCCTCGGCATGCACGCGCAGACCGTGCGCGAGCACGTCCGCGGCGCGGAACCCGTCCTGGAACGCCAGCTCCTTGCCGGCGGCAGCGATCTCTACGAGGTCGTCCTGGCCCACCTGGTCGTCGGCGAGCTCGAACCGCCCGTCCTGGACCGGGCGAAACCGGGCCATCCGGACTCACCTGTGCACGGGTGAGCCCTGTGCGCGGCACAACGGGCATTGACGCGATTCACAACGGTTGCGTTTCACACGTAAGTTTTAGGCACCGCGGGGGCACGACCGGAACGGGGGACCGGTCGCGCTCCCGTGTGTCGTTTCGGTGAGCCGTACTGACCGCCCGGTCAGCCGCGCAGCCGTACCGGGATCTCCTGCCAGCCGAACGCGATGAACGACGGCACCTGCCGCAGCTCGCCCGCGTCGACGGCAAGCCGCAGGCCGGGGAACCGTTCGAACAGCGCCGGCAGCGCGGTCAGGGCCTCCGTGCGGGCCAGCGGCGCGCCGATGCACCGGTGCACGCCGATCCCGAACGCCAGGTGGTCGTCGGCCCCGCGCGCCGCGTCGAAGGCGTCCGCGTCCGGCCCGTAGTGCGCGGGATCCAGCCCCGCGGCGGCGTACGTCGTCAGGATCGCGTCCCCGGCCGGCACGGTGACGTCGCCGACGGTGAGGTCGGTGACGGCGAACCGCAGCGGCAGCGAGGCGATGGACGGGTGGACCCGGAGCGTCTCGTCGACCACGGCGTCCCATGCGATCTTTCCGGACCGTACGGCCGCCAGCTGTTCGGGATGCCGGAGCAGGGCGACGACCGCGTTGCCGACGAGGTTGACCGTGGTCTCGAAACCGGCGCCGATGACCAGCAGCAGCGTGTACAGCAGCTCCTCGTCGCTGAGCCGGTCGCCGTCCTCGTCCCGGACCCGGATCAGCTCCGTGGTCATGTCGTCGCCGGGGTGCTCCCCGCGGTGGGCGATGAGAGCGGGCAGCACCGTGCCGATCTGCTCCTGCACGGACGCGGCGTGCTCCGGGCTCGGGTCGGAGGTGTCCATGATGGCGGCGATCAGCCGCGCGGTGTCCGCCCGCAACTCCTCGGGCACCCCGAACAGTTCGCAGATGATCCGCATGGGCAGGGGATGGGCGAGCGCCGCCTTGATGTCGACGACGTCGGCGTCGGAGGCCTCCAGCGTGTCCAGCAGCTCCGCGGTGATCGCCTCCACCCGCGACCGCATCGCCTCGGTGCGCCGGTGCGTGAAGCTCGGCGCGACCAACTTGCGCAGCCGTGCGTGGTCGGCGCCGTACGTGGAGAGCATGTTCACCACGCCCACCCAGCCCAGCACCCAGCCCCAGGAGGGGTGTTCGCCGATCTCCGGCCACAGCCGCCAGTGTTTGCGGGGGTCCCTGCTGACCTGCGGGTCGAGGATGAGGTCCTTGAGGACGTCGTAGCCGGTGGGCGCCCAGGCGGGGATGCCGCCGGGCAGCTCGACGGGCACGATCGGCCCGAGAGCGCGCAACTGCTCGCTCTCGCCGGCGATGTCGGATCCCAGCGAGTCGATGACGAAGCGGTCGATGCGGTCGGTCACGGTCACGACGGACCTCCTGGACGGTCGGGGGAGCGGGGACTGAACCGGACGGGCAGTGAGGTCAGCGAGCGGTGGAACGGACCGGGCCGCCGGCTGGGCGCCCTCCGGGCGGCGCGCCGGCCGCTGTGGCGCGGGCGGGTCCGCAGCGCC
>NZ_JBXEJE010000069.1:0-38664 GCF_056820935.1 Streptomyces sp. Q2 | reverse complement strand
CGCTACGTCTACCTCGGCACAGCAACCGTCGCTGCCCTCACCATCTGGCTCCGAACATGATCGGCCGGACAAGTCCTAGCGGGGTCAACCGTCGTGCAGCGTGATCCGGTGAGGATCAGTGCAGCTCAGCAGCAGTACGAAGGACGCTACCGCGTGGAACAGGTGTGGCGCTATCACCCGATCAGGTAAGGGGCGCGCCGCCTCGAAGAGGCCCGCATCCCAACCAACGGCTGCTCAGGCCGTTGCCCCGTCTGGGGTACCACGGTAGGACGCCCGAAATGAGGCACGTGGCGTCATCGATTGATGATGCTACGCGACGCTGTGTGGCAACTGATGGCCGAATGGCTGGAGGAGGCCGGGCAGGACGCCAAGCTCAGCTTCGAGGTGCAGCCCAACGGGCGGCTGAAGCTGAACGACCGGCTCGGCGCGGTCGGTGAGCCGAAGTCGCTGCGCTGGCTTCCACAGACCACCGCGGCGATGCTCCCGAAGATCGACCTGCCGGACCTGCTGTTCGAGGTCGACTCCTGGACCGAGTCCTGGACGCCTTCGTGCACCTCGGCGACGGCCGCACCCGCATGGAGAACCCCAAGACCTCCCTGGTGGCGCTGCTGGTCGCCGAGGCGTGCAACATCGGCTGCACCCCCGTCATCGACCCGAACGGCGAGGCACTCACCCGGGCCCGGCTGGTCCAGGTTGCTCACCAGCGCAGAGGCGGAAAAGCGGCCCTGCAGCTCGCCGAGGCTCTCGTCCTCTTCAAGGACGTAGGCGGCCACGTAGACCAGTCCGACGACGTTGTCGGTGGTGCCGGCCACGGTGATGAGCGCGCCGCCGTAGGAGTGTCCGACCAGGATGACCGGGCCGTCGATCTGGGCCGCCACGGAGGCGATGTACGCCCATCGGACGCGAGACCGCGCAGCGGGTTGGAGGGGCGCGAGCACGGGGATGCCGCGGCCCTGCAGTTCCGCGATGACCCCGGACCAGCTGCCGGCGTCGGCGAAGGCGCCGTGCACGAGAAGAACGGTGGGGGTGGTGGTCATGTCGAAGTCCCCTTCGTGGTGTCTCAGTGGCCGTGCAGCGCGGTGCGCAGGGTGGCGACGGCGAGCGTGATCGCGGTCTCGGCGGCGTGGGTCTTGCGCAGGGCGTTGAGCATCACGAAGTCGTGGATGATGCCCTGGAAGCGGACGGCGGTCACCGGAACCCCGGCCTCGCGCAGCTTGTTGGCGTACCCCTCGCCCTCGTCGCGCAGCACGTCGGCCTCACCGGTGATGACCAGCGCCGGCGGCAGGCCGGTGAGCTGGTCGGTGGTGGCGCGCAGCGGGGATGCGGTGCGGGGTCTGCTTGACCATCGCGATGATCCGGGAGCGTTCGGCCTCGGTGATCCTTCGCTTGCGGCCCTGCCCGCCCAGATATTCCAAGCCCTCAAGCCCCAAGCGGTTGAACCGGTGCAGCCAGCGGCGCACCGTCTTTTGACTGCACCTCAGCTCGTCGGCGATCTGCGGGACCAGCCAGCCGTCCCAGCTCAGCTCCACCATCCGGCACCGCTCCACCAGAACCTTCGGCGTCGCGACCTTCTGGTTCCTCGCTTCCCGACTCCACTCAGACCAAGGATCTGTGCCCAGCGCGTCCGCCGTCTGGGGCGGGGCATGACGAACAGGCTGGTTCGGTGCGGTCACGTCACCGCGGTCAGCGTTGCGAATACGACGACATTGCCTTGGTAGCCAGTTTCTTCGGCGTATTCACCCCCACAGGTGATCACGCGTAATTCGGGCCAGGGGGAACTGCCGTAGACCTTCTCGTCCGGAAACGCTTCCTTGTCGTAGAGCTCGACAGCGTCGACCGTGAAGACCGCTGTTCGCCGGTCTGCCCGGGTGATCTCGATGGTGTCGCCCTTGGCCAGTGCTCCGAGCCGGTAGAAAACCCCGGGTCCTTCCGGCGTGTCGACATGTCCCGTCGTGACAGCTGTCCCCACTGAGCCGGGAGCCGTGCCATCGCCGTACCACCCGGCAAAGGCCGGCATATCTGCTGATGGTGGGCGCAGTGCTCCTGTCTCGTCGAGGGTCAGTTCCGTCATGGGGGCATCCACGCTGATGGCGGAGACCCGCAGCCGCACCGGATCAGACGGAGGCAGCGCCGACACGGAGGGGTGGTGGGCCGGGGCGGTGCTGCTGGGACCGGGCCGCAGGGAGGGGGAGAAGGACTGCGCGGTCGAAGGTTGCGGAGGCTGTCCGCCTCGTAGCGCCGTGATCATCAGCATCAAGCCCGTCAGCAGGGTGCAGACGAGGAACTTGGTGGAGGGGGTGAACGGGGGGGAAGGGTCGACGGGCTCGTCGCCGGGTGCCATCGCTCTAGCGCCTTTGCTTCGCGGCCGAAATGAGTGACGGGAGCGACTCGAGCCCCCGGACCGACACAGGCCCGGGGGCTGGGCCGATGGAGCAGAGCGTCAGGTGCGGGCGCCGGCCGGGCGGCGGCGCATCTTGATCGCGCCTCCGGCGGCTGCTCCGGCGAGCAGCACCGCCCCCAGGGCAAGCTGTGTGCTCTTGTCGTTGTCCGTCCCGAAACCAGCATCGACTGCACCGCTGGGGTTGCCGGTGCCGACCATGTACGTGCCCGTGACTTTGACTCGCGGCGGGCACTTCAGAGTGACGGTGTAAGCACCGGGCTCTGTTCCACTCGGCACCTGGAATTCGCCGGTCAGTACGCCCTTGCGGTCGCCTGGGAAGAGGTGGAACTTGCCTCCTGCCTCGGACTCGCCCTTCCCGTAGGTCTCCGAGCCGCAGGCTGTCGTGCTGACGCGGACGGTGGAGCCTGGGGCGGCGTGTCTCGTGCTGATGTGGATATCTGAATCACTGGTGGGGCCGCTCGCGGCTGCTGCGGCTGGGCTTGACAGACCGACGGCACCGAGAACCAGACCGATGCCGGCGCCTGCACACTTGATACGCATGAAGTTCCTCCGGGGGAAGCAGTGGCCGGCCGGAATGCGCGGCACCGTTGTTCTGCTCCGCTCATGAGAAAACCGACAGACCGTCAGGGCTGCAACACGGCATACGGACGGATGGGTCACCCGGCCACACCCAGCGACCGCAGTCCTTTGATCATTTACGCAGGTGAGCGGCTTCGAGGGGGAGATTGGAAGAATGCACCGCACCGGTGACGAAGGACCAGCGTCCGTCCCCCTTACGAAAAGCGCGGGACGCCGGTGAGCTTCATCGCAGCGGAGTGCCCTATAAGGCCGACGGAAGCGTGAGGGGCACCCGTCCCGCAAGCGATCCTGGGCCCGCGGNAAGGACCAGCGTCCGTCCCCCTTACGAAAAGCGCGGGACGCCGGTGAGCTTCATCGCAGCGGAGTGCCCTATAAGGCCGACGGAAGCGTGAGGGGCACCCGTCCCGCAAGCGATCCTGGGCCCGCGGTCGGCGTCGGGTCAGTAGTCGAGGTCGAGGTAGTCGATGTCGTTGATGGCCACGTCGGAGAGTCCTGTGGCGCGGGCTCCGGGGCCGGGGTGCGCATGACGCGCCAGCTGGTGCGCGGCAGGACGAGGACCTGGACCAGGACGACGACCCGCGCCCGGCGATCCGGTCCGCTGGGATTGGGGTGGCGACAGCCTGACGGCCTGCTACTCGGTCGGGTGAAGACACGGCAGCGGCGGAACTCTCCCAGGGTGACCGGGCGTAGTGCCGTACACGGACCCGATCCACGAGGCGCACGTGAGCGAGACGGGCCTGGTCGTCGTCGACGTCGCGGCCGCCGACGACGCCACCGTCCTGGCCTTCCAAGCAGCTGCTCGCCGACCGGTGGGCGACGGCCACAGCGGAGCAGACGACGCGGGACGCAGGGCAGCGCGGCGTGCGGCTGCGCTGCTACCTGGACCTGCGCCAGCAGCTGACCGCGGCCGCCGTGGCCGGCCCGACCATGGAGCCGACCACGGCCCGGCCCTGACTCATGACAGGGCGCCGCCTTCGCCGAACAGCGGCACCTCCTGGACGTCAGCTTGAGAGGACCCGCCCGTGATCACGAACACGACCGGAACCGCCGTCCGTCCCGCAGTCGAAAGCGGTGTCTTCCGGATCGGCGGCGACCTGCCGGTCCACCGCCTCGGCTTCGGCACCATGAGCCTGACCGGCCCCGGAGTCTGGGGGAGCCCGCCGACCGTGCCGAGGCCGTACGCGTCCTGCGCCATGCGGTCGAGCTGGGCGTCACCTTCATCGACACCGCCGACTCCTACGGTCCGTTCATCGCCGAGCAGCTCATCCGCGAGGCACTGCACCCCTACGCGGACGACCTGGTCATCGCCACCAAGGGCGGCCTGACCCGGCAGGGCCCCGGCCAGTGGCTGCCGGTGGGCCGCCCCGAGTACCTGCGCCAGCAGGTCGAACTGAGCCTGCGTCACCTCGGCCTGGAGCCGGATCGACCTCTACCAGCTGCACCGGATCGACCCGCAGGTGCCCCTCGCCGTCCAGCTCGGCGCGCTGGCCGAGCTGCGGGACGTCGGCAAGATCCGGCACATCGGCCTGTCGGAGGTCTCCCTGGCCGAATTGGAGGAGGCCCGGGCGGTCACCGAGATCGTGTCGGTGCAGGACATGTACAACCTCGCCGAGCGCAAATCCGAGGACGTCCTGGAGTACGCGGAGGTAAACGGCATCGGGTTCATCCCGTGGTTCCCCATCGCCACCGGACAGCTGGCCAGGCCCGGCGGCCCCCTCGACGCCGTTGCCAAGGAGTACGACACGACGCCGCCCCAGCTCGCGCCGGCCTGGCTGCTGCGTCGCTCGCCGGCGCTGCTGCCGATCCCCGGTACGTCCTCGGTGGCCCATGTGGAGGAGAACATCGGCGCGGCTCGGATTCGTCAGCTGGACGGCGACTGGCCGTGCGGATGGCTCTTGGTGAAGTGCCCGCGGGCTGGAAGGTGACGTGGGTGCCGGTGTCGGCGCGCTCGTCGGTGGCCGGCAGGAGGCGGGCGGTGGTCGACGCTCGTTTCGCGGCCGCCCTACTCGACCGAACCCACCCGGGTGGTTCTCGCCTGGCCGGACAGGGAAGGCACACCCTCTTTGTCGCCGTGTGAAACCTGTGTGACAGAAGCGTTGACGGGGTCTTACGCGAGAACCTATGTTCTGGCCGAGCTTACGAACTGTGTTCGAAATACCGGCAGAGTGTGAACTGTCGACGCGTCCCCACCCCAGCTCCAGCCCCAGAGGGAGTAGTCCGTGAGACCTGCACTCACCCGTCGAACGGTCCTCGGCATGATGGCCGGCTCGGCCGCCGCCACCTTCACCGGTGTCTCCGCCGGCACCGCCCACGCCGCCGTACCCGCGTCACCCGGCGTGACGTACACGAACAGCATCGCCGAGCAGCGGGCCGACCCGCACATCTGGAAGCACACCGACGGCTTCTACTACTTCACCGCCACGGTGCCGGCGTACGACCGCATTGTGCTGCGCCGCGCCACCACGATCCAGGGGCTCTCCTCAGCCACTGAGACGACCATCTGGACCAAGCACGCCAGCGGCCAGATGGGCGCCCACATCTGGGCTCCGGAGATCCACTTCATCGACGGCAAGTGGTACATCTACTTCGCCGCCGGCGACGCCAACAACATCTGGAAGATCCGGCCGTACGTCCTGGAGTGCACCGCCGCGAACCCGATCACGGGCACCTGGACGGAGAAGGGGCGTATCGCACTGCCGCTCGACACCTTCTCCCTGGACGCGACGACCTTCGTCGTGAACGGCAGCCGCTACCTCTCCTGGGCGCAGAACGACCCGGCCGTCGGCTCCGGCACCAACATCTACATAGCGCAGATGTCCAGCCCGTGGACCGTCACCGGCACTCCGGTCATGCTCAGCCGGCCGACCGCCTCCTGGGAGACCGCCGGAGGCCAGACGGTCAACGAGGGCCCGGCCGTGATCCAGCGGAACGGCAAGGTCTTCATGACCTTCTCGGCCAGCGCCACCGACGCCAACTACTGCATGGGCATGCTGACCGCCTCCGCCTCGGCCAACCTGCTCAGCGCCTCGTCCTGGGCCAAGTCCACCGGCCCGGTCTTCGCCAGCAACGCAGCCACCAGCCAGTACGGCCCCGGCCACAACCAGTTCACGGTCTCCGAGGACGGCAAGTCGGACATCCTCGTCTACCACGACCGCAGCTACAAGGACATCAGCGGCGACCCCCTCAACGACCCCAACCGCCGCACCCGCGTCCAGAAGATCTACTGGAAGGCCGACGGCACACCCGACTTCGGCATCCCGGTCGCCGACGGCCTCACCCCGATCCGGCTCTCCTCGTACAACTTCCCAGACCGGTTCATCCGGCACTGGGAGTTCCGCGCCAAGACCGAGCCGAACGTCTCTCCGCTCGCCGACTCGCAGTTCCGTGTCGTCACCGGTCTCGCCGGCAGCGGCACCGTATCCCTGGAGTCGGCCAACTTCCCCGGCTACTTCCTGCGCCACAAGAACTTCGAGGTGTGGGTGGAGAAGAACGACGGGACGGCCCAGTTCCGCAGTGACGCCTCCTTCACCGCCCGGGCCGGCCTCGCGGACTCCGCCGGGGTCTCCTACGAGTCCTTCAACTTCCCGGGGCGCTACATCCGCCACTACGACTACCTGCTGCAGGTCCAGGCTCTCAGCACGGCGACCGACCGGGCCGACGCCACCTTCTACACCCAGTGAGCGTGAGGCGAGGAGTACGCCCAGCCTGGCCGTCGACGCCGCAGTTGTTGGGGTCGACGTTCAGGCCGGTGGTGCCCTGAGTTCAGGCCGGTGGTGCCCTGAGCATGCAGGGCGCCGATGAGGGCGGCGGGTACCCCGGACAGCCCGAACCCGCCGACAACGAGCGAAGCACCGTCGGGGATGTCGGCGACCGCCTCGGCGGCGCTCGCGCTGACCTTGTTCACGTGGGGGGCTTTCGGTCGGAGGTCGGCCGCGGGTCGGTCGCGGATCAGTGGCCGATCGCAGGGTGCTGACGCGGATGCCTCCGCCCGAGTCAGCCCTCGGTCACGGCCGCGCCCTGTCCGAGCGCGGCCCTTGTGACGACGAAGACCTTGCCGTCCGGCTTGCATTCCGCCGCGCGGTTCACGGGCGCAGCCGGGGGCGTTTGCGGGCGGTCGGCAGGGCACTGGGTCCGCCCCGGCGACCACGGTGTTGGAGACGCTGCCGATGCCCTCGACCGTGAGGGTGACGGTGTCGCCGGGCTTCAGCGGTGGCGGGTCCTGGCGGCCGCGCACGCCCCAGAGCTCGGTGAGGCAGCCGCCGTTGCCGCAGGTGGCGGAGCCGAGCATCGCCGGGGCGTACGTAAGTGCCCCTGGAGGCGTATGCGGTCATCTCCTCGAAGGTCCAACTCATTTCACCGCGGGCACCAAGTACACGTTCAACCGGATCTCCGGCCACCGCGACGGCTACAACACCCAGTGCCCGGGCAACTCCCTCTACGCTCAGCTGCCGACCATCCGCACCTGGGCGGCCGGCCCGGTGCAGGGCCTGAAGGTCACCTCCGTCAGCGGTGCCGCTCTGTCGGGTACGACGTACTACACCAAGGGCGCCATCACGGCCCGATGGACGGCGACCAGGCCGCCCTCGCTCATCTCCCGGTTCGAGCTGCTGGTCGACGGCAAGGTCGCGGCCACCGCCTCCGGCACTGCCACCTCCGCGAACGCGACCCTGGCGGTAGGCAGCCACACCGTCGCCGTGCGGGCCGTGCACCAGTCCGGCAAGACCGCGACCACCGCCGCGCTGAACGTCGTCGCCGACACCACTGCGCCCGCCTTCACCACCACGCCGAAGCTCTCCCTGCACACCGGCACCGTCAACACCACCGCCGTCCCGGTCACCCTCGGCTGGAAAGCGACCGACGACAAGGCGCTGCGCGAAGTGAAGCTGGTGTCCCCGGCGGCCGCCACCTTCGGCCCGACCACCACAACCTCCAACCGCACCGCCAACTCCGGTACGCCCCCACCTGGACGATGCAGGCGTTCGACTACGCCGGTAACTACCGCACCGCGTCCGCCTCCTACACACCGGTGATCCTGCAAGAGACCTCGGCGGTCAAGTCCGGTAGCTGGAGCACCCGTTCCTCCACCAGCTACCTGGGCGGCAAGTCCTACTCCAGCGGCTCCAAGGGCGCCGGCCTCACCTGGACCTTCACCGGCCGCTCCGCCTCCTGGGTGGTCTCCCGGGCCTCCACCTCGGGTCAGGTGTACGTCTACGTCGACGGCGTCAAAATCGGCACGGTCGACCTGAAGTCCTCGACCACCCTGTACCGGCAGGCGATCTGGACCAAGACCTGGTCCAGCAGTGCCAAGCACACCATCAAGATCGTCGTCGTCGGCACCAGCGGCCGTCCCACCATCACCACCGACGGACTCGTCTACATCAAGTAATCCCGACCGCCCTTGGATCGCGGGCGTTTGGTGCAGAGGGCCCTCGTCCCGCCTGGTCTACCAGGCCGGACGACGGGCCCCTGGTGGTGCGGTAGGTCCGGTCCGGCGGGCTGGGATCAGGCGCTGTTCAGGGCCGGTTGGAGGGCCCCCTCGACGGCTTGGCCCCGGCGCTCGGCTTGCCTTGACCCTTCCCGGTCTTTTCTGCCTTCTCCGTCTTGTCCGTCTTGGTCGGTGCCGGGGTGGCCTCTTCCGCCGGTCCCGTCAACTGGGCGCAGTAGGACGCGACCTGTTGTTCGCCGCCCGCGGCCTGGACGAGACGCTGCCATGCCGTGGAGTTCAGGGCGTGCCCGCGGTCCTTGACCTTCTCGTAGGACCGGCAGTGCGCCTCAATGGCCTTCGCATTGCCGGGGTGTGGGGGAGAGGCGGCGGGTGCGGTGCCAGACCCGGTGGAAGGAGCATCCTGTTCGCCGGGCATGGCCGTGGGTGTGGGCGTGGACGGCCGACGTGTGCTGTGGCCGGCACCGGCTTCGGGAGGCTGCCGCTGCGCGCTGTCCACCACGCCGATGGAGGCGAAGGCGATGCCGCCCAGCAGCGTGCTCGACACGAGGGCGAGTGCCCCGCCGCGCGCCCAGCGCTGCTTGCGGGTCCTTGGGCGCCAGTCGTCCCGGCGCCGGGTACGCAGGGCCCCGTCGCCCGCCACGCGGGCGCTTCGGAAAGCGGCAAGCGCGGCCTGCTCCGCACCGTCTTTCACGGGCTGCCGTCGCAGTGCTTCACCGATCCGCTCGGCCGTACGGTCCAGGCCGGACGTATCGTCACGTCCGGTCGTATGACCGAGGCTTGGGGCGGCCTCGGGCTGGTGCGCCTCGCCGCTCAACCGTTCGTCTCCGTTTCGAGGGGTGTTCATCTCGGTTCCCCCAGCGTCCGCGCGACATCCTGTGTCACTTCGTCGGGGCCGAGCAGGCGGGCCAGGCTCCTCACCCCACGGCGAGCCAGGATCCGTACGACGGCGCTGGGTCTGCCCATCACCCGTGCGACCGCGCGCTCGTCCAGGCGCACGACAAGCCGCAGGAGGACCGCCTCGGCCTGGGCGCGGGGGAGGCGGGCGACCAGGGCGTGGGCCGTCTCGGTGGACAGCGTAGCTTCGGGCAGGGTATAGGCGATGTGGTCACCGGTCTGTGGCGTCCAGGGGCTTCCCGGCGAGCGGGACGGTGCACCGCGACGTCGGAGGTGGCCGCGCGCGTGGTGCCGGGCGATGCTCGCCGTCCAGCCACGGAATCCGTGCCCGTCGCCGCGGAACCGTGGCAACTCGCGGGCGATCTCCTGCCAGGCAGCGGCGGCAACGTCCTCGGCGCGCTCACCCAACAGCCCGCGCAGGTAGCCGAGCAGGCTCGGCTGCACCAATCGGTACAGCACCGCGAACGCCGCCTCGTCACCGTCCTGCGCCCGGGCAACCGCCGCGCCCAGCGCCAGATCGTCGGCCGGCACGCGCTGAGCGTGCCCTCCCTTTCCCACGATCCGTCCCCCCGCTGGCCGAGCAACGCCCCGGAGCGTACGGCACGTCACACCGGCATCCCAAATAGTCGGTGGCCACGCCACACAACCGCACGAACGAACGCCTGTGCCCGCATGCACGCAAGAGGATGGGCGCGAGCCCCTGCGGGGCACCTCCGCGCGCGACCAAGCAACCACTGGGCATGTCCGCCGAGTCGCCTGGACGTGAAACTCTGTCAGCCAGGCGCCCGGCCCTCGGCGCCGTCGTCCGGGATCGCCCAGGCGGGACGGGCGGGGGAAATCGCCTGCCGCGGCCGCCCGGTGGAGCCAGGGCGCCGGCTGGGAGTTGAAGCGGGGGCCGGTCGCGGCGGACTCGGCGCGGACAGTGGGGGTAGCTGCCCGGTGCCGGCGGTCGCCGGTCCCCGGGGTGGCGTGAAGCGGGCCACCTCGCTCGGAGACATACCGAGCAGACGCCCGGCGTCCCCTTGGCTCACGCTCAGCTCGTCTACGAGCTCGCGAACGGCGGCTGCGATCGCCTGATCTTCGACGGCGGCCGCAGCCGCCCGGCGGCGCCGTGCTTCCGCCACCGGACCGAGCACGGGCGCGAGTTCTGGCACTACCATGTCCAGGACGATCACGTCCGGTGGGACACCGATGGCTTCGGCGACGAGGCCACGCGCCAAGTCCTCGGCACCCTCCAGGGTGCGGCTCTGGGTGTGCAGGTCAAGGCGGGGGACGTCGACGGCCCACCACCGCCCGATGCGGCGCAGCAGGACTTGGACTTCGTAGCAGGAACCCACGGCTCTGCCTCCTCTCCCTTCCATCGGCCGGGGCCGCTGCCCAGTCTTCCTGATTTCGACTGCGCCGTTGGCCCGCCTGCCCGCGTCCCGTCCGGTCAGTACTTCCGCCGTTTGATGGTGCGTGTGATCGGCCGCCAGCTGAGCCTCGGCGTCACGGCGTTCGCGTACCAGGTCCTCAGAGATCGGCAGGTGATCGTTTCCAGTCGAGGTGCGTGCCATCCCGCGCCTCGGCCCCGTGCGCGACGAGTCGGCCCATCGGCTTCCGTCACGTCCCCGCACATTCGTCGGCGCGGAGGCCGCAAACGGCAGCGGTTTGTGGCGTGTAGTAAAGGCTGGCCGCTGTCAGGCTCGGTTGAGCCGGGCGGCGACCCCATGGCCGATCAGCAAATACATGACACCCGGGAGGCCGTAATTGAGGACAACTCGTAGACCCTCTGTGTCCATCGTGAAAATATCCTGCGACCACCAGGCCAGCCAGTCGGCCATTCTCTGCACGAACTCGACGAATACATTGGCCTGGTTCGCGTCGAGCAGGAACAGCAGGACCCATAGGCCGAGCAGGCCTGCCGCGATGTCGGCGATCGTACTGACAGTGAGGGCTGTGCGCCGCGCGGCGGCCTGGTGGCGCACAGGTCGGTCCGGGCCCGCGGGCTGATGATACGTCTGGTATCCGGGAACCGGGTCGATGTTGCTCACAGGAAATCCCATCTGCTGAGTCATGTTGACGCATTCGTTCCGGGCATCGAGATTCAGCCCGGGTCAGCGCCCTGCTTCTGCCTGCTTCTGCGTTCCGCATGCCCTGTCGTGTTACACCGGCGTCCGCGATGACCTGAATATGGCCTCCTGCTTAGGCAATTGCCGAAATGTTCGGGCGACAGGGCAATTTTCCGAATGGAACGGAGGAGGCTGACCGGAGGGGGCATCACGACCCCCGGACCAGCAATGTGTGTCATTCGTGATCAATTCATGATGGTGACAAGTGTGCGCCTTCATAGGGGTGTCGGTCTCGCGGCCATCTCCGTCTGCACGTGACATTCCTGATGTGCGGTGCGCTCTGGGAAGTGACCCCGGATGGGGTCGTGGCGCGCTCATCCTCCGGGGGAGGTATGCAGGCGCCGATAGGCAGGGGCAGGCTCGGTTTCCCCCCGTGACTGGGTCTGCCCCTGCTCACACAGCTCCGCAACTTCACTGGACTCAATGTGTGGCCCAGGGTGTGGCAGTCCGGGGCTCCAGCGCGCTGTAGGGGGTGGACCCAGGACCCAGGGGTCTCGTGGTGCCCACTCGCCCCTTTTTTCGAGTGGGAGGTCGCGCAATGAGGGGCAGGCAGGTGAGTACCCCGTCGTCTGCCTGCCCCATGCGTGGCCCCTCGAGAGACGTCCGGCCCGGGCGTCGTCTGCCACCAAGTGGGGAAGGGCCGGTGCCCGGCGAGCTTGCAAGGCGTGCAGGGCTGTGTCGCCAGTGGGGTGAGTGCCTCGTTCCGGGGTAGAACGGCTGTTGGCTTGTGCGAGGGCACAGAGCCGGAGCATGCCCGGACGAAGGGCTGTTCCCGGGAATGACAGAAGGATCGACCAGTATGGCCAGCGGCACCGTGAAGTGGTTCAACGCCGAAAAGGGCTTCGGCTTCATCGAGCAGGACGGCGGAGGCCCGGACGTCTTCGCGCACTACTCCGAGATCAAGGGCAGCGGATACCGCGAGCTGACCGAGGGCGAGCACGTCACCTTCGACATCGGCCAAGGGCAGAAGGGCCCGCAGGCCCAGAACATCATCCGGGGCTGACCGGGCAGGTAGGTAGGGCGAGGCGGCTGCCCAATCCGGCAGCCGCCTCGCTCATGGGCGTAAGGGGTCCCGTACAGGTTGAGTTTTGGCGCGGTCGGGCTGCTGACCTCCCGGTTGCGGCCGCTTTTGCCCATGTCCCTGGCTGGAGTTGAGGAGTGGGAGGGCGGNGGGCGCGGCGGCTGCCCAATCCGGCAGCCGCCTCGCTCATGGGCGTAAGGGGTCCCGTACAGGTTGAGTTTTGGCGCGGTCGGGCTGCTGACCTCCCGGTTGCGGCCGCTTTTGCCCATGTCCCTGGCTGGAGTTGAGGAGTGGGAGGGCGGAATGAGCGGCGCGGACGCAGCCGTTGCGCGTCGGCGGGGCCGCCGGGCCCTGCCGCCGTCCGCGCGGCGGCGCCGTCATGTGGGGGACGTCGGCGGGGGGAAAGGTCGGGGCAGGTGCGGTGCCAGCGTGCGGGGCGGCGTCGGCCGGAGGAGTCGCAGCGACGTCGACACCGACTTCGCCCAGCCGAAAACCCGCCAGGTGACCGTGCTGGTCCGGCTGTGGCCGGGGGCAGGGCATCCCCTCTACGAAGGCGACAGCACTCTGCCCGCACTGCGGCAATGACGACGTAGCCCAGCGCCGGTGATCGCCGGCCATAGAGATCGAACCGGCGCCGGTAGTGGTTTGCTCGAAGGCGAGCCGTCCGGCGGTGTCCCATACGACCAGCTCGCCGTCCAGTGCGCTCGCCTCCAGTAGCTGCGCGGTACCGGCTCCAGTCTCCGGAGGACCAGCGAGGCCGGCCGGAGTGGCCCTGGCCTTCGGTAGGCACCTTTGGACGGATGCGTCCGTGACAGCAGTTGCCTTACTCCGCCGATCGGCAGGATCTCAGTCTGCGGCAGTGGCCCGCCGTTGGGTGAAGCGGTGCCACCAGTGGCGGCGCCTGGGGTGCACGGCGCGGCCGAGTCGACGGCCGATCAGCAGGTAGCCCAGCAAGGCGCCCGACGTGTTGAGCAGGACATCATCGATGTCGAAGGCCCGCCCGGTGACCAGGGCACCTTGTACAAGTTCGACCAGCAGCATCACCAGGGCCGTGACCACTGCCACGCGCAGCAACCCACGGACTTTGGGAAGCAGCACCGGCAGCAGCACGCCGAACGGGACGCCCAGCATGATATTCCCGCCGAGCTGCTTGACGGTGTCACGGAAGGCGGGCTGCGCAAGATAGTTGCGGATGGAATCCCCGGGGCGCAGATTACTGTGTGTCAAGGACACGGAGGCAGCCGACGGTTCCAAAGTGAGCCGGGCCAGCACCACGGCGAAGGCCACGGTCACCGCGAAGGCCAACAGCATGGCAACCCCCCGGCCCCACCACGACAAGGGCTTGCCAGGGTCCGCCCCTCTCCGCGCCTTCTTTGCGGCTTTGTCGTACAGAGCTGTGCGCGCCATCACGGGTCCCCAGTCAGATCGGTTGGACGTCCGTTACCCCCGATGAGGAACGGCACACAGTCGGCGGTTGACCGCCGCCCAGTTGCGGGAGATCACTGGTGTACTCGCCTCCCCCTGACCCGGACACCGAAGAGCGCATGCGTGCCCGCCACGCCCGCGCCGCGAGGGCCCCGATACGGCAGGAGGGCCCGGACCGCGCGTCGCGGTCCGGGCCCTTCCCCGTGGGGGTGCTGCCTTGCCCCCGCGGTACGTCAGCTCTGTGCGGTGTCGTCGCCCGTCTGCCCGGCGCCCTCAGCTGTGCCTGTCTTCTCGCGCATCTTGCGCACCAGCTCCGCCTTCTGGTCAGCTGCGCCCTGGCGGTCGAGGTTGCGGTGCGGACCGTTGTTCTGCCGTTCGGCGCGGGACAGCTTCTTGCGCTGGCCACCTCCCATGCCCACGGGGTTGTTGATGTTCTTGCTCACGGTCACGGGTTCTCCCGGTAATGATGTGAAGTGATCTACGGATTCACCGGTGGGGGACGGGCGGCGACATCGAAGGACGTCAGAGGGGCCCGTCACGCTCTCACTCGTAAATCGGGGTCTGGAAGAACATGATAAAGACGTTACTCGGTTCCGTCGGCCCCGCACACCAACCTTTTCGCCGCCTCGGCGTCGGCCGGGCCTTTGGCGAGCGCCCGGGGTCAGCCGACGATGCCGATCGTCCAGGCCCTGGACGGCAGGGGCCCGCTCCCTGCCGCTGTCGGCGCGGGGCTGCGGGATGGCGTCGGCGCCGTTGCAGGCGGTGAGCTGCCCGGCATGGTCGACCAGGAGCTGGCCGACCTCATCCGGCCGGGCCTGACCCCCGCACAGGCGGGTGTTCTCGCCGTGGCGTCCTGCCCGCGAGTGACGGACGTCCTTCTGGCCGCCGCCGGTGCGCCACACTGGAGTAAGGCGACCGACGCCGTCGCCCAACCTTCCCTGACGCCGCCCAGTTGCGGGAGATCACTGGTGTACTCGCCTCCCCCCTGACCCGGACACCGAAGAGCGCATGCGCGCCCGCCACGCCCGCGCCGCGAAGGCCCTGGACGTACGAGTCGAGCCGGGCGGGGAGTTCTGGGGTTGGGCCGGGCGCACTCTGGGTGCCCCGGCCCGCACCGCCGCGGGGCAACCGGCGTGGCTGCGGCCGGTGCGCAGACTACGTGCACACCTACGTGGTCTCACGGAAGCGGCGCAACGACCTTGATCGGTGAAACAGGAACATGACGACACTGCCGGGCGAGAACACGCCCGAGAAGCCGTTGAGCACCCGGAAGCGACGCGTAGGGCTGCGCCTGGATCCTGGGTGCGCTGGCCGTAGGAAGCGTTCTGCTGGTCGGCGTCGTGAACAAGACCGCCCATCACAGTCAGGAGGGGACCGGAAGTGTCGAGGCCATCCGCTGCATGACGTGCATCATCTGGCACGGCCCGTAGTAGTCAGTGGCCTTTGTGGCACGGGTGTGGCACGGGTGTGCACGGAGGTGATCACGCGAGAGGGCCAGTTCGAGAGGATCAAGCCTCCGAACTGGCCCTTGGTCATGTGCCAAGTGGCGTGCTCAGGCACACCGCCCAAGCCGCCGGACACGAGTCGGCCGGTCCGTGGTGATCAAAGGCCCCGTACCCGGATTTCGGGGCGCTGATCGCGTCCGGCGACGACTGGTGGGAGCGGGCCGGTGCCGATACCGGGGAGCGTCACAGGCTGGACGACATTTATGCGCCACTGATTGTCCGGCCGGGCAAGATGGTTGCCGTCAGCCCCAACCATTCAGTTCGAGTGCGGGCGTTGGGGCGCCCGGTCCCTGCCGCGCCGGAGTTCTACGTGCGGAACAGCGGGCATGTCGTCGTCGGTGCCGAGGACGACATCCGCGTGCCGGCCGGGGGCAGGATGTGTTCTGGGGTGTGGAGTTGGGCGTGGTGATCGGGCGAAGGGCCCGGGATGTGACGGCCCGATCAGCCCTGGGGCATGTCGCGGGCTACACCGTGGTCAACGACGTCGCTGTGCGCAACGGCTCGGAGGGCATCCTGTCGGCTGCTGTTGCGACCGTGGTGGGGCCCGCCTTGGTCACCACCGACGATGTGCCAATCGGTGCTCGCGGCTTGACGATGAACTGTCTCGTCGACAGGCGCGTCCGGCAGAAGGCGAGCACCTCGGAACTGCTCTTCGACGTCGCCACCGTCATCGCGCACGTCAGCAGATCCGTCACCCTGCTGCCCGGCGATCTGATCACGACCGGAACGCCGACCGGAACGGGTGCTGGCCAAGAACGCGAGGAGCCCCCTCGGTCAAGAACGCAGGTGATCAGTGTGATCAGAGGCGTCGGCGAACTCCGCAACATCGTGATGCGGCCGAGTCCACAGTGAGTCGTGGGAGTGCTTTCGGCCATTGATCTGACTCCCCGTCAGTTCTCGGTATTCTCCCCCCACCCCCACAGGCGGGACGGCAACAGTGAGGTCGCGGCCCTGGACCAGGGCCTGTGAGCCGCAGTCTGCCGTCCCCTCATGCCTGAGGAAGCCATGACTCCCACCCCCCACCTCACCGACAACGCCGCCCGCATGGAGCGGCCGGCCCCGTTCCAGCCCGTCGACCGCTTACTTCTCCCGGAGGCCGGTACCGCGACGGTGGACATCGTCGTGCCGGTCTACAACGAGGAACGCGCCCTGCCCGGGTGCCTGCACACCCTCCACGCACGTCTGTCCGAGGGTTTCCCCTTCCCCTGGCGGATCACGGTCGCCGACAACGCCAGCACCGACGACACCCTCGCCACCGCCCGCCGCCTCGCTGACGAACTGCCCGGGGTGGGCGTCGTCCACCTGGACCGCAAGGGGCGCGGGCTGGCCCTGCGCACCGTCTGGGGCGCCAGCGACGCGGACATCGTGGCGTACATGGACGTGGACCTGTCCACCGGTCTCGACGGGTTGCTCCCGTTGGTCGCCCCGCTGGCCAGCGGCCACTCCGACCTCGCCATAGGGTCCCGGCTGGCACCCGGTGCACGTACGGTGCGTGGGCCGCGCCGCGAGTTCATCTCCCGCTGTTACAACGGCATCATCCGGCTCACCCACGGCGTCCGCTTCACCGACGCCCAGTGCGGGTTCAAGGCGGCCCGCACGGAGGTGCTCCGGCCGCTGCTCAAGGTGACCCGCGACGACGCGTGGTTCTTCGACACCGAGCTGCTCCTGCTCGCCGAGCACAACGGACTGCGCGTGCACGAGGTGCCGGTCGACTGGGTCGAGGACGTCGACACCCGGGTGGACGTGATGAGCACCGCCACGGACGACCTGCGGGGCCTGTGGCGCATGGCGCGCCTCAAGGCCTCCGGTGGTGCCCGCGTCGCCGTAAGACCGCGCCCCGCACCGGCCGCCGAGCACCCCGACGCCGTCCTCGCACCCGCCACGCGACGCGGCGTGCTGTCGTGGGAGGTCGGCTGCTTTCTCGCGATCGGCGTCGTCTCCACGGCCGGACAGGCACTGCTGTACTGGCTGTTGCGCGGCTGGTGGACGCCTGCCGTCGCCAACCTGGTCTCGCTGTTCGTCCTGACCGTCCTCAACACCGAGGCGAACCGGCGCCTCACCTTCCGGTACTCCACCACCGCGCCCGCCCGTGCCCACCTCGGTGCCGGGGGCCTGTTCGTCCTCGGATACCTGGTCACCTCCGGGGCGGTGCTGTGGTTCAGGTGGCTCGATCCCGGCGCCGCACCGGCCACCGAGACCGCGGTCCTCGCCGTGGCGTCCGTCGCCGTGACCGGCGTCCGCTTCGCCGTCCTGCGCCTGGCCGTCTTCGCCGGCCCCCGCAGCCGTACCCGCTGACGAGAGCGAAACCAGACATGAGCAACTACGCGCACATCACCTCCGTACCGGCGGCTTCGGCGAACACCGGGAGGCACACGTCCGCCCGCGTCCTGCCCACCTGGGCGGCACCCGCGGCACTCGGAGCCGTCCTGGTCCTCTCGGCAGTCCTGTACGGATGGGCACTGGGTTCCCTGGGGTGGGGCAACAGCTACTACTCGGCGGCCGTGAAGTCGATGGGGCAGAGCTGGACCGACTTCCTCTTCGGCTCCTTCGACCCGGCCGGCGTGGTCACGGTCGACAAGCCGCCGGCCGCGCTGTGGCCGCAGGTGATCAGCAGCAAGATCTTCGGCATGCACGGGTGGGCCCTGATCCTGCCGCAGGTACTCGAAGGAGTGGCCACGGTGCTGGTGCTGCACCGCACCGTGCGCCGCTGGGCGGGGGAGGGCGCGGCGCTGGTCGCCGCCCTGGTCCTCACCCTCACGCCCATCACCGTGGCCATCAACCGGGACAACAACCCCGACACCCTGCTGGTCCTGCTGCTGGTGTCCGCGGCGTACGTGCTCACGCGCGCGCTGCAGGCCGAGGGCAGGGCCGCGACCTGGTGGCTGTGCGCGAGCGGCTTCCTGATCGGGTGCGGATTCCTCACCAAAATGCTCGCCGCCTGGATGGTGCTCCCCGCCTTCGCCGTCGCCTGGCTCGTGGGAGGAAGCGGCGCCTGGATACCGCGAGTGCGGCGTCTGCTGGGCGCGGGAGCCATCCTGGCGGCGTCCTCCTTGTGGTGGGTCGCGATGGTCGCCCTGTGGCCGGGCGACCGCCCCTACATCGGAGGCAGCGAGGACGGCTCGGCCTGGGACCTCGTGATCGGCTACAACGGGCTGGGGCGGGTCTTCGGCTCCAGCGACGGAGCACCCCAGGGCATGGGAGGTGGAGGTGGAGGCGGGTTCGCCGGCGGGTTCGGCGGTGAGTACGGCCTGACCCGGATGTTCGACACACAGGTGGGCGGTCAGATCAGCTGGCTGCTGCCGCTGTGCGCCGTGGCCATGGTCGTCGCCGTCGTCGTGGCGGTACTGCACCGACGCGGGAAGCTGCCCGCCTCCGCCCTGCTGCCGGCCTCCGGTTGGTTGTTGTGGGGTACCTGGCTGGTGGTCTGCGCCGCCGTGTACTCGTCGCAGAAAGGCATCTTCCACCCCTACTACACCACCCAACTCGCGCCCGCCATCGGCGCTCTGTGCGGCGGGCTGACGGCCGCCCTGGTCCGCGTGCACCGTGCGGGTCTGCGCTGGGCGCCGCCGGCCGGCGTGGCCGGGGTCGCGGTGAGCGTGGTCTGGGCGGTGGTGCTGATCCGCCGTGAGCCCGACTGGAACGGCTGGCTGGTGTGGCCGGTGCTGCTCGTGGGCTGCGCCGCGGTCGTCCTGCTGGTGCTCTCCCGACGGCGCGGCCGGTTGCTTGCGGTTGCCGTGGGTGCGGCGGTGGCGTCGGTTCTGGTGGCCCCGGGTGCCTGGGCGGTGAGCGTGCCCGGCTCGACCAGCATGGGCGGTTCCAACCCGACGGCCGGTCCGCAGACGCTCGGCTTCGGCGGAGGCAGCGGCATGCCGCTGCAGAGCGGCAACGGCGGAGGCCTTCCGTCGGGCATGCCGTCCGGGATGCCGTCGAACATGCCGGGCCTCCCCGGCGCCGACGGGTCGTCGGGCCAGTCCGGTGAACCCTCGTCCGGCGGGTTGCCCTCCGGAATGCGTTCAGGGATGCCTTCCGACATGCCCACGGGAGGAGCGAACGGCATGCCCGGTGCCGGTTCGGGAGGTGCCCCGGGCGGGCGCAGCGGTCTCGGCAGCGGGGAACTCACCGCCGACCAGCGCAAGATCCTCAAGTACGCCGTCGAGCACGCACCCGACGCACGCATCAAGCTCGCCGTCGAGGGCGGCGCCCTGTCCGCCAGCGCCTTCATCCTGGGCACCGACGAGACCGTCATCGGCATGGGCGGCTTCACGAACAGCGACAACGCGCCGTCGGTGGCCCAGTTGAAGGAGTGGACCAAGAACGGCGAACTACGCTACATCCTGGGTTCCGACACCAGCGGTGGCGACCGGCTGGGGATGTCAGGCGGATACGCCGAGCAGCGCTCCGACTGGATCGCCGACAACTGCACCAAGGTTTCGGAGTTGTCGTACGGCGGCACCTCCTCCCAGGCGGACGACGACGGTGCGACGGGACTCATGGGAGGCAACGTGCTCTACGACTGCGCCGCCAAGTAACCCGGCCCGGAGCAAGCGCCGCCACACGGCAGAACGGATCAGCAGACGTCATGACCGAGCAGCCCGCAGCGGCGACGCCCGGATATCGGCTCCTCGTGGTCGAGGACGAGCCCAGCATTCGCACCCTGCTGGAGGCGACGCTTCGCCTGTCCGGATACGAGGTGAGCAGCACCGACACCGGGCAGTCGGCCCTCCTGGAGGTCGAACGCCTGGAACCGCACCTGGTGCTGCTCGACGTGATGCTGCCCGACCTGGACGGCTTCGAAGTGACCCGCAGACTGCGGGCGGCAGGCAACGAGTGTCCGATCCTGTTCCTGACCGCCCGCACCGGCACCGATGACCGCATCAGCGGACTGCGTGTCGGCGGGGACGACTATGTCTCCAAACCGTTCAACATCGAGGAGGTGCTGCTGCGCATTGAGGCCATCCTGCGTCGAACGGCGCCGGCCATCACGGCGCGGGCGGTGCCGAGCGTCCTGAGCTACGCCGACCTGGAACTCGACGAGGGCGCCCACGAGGTGCACCGCGCGGGGGAGTACATCGCGCTGTCACCCACCGAATTCAAACTCCTGGCCTACCTCCTGGCGAACGCCGGGCAGGTGGTGAGCAAGATCCAGATTCTCGACCATGTGTGGAGCTACGACTTCGCGGGCGACGTCCGGATCACCGAGACGTACGTCCGCTACCTGCGCAAGAAGATCGACTGCTTCGATCCGCCGCTCATCCAGACCGTGCGCGGGGTCGGCTACAGCCTCCGTCTTCCCCGCGACCACGGAGGGGCGCCGGAGCAGTGATCCACCTCCTGACCCGGCCGCCCGGATCACTGAGACGACGACTCGTCCTCGGCGTCACCGTCCTCGCCACCGCTGCCGTCCTGGCCTCCCAGGCCATCGGCTACGTGGTGCTGCGATCCTGGCTGCTGGACCGCGTCGACGAGCAGCTCGTCGAGTTCCACCCCCCGGCACCGGCCTTCTACGACGCCCTCGACGGAACACTCCCGGTGCTCGGGGAACGCCCCGACATGCTGCCCTCGGACTTCCACATCTACTTCTACGACGCCTCCGGGCACCTTCTGAATGACTCCCTCGGCTCCGAGGTAGAGCCAGGACCTCGGTTGGCCGATGACGTTCAGGACCTTGGCCTACGGGACGGGCATCCGGAAACCGTGCCCGCCACGAGTGGTGACGACCGCTGGCGAGTGATGCTCAACCCCGGCCCGCAGGGCATGACCGCGGTGGTCACGCTGCCGCTCGACACCGTCGACGGCGCCACCTCGAAGATCCTGTGGCTGAACGCGGTTCTGCTCGTTGTCACGGTCGTCGCCCTGCTCGCCCTGGGCCGGTGGGTGGTCCGGCTGGGCCTGTTGCCACTGACCAGAATGGAGAGCACCGCCCAGGACATCACCGCGGGCCGGCTCAACCTGCGGTTGCCCGACACCGATCCGCGCACCGAGATCGGACGGCTCGGCAAGGTGCTGAACTCCATGCTCGACCGCCTTCAGAAGGCGCTACTGGCCCGCGAGGCTTCCGAGAGCCGGCTGCGCCGGTTCGTCACCGACGCAGGGCACGAACTGCGCACCCCGCTCACCGCCATCCAGGGCTACGCTCAACTCGCCCTGCGACCTGAACAACGCTCGGCGCGGGAACTGCACGAGGCCAACCGCTGCATCGTGCAGAACGCCGAACGCATGAGCCTGCTCGTCGATGACCTTCAGCTGCTCGCCACCCTGGACAAGGAGCCCTCCTACCTGAGGGAACGGGTCGACCTGCTGTCCCTCGCGGCCGACGCCGTCAGCGCGGCCGCCGTCCACAGCGCGTCCCACCCCGTCGACCTCGGCCCGTTGCACACCCCGGCCGATCCCACCGGAGCCCAGAAGCTCGATGTCGCGGAGACAGTCGGTGACCCGAACCGGCTGCGCCAGATCCTCGAGAATTTCCTCTCCAACGCCCGTATCCACACCCCGGAGGGCACCCGGGTCCACGTCCGCGTCGGCGGGACCGAGGCGGGGCCCGAAGCCGGCGGTGCCGACCGACCCGGGCGCACCAGCGCCTCACCGGCCCTCCCGGAGCGCCTCCCGATCAGCGTGATCGAGGTGGCGGACGAAGGACCGGGCCTCGAGGCCGTCGACGCCGAGCTCGTCTTCGAGCGCTTTTACCGCGCCGACCCCGCCCGCTCCCGCCTCCACGGCGGCAGCGGCCTCGGCCTCGCCATCGCCGCGACGATCGCCGAGGGCCACGGCGGCCGCCTCGAACTCGACACGGCCCCCGGCCGCGGCTGCACCTTCCGCCTGGTCCTGCCCGCAGCCGACTCCGGCCAGGAACCCCGCTGATCCCGCCGTTACGGTGTTTCAGGTGTACGGTCGGCCCTCAGGGACCGAGCGGCAGACCGGTCAACAGGAGTGCGTCGACGGCGAGCCGATCCCCCTCCGGAGCCTGGGTCTGTCCGGCGCGGCGCCGTCCCACCAGGCTGCCCGCCCACCCCAGCAGGAAGGCCGCGGGCAGGGGAGACCATGGCGGGGCTGCTCTGGCCGAATCACGCGAAGTCGGCCGTCGGGATCAGTGCCGCCGGGCTGCCCGACACGGCAGTGGAGAACAGGTACAGGCCGATCCCGCTTTTTCTGTAGGTGGAGGGCAGATCTTTGCCGGCCTTCCACGCGTGGGCGGCGTAGTTGATGACGGCGATGTCGTGGTGGGAGACGGTGGGGCCGTTGCCGGTCAGCGTGGGCGCCACGACGAACTTGCCGCTCGGGGCCGTCTTGGGGATGGTGATGGTCGGCTTGGTGCCGAAGTCGCCGAATACCTTCGGCAGTTGGGCGTCCGTCTGCACCACCGGAGGCAGGGGCGGACGGGACACCGAGATGGTCGTGGCGGGCAGGGGACGGTGGCTCTCGTCCGCGGTGGACGATGTCTTCTCGGTGCTGCAGCCTGCGACGGCCAGAGCGCAGGTGAGGAGAGGTACGGCGATTCGGCGCATGTTCATTCCTGGTCGACGAGGGGCGGTGACCGCCGTGGTGCTAGGGACGCCGCTTTCCGGCATTTCGCGTGTGGAGCAGTCCGACGAGCCAGGCTCCTGCCAGGAGGGCGCAGGCGGACTCGATGAATCCCCTCGGGCCGTGACCACCCGTCGCGAGATCGCTGACGTAAAGGACCGCGAGGAAGGATCCGAAGAGGAAGAGGACGATGGAGGCAATGCCGAAAGCCGGCTTTCGTTTCATGCTGGCTCCTTGGAAGTTGCAAGGGATCGGGGTGAGAAGGCCCGCCGGTGGCCCGAGGGCGGCCACCGGCGGGCTGCTGCTTATGCCTGGTTCAGCCGGTCAGCAGCGGACGTAGGAGTAGGAGATGTAGTTGGACGGATACGAGCCCACCCACTTGGCCGTTGTGAACAGCTTCAGGCACTTGCCGCGTTCCTTGGCCTGGTAGGCCCAGTACACGATCAGAGCTGCGTAGAGGCCGTAGATGGCGACGATGGCGCTCGCGTACACATTGATGGACGCGATGACACCTGCGACAAAGCCCCAGATGGTGAGGATGTAAGGGCCTTCGTTGGCCATCTTGTTCGTCGCCCACTTGTTGAAGTAGACGCGGGTGGAGGATCCGACGTGCCAGCCGGCATCCCAGCCCCAGGAGTCCCAGTAGGACCACGAGTGGCCGACGACCTTGCCCCAGAAGTAGTACTTGGATGCGACGGTGCTTGCCGGGACTGCTGGCCAGATCGGTCGTTGTGTGGTTATGGATGGGGACCTGACCATGTCCACGGGGCCCGTCCCCCAGGGTGGGGCGGCATCATGAATCCGACAGTCGAGAGAGCCGAATCCGTGAGACTGATCAGCGACGCCGGGTTCAGCGAAGTGGTCCTCTCCGCATCCGCGGAGGAGCTGATGCGACTGGCGAGTGCGGTGGCACAGGGCGAGGGAATCCTCCGCTGCGCCTCTTCCCCGGGCAGCAACGCTTTGGCCGGCGTCGAAGTCAAAGGAACGTACGGTCCCGGCGTCCTGTTCCGGCGGGACGCCGAGCGGCAGTTCCTCGTCATCAGCGGTGACTCCGCCGGCAGAGCCGTGCTCGCGGAGAACCTGCAGTCGATGGCCACCGCGGAGGACGGCGGCCATCTCCACGTCGACTACTTCCCCGGCCACTATTACCTCGCCGAGGGGTCGTTGCCCTTGGTGGTCGAAAGCCCGCACGGAGGCATGCCCACCGGCGAGCGGCCGACCACCGGCTGATCCAGCGCACGCAAGCGCCGCCGTTCCCGAGGCCGCGGGCCTGTGACCTGCGTGTTCCTCAGGCGGCGTACCGGGCAGCTGTTGCGCGAGGCCGTCGACCTGGCCGTCGCCGTGCGGGCGGACACGTCGGCCATGGCCGTAGTCGCCGAGCTCACCCGGCAGTGCGAGACGGACCCCCGGGGTCTGTTGGCGTCGGCGTGCGAGCCCTGCGGTCCGGACGCCGGCCCGGCTCTGATCGCGTTCACCGCGCCGCAGGAGGCGCAGTGGATCCGGGATGAGCGGCGTGACGCGGCGCTGCGCGCACTGAGCCGGTCGGAAGGCGGTAGCGGAGGCCGACGCCGCGTATGAGGCGTGTCTTCGGCGTCGCGGCCGCAGGGCGGAAGAGGCTGCCGGGCAGGCTGCGGACAACTGCGGGCTGCCGTACCGCCGTAGGCGTGGGCGCCGCCAGGTCATCGAGGAGTGGCTGCGGCACACCCGGCGTGTCCGTCCATCTGAGAGGCTGTGACCATGACGGACATCCCCCTCTGGCGTCGGCCCACCCGCGGCGGTTGGCGCATCGAGGCCGATGAGGCCCGCACCCGCGTCAACGTGGTCGACCCCGCCGGCCGAGTCCGGGTGTACGTCGCCACGGAGCCCGTGCAGCACTTCACGGGCTGGTTCGCCAAGCGGCAGAACGCGGTCATGAGCCGAGCCTTCGAGACGAACGGGCCGTCTCTGCCTGCTCGTGAACCCACCCAGATCACGCTGCGTCCGCACGACCCAATGGCCTTCGTCAGCAACGGCACCGCCAACGGTCGCCGTCGGGAGAAAGCCGGTCGTGCCCTTGTCTACGGTCGACGCTACGCGTTCCTTCACACCGGCGGACACGGCGCCGACGCGATGCGGGACGGCACTCGGATCGCGTCATTCGTCAAACACGGCTTCCGTCCCCGGGACGGCCACGTCAGCCGCGACGACCACTGTGCCTTGGACGAGACCGACGAACTGGTCCTGACGATCTTCGAGAAGCTCCTGAGGCCCGGACGCCCTGGTGCTGTCTCCGACGTCCTCACCGACTTCAGCTGAATCTCCCGCGTGATGGCGGCGCGGCGGCGAGTGGGCTCCCATGCACCCGCAGCCGATCTTCAGGCAGTGCTCGCTGGGGTGGGGTTGGCAGAGGGCTGTCACGTACCGAGGGCGCTGTCCGCTCTGCCCATCACCGGCCACGCCCCAGTAGAAGATCCACCCGAAGGGCAAGGCCTCTACGCGCAAGATCTGAAGGTCGTACTGGATACAGCCCCGATCCAAAAGCGCCTCGGCTACCTCAGTCCCATCGAGTTCGAAGAGAAGCACTACGCCGACCAGGCAACGGCCGAACCAGTGAATCTGAAACCACGTCAACCCGCCCTGACCTGCTAGTCAGCCACTCCCTCGCAGCGGGGGAACCTCAATGCTTCGCCTGGCAGCAGGCACTGGCCGGCCTCGGCGCGGCCGGCAAGCTCACCCGCGCCTACCGGCCCCAGACCAACGGCAAGGTCGAACGCTTCAACCGCACCCTGCTCGACGAATGGGCCTACCATCGGCCCTACACCAGCAACACCGAACGCACCACCGCCCTGGCAGATTTCCTCCACACCTACAACCACCACCGCTGCCACACCGCACTCGGAGGCCAGCCACCAGCCGCGTGAACAACGCTGCGGGTCAATACACCTAGGCACTGTCAGGTGCCCTTCCCCGGGTCTCTACTGCGTCAGGGCCGCAACGCCCGCTCGAAGGCCCCTGCGGAGCGCCGTGGACGGCTTCGCGGGCGCGTCCGGCTCTCTTCGCGACCACCTGATGCTCCGCGAGCGGCTGCGCCCGTACCTGATGCAGCTGTCCGAGAAGGCCCCACCGCACCGGCGCCCCGCCTTGCGCCCGCTGTTCTTCCGCAACGGCACCGTTACTGTAACGGCACCGCAAGGGCTCACGTTCAACGGGTCCGGCACCTGCATCAAGGTGCCGGACAACATCATGAGCGGCATGAACTCGATCACCGTCTCGATGGACGCGCAGTTCGATGCCGGCCAGGCCACGCTGGCGGCGAGAAGAGGCCCAGGACGAATCGGAACTGAACTGGTCAGCTCCATTGACGTTCTCCTGACTAAAAACTATCTTTCGATCGCAGTTCGTAGTTCGCAGTTCCGCACGTTGTTCGAAATATCGGACTACGGCCGTCGAAGGGGGCAGCACGTGTTCGGCACCCGCCACTGGTCCACCGTTCCACGCTCTGGCGCAGCCTCCGGCGGGAGACCGGCGATATCTACCGCTGTCGGCCTGCTCTTCACATCCCAGACCCTCGCTACCCGAGGCGCCGGTGCCCTGGTCCTGGACTCCGGTGACAAGGCCGCCTTCGACGTGTTCGCCCCGGCCGACGGCTACTACACCGTGCACGCCGACTACGCCTCCACCGCGAGCCGCACGCTCAGCCTGGACGGCGACACCGCCGTGACGCTGGTCTCCATTAGCGGCAGCTTGACGGACAAGACCCTGAGGCTGTACCTGTCGGCGGGCAGCAACCGCATCACCGCCGCCGGCCCGTCCAGCGGCAGCCTCACCCTGCGCGACCTGCGTGTCACCAGCGGCGTCGACACCACGGGCGCCACGACCTACCAGGCCGGCCGCCACCCGCGCCGGAGCCGCGGCTGTCGCCAACAACACCTGGGCCTCCGGCGGCAAGTCCGTCGGCAGCATCGGCAACGGCTCGGGCAACACCCTCACCTTCCGGGTGAACGCTCCTGCGGCCGGGCGCTACGTGATGAACGTCCGCTACGCCAACAACACAGGTCTCCGGGTCCGGGAACTACAACCTTCAGCAACTCCTCCGCCTTCACACCCGACATCGACAAGGTGACCGTCGCGCCGCTCACCAGCTGACGCACCGCCGGCCGGGTCTGGCGCAGACCCCGGCCAGCTTTCCAACTTCCCAGATCTCATTTTTTCGCTTTGTCCATCCACTCGAACAACGTACGAAATATCGAATAGAAGGGCGGCAGATGGTGAACGCCGAACACGCGGAACAGCCGCAGTCCGACACCTACGTCATCGGAGTCGACTACGGGACGCTGTCCGGACGGGCCGTCGTGGTTCGCGTGTCCGACGGCACTGAACTCGCCTCCGCCGACCACCCCTACACCCACGCCGTCCTCGACCGGGAGCTCCCGGACGGGACCGCGCTGCCGCCCGACTGGGCCCTGCAGGTGCCCTCGGACTACATCGACGTCCTGCGTATCGCCGTACCGGAGGCACTGGCCCAGGCCGGTGTCCGGCCGGAGCAGGTCATCGGGATCGGTACGGACTTCACCGCCTGCACGATGCTGCCGGTGCTCGCCGACGGCACCCCGCTGTGCGAACTTCCGGCGCTCACCGGCCGTCCGCACGCCTACGTCAAGCTGTGGCGCCACCACGCCGCCCAGGCGCAGGCCGACCGCATCACCGACCTGGCCGCGCAGCGCAAGGAGCCGTGGCTGGCACGGTACGGGGGGAAGATCTCCTCGGAGTGGGAGTTCGCGAAGGCGCTGCAGCTGCTGGAGGAGGATCCGGAGCTCTACGGGCTGACCGACCGCTGGATCGAGGCGGCCGACTGGATCGTGTGGCGGCTGTCCGGCACCTACGTCCGCAACGCCTGCACCGCCGGGTACAAGGGCCAGTACCAGGACGGCACCTACCCTTCCCCCGAGTACCTCGCCGCGCTCAACCCCGGCTTCGCCGACTTCGTCACCGCCAAACTGGAGCACCCGATCGGTCAACTGGGTGACCTGGCAGGCACGTTGACGGCCGAGGCGGCGGCGTGGACGGGTCTTCCCGAGGGCATCGCGGTGTGCGTGGGCAACGTCGACGCCCATGTGACGGCACCCGCCGCCACGGCCGTGGAGCCGGGCCGGATGGTGGCCATCATGGGCACCTCCACCTGCCACGTCATGAGCTCCGACCAGTGGGCCGAGGTGCCGGGCATGTGCGGGGTCGTCGACGGCGGCATCCTGCCGGGCCTGTGGGGCTACGAGGCCGGGCAGAGCGGCGTCGGCGACATCTTCGGCTGGTTCATCCGCACCGGCTTCCCCGAGTCGTACGCCAAGGAGGCCGCCGCGCTCGGACGGAACGCACACGAACACCTGACGGCACTCGCGGCCGAACAGGAGATCGGCCAGCACGGTCTGATCGCCCTGGACTGGCAGAGCGGCAACCGCAGCGTCCTGGTCGACCACGACCTCAGCGGCGTCGTGGTGGGCCTGACCCTGTCCACCCGCCCCGAGGACGTCTACCGGGCGCTGCTGGAAGCCACCGCCTTCGGCACCCGCACCATCATCGAGACATTCGAGACCGCGGGCGTGCCGGTCCAGGAACTGATCATCGCGGGCGGCCTGACGAAGAACGCGCTGCTCATGCAGATCTACGCCGACGTCACCCGCCGGCCCCTCGGCGTGATCGACTCCGCCCAGGGACCCGCTCTCGGCGCGGCCATGCACGCCGCGGTCGCGGCGGGGGCGTACCCGGACATCCGGGCCGCCGCCCGGGCCATGGGCAAGGCGCGTGCGGGCGTCTACCAGCCCGACCCGGAGCGGGCCGCGGCCTACGACCGGCTGTTCGCCGAATACCAGCTCCTGCACGACTACTTCGGGCGCGGCGCCAACGAGGTCATGCACCGACTGCGCCGGATCCGCGCCGAGGCGTCCGCCTGAGCGACTCCCTGTGCCCGCCGGCCCCCGCCTCCTCGGTGATCGTCACCCTGAAAGGAAAACCCTCATGAACACCAGCACCACCCCCTGCCCCGACCACGAGATCTGGTTCCTCACCGGCAGCCAGGGCCTGTACGGCGACGACGTCCTGCGTCAGGTGGCCGACCAGTCCCGCAGCATCTCCGAGACCCTCGGCCGCCCCGGCAAGCTGCCGGTCAAGGTCGTGTGGAAGCCGGTCCTCACCAACGCCGAGTCGATCCGGCGGATCTGCCAGGAGGCCAGTGCCTCCGACACCTGCGTGGGCGTGATCGCGTGGATGCACACCTTCTCACCCGCCAAGATGTGGATCGGCGGACTCAGCGTCCTGGACCGGCCGCTGCTGCACCTGCACACCCAGTACAACCTGTCGCTGCCCTGGCCGAGCATCGACATGGACTTCATGAACCTCAACCAGGCCGCCCACGGCGACCGCGAGTTCGGCCACATCGAGTCCCGTGTGGGCATCGACCGCAAGATCGTCGCCGGCCACGCCACCGACGCGCGAGTCATCCGACGGATCTCGGCCTGGGCCCGCGCCGCCGTCGGCCGCCACACCTCGCGCAGCCTGCGCCTCGCCCGCTTCGGCGACAACATGCGCGACGTCGCCGTCACCGAGGGCGACAAGGTGGAGGCCCAGCTGCGGTTCGGCTTCTCCGTGAACACCTACGCCGTCAACGATCTCGTCGCCGTCGTGGACGCGGTCGAGGACAAGGCGGCGGCCGAACTCGCGGAGGAGTACGTCGAGTCGTACGACGTGGTCGCGGCGCTGCGCCCCGGCGGCATCCGCCACGACTCCCTGCTCTACGCGGCCCGTATCGAGGTCGGTCTGCGGACCTTCCTCTCCGAGGGCGGCTTCACCGCCTTCACCACGAACTTCGAGGACCTCGGCGGCCTGCGCCAACTGCCCGGCCTCGCCGTCCAGCGGCTGATGGCCGACGGATACGGCTTCGGCGGCGAAGGCGACTGGAAGACCTCGGCCCTGCTGCGCACGATGAAGGTCATGGGCGCCGGGCTGCCCGGCGGCACCTCCTTCATGGAGGACTACACCTACCACCTCGGCCCCGGCACCCCACGCGTCCTGGGCGCCCACATGCTGGAGGTCTGCCCCTCCATCGCCGCCGCCCGCCCCCGCTGCGAGATCCATCCCCTCTCCATCGGCGGCCGCGAGGACCCCGTCCGCCTGGTCTTCGACGCGGCGCCCGGAGAAGCGGTCGTCGTCGGCCTCTCCGACCTCGGCGACCGGTTCCGGCTGACCGCCAACGCCATAGATGTCATCAGCCCCAGCGAGCCGCTGCACCGCCTGCCCGTCGCCCGCGCCGTGTGGAAGCCCCGCCCCTCTCTCGCGGAGTCCGCCGAGAGCTGGCTTCTCGCCGGCGCCCCGCACCACACCGTGCTCAGCTCGGCCGTCGACATCGAGACCCTGACCGACTACGCCGCGATGACCGGCGTCGAACTGCTCACCATCGACGAGAACACCAGCATCGAGCAGTTCGCCAAGGAAGTCCGCTGGAACGCCGCCTACCACCGCCTCGCCCAGGCCCTGTGACAGCGGTGCAGCCCAAGAACCGGATCCGTATCCAAGGAGACGACGACCGATGACCGTACGAGTCCGCGACGGCCTGCGCCAAGAGGTGCTGAACGCGAACCTGGCCATTCCTCAGGTCGGCCTGGCGACGCTGACCTGGGGCAATGTGAGCGGCGTCGACCGTGAGGCGGGCGTCTTCGTCATCAAGCCCTCTGGCGTGCCCTACGAGGATCTCGCCCTCGACCACCTGGTGACCGTCCGCCTCTCCGACGGCGAGGTGGTCGACGGAGACCTGCGCCCCTCCACCGATACCGAGACCCACCGCTGCCTCTACCTGGCTTTCCCCTCCATCGGTGGCGTCACCCACACCCACTCCACCCACGCCGTCGCCTTCGCCCAGGCCCGCCGCGACATACCCGTACTCGGCACCACCCACGCCGACACCTTCAATGGCCCCATCCCCTGCACCCCCGACCTCACCGCCGAACAGTGCGCGAAGGACTACGAGTACAACACCGGCCGCGTCATCGTGGACATGCTCGAGGAGGACAACCAAAGGGCGGTCGAGGTCCCCGCGGCCATGGTCGCGGGCCACGGCCCGTTCACCTGGGGCGCCACCGCCCGCAAGTCCCTCGAACACGCCATCATCTGCGAGGCCGTCGCCGACATCGCCCTCCACACCCTGGCCCTGTCTCCGACCGCCCCGCCGCCCCCACACCTCCTGGCCCGCCACTACACCCGCAAACACGGCCCCGACGCCTACTACGGCAACCCCACTCCCGCACCGGCCGGATGAGCGCAGCGGCCGTCCCCGCACGCCGGCAGACGTCGTCCGTCCTCGCCGCGGCCCCGCACCGATCGCCCGGCAGGCCCTGTACGTTCCCATCACCGGGTCGTACAGGGCGTGAGGCCGGCCAGGGCCGAGGCCGCGAGGCGTAGGCAGCTCGGGCCGAACGTTTCGACAGCACCACCATCGACAACCCGGCATACACCCCGTCACCGGCGCCCAGTTATGTGAGCACGCAGCACGCGTTGCGGCACCTGGCACCGCTGTTCGGGGTGTCCAAGTCGGCCGCCGAGCGGCCCTCGACCAGGAACTGGCCCGATTCGGCGAACACGCCATCGATGTGTCCATGACGCTGATCGAGCTGGATGAGTCGGCTGAGCCGACGATCGTTGCCGCTCTGTCCGAGCCCATACTGGGACGTCGTCGTCATCGGGGGTGGGCTCCGCAAGCCGGAGCCGCTTCTGCCACTCTTTGATCAGGTCGTGAACCTGGTCCGGCGTCATGCGCCGAAGGCTGCGATCGCCTTCAACACGAGTGCCGACTACAGCGTCGAATCAGCCAAGCGGTGGCTGTGAGCCAGTGACCTGTTCGGCGGCAACCGCAAGCCAGCGGTCATTCCAGGATGGTGAGGTGGTCGGCGGCGCCCCCGCGCCACTCGATCAGGAAGACGGTGGCGTCATCGCTGGTGCGCCCGCCGCGTTCCCGCTTCAGGGTGTGGGAGAGCCACAGTGCGCCCGCCCTGATTCCTTCTTCCGCGCGTGCGCGCTCAACTGCGTTGACACAGCGGATGAGCCGTTCGTCACCGAACAGCTCTCCCTCGGCATCCCGCTCCTCGATCACCCCGTCGGTGTAGCACAGCACCCGGTCACCACGCTGCAGCTGCTCCTCGCTGATCGTGGGTGGCTCACCGCCCAGCCCGACCGGGAGTGTGATGGGGCCTTCCAAGGGCCCGGTGACCTCACGGTTGCGGATCAGCAGCGGGGCGGGATGGCCGGCGTTGACCCATCGCAGGCGGCCGGTGGTGGTGTCCAGGTCCATCATCTGCGCGGTGACGAAATGATCGGGCCCGAACTGCTCGGCGATGGCCCGGTCCATGAACGCGTACTTCTCGGCCAGGCCGATGCCGGCGCGCCGGGCGTGCCGGTAGGCGCCGACAGCGACGGTCGCCATCGTGGCGGCGTCCAGGCCGTGGCCCATCGCGTCGATCACGGCCACATGCAGGACGTCATCGTTGAGGGCGTAATCGAAACTGTCCCCGGCGATGCTGTAGGCGGGCTCGACGGCCCCGGACACCGCGACCTGCGGCACCGACATGGTCAGCGGCGGCAGCAGCGACCACTGCATCTCCGCGGCCACACTCATCGGCTCACTGCGCCGGGCCTGGAAGAACCGGTCGGTGTACGCGTGCTTGGTGACCAGCATATCGGCGACCAGACCGGCCAGCCTGCGTAGCAACCGCCGGTCGTCCTCGTCGACGCTGTCCAGACTGAGAGCCATCACGCCCACCTCGTCACTGCCGTCCAGCAACGGCAGGTACATCCGCACCCCGTCGGCCTGCGGGACCTCGACAGCGGTGGCACGCAGGAAAGCCGTACCGGCCGGGGAGTCAGCGATCACCTCGGGCTCACCCACCACCAGTCGTCGGCCCGGCAACGGCACCAGCAGTTCCTGCGCATAGTCCTGGAGGAGGATCGAGACGTCGCGGCCACCGATCCTGGCCACTTCCTCCGCGATCATCGGAGCGATCAACTGGGGCGGCATCTCGTGCGCCCGGTCCAGCAGCACTCCCAGCAGCCGCTCACCGAACCCTTCCGACCGGTCCACCCTGCGGCTTCCCGGCCGTGGCCCACCTTGTGTCACGACCGCCCTCTCATGCTCTCCGGCCGCTTGTCGATCACCGTTGTGAGGCGGCCATGGAAATTTCGCCCCAAAAGCGTGCGCATCAAACGATCATCGCCCGCAGGGCATGGTCCAGTATCCGAAGAGACCCCTATCCCTGGGCGAATCACCCTAAGGGCGCAAGCAGAGAGATACAGCTTCTCAGTGTGGCGGTGACGTCAGGTGGGGGACGCCGGCGGGGGAGAGGTCGGGCCGTGCGCGGTGCCAGCCTGCGGGGTGTCGCCACCGGCCGGAGGCGTCGCGGGCGATGTCGACGCCGACTTCCCCCACCAGTTCGGGTTCCACCAGCGTGACGTTCAGCGTCTCCCGGCTGCCCCACCCGGCGGAGAACGACCAGCCTGTCCACGGATGACCGCGCCGCCCCGCAGCGAGCAGGCCGGTGACCGCAGCACCTGCCGCCTGGACGAGGGTGGTGGTGCGGCCGACGTACTGAAAGCGGCCTTCGGTGTCGTACCTGCCGAGCAGCAGCGTGCGGGGAACGGCCAGAGAGCCGATGACTGCGCTGACGATCGCCTCGCTCGTCTCGCGGAACTTGTATTTCTGCCAGCTCCTCACCGACGGGCGGTAGGCGTCCTCCAGCCTCTTGAAGACCACACCCTCCATCCCGACCGACGCCCACGTCAGCCACTCGCGGACGACGTCGGCCTCGGTGGTCGACGGACACAGCGCCCACGGCGTCGATAGCCGGCGGGCGGCGAACACGGACTCCAGCGTCGCTCCTGCGCCGCCGGTACAGCCACCCGGTCGTGTCCGTGCCGGACAGCCTGAACAGATCGCAGGCGACGAAGTGGGCCGACCACTCCTCCGACACCCGTGCAGCCTCGGCACCGCGCCGGGCAAGCCGGTTCTGCAACCGCCCGAACGTGAGACGGCCCGCGGCGTCTCATACGACCAGCTCGCCGTCCAGCGCGGTCGCGTCCGGCAGCGGCGCGACACCGCCGCGTTCCTCACCCGCCACACTCCGGAGATCGCCGAGTGAAACGCGCCCTGCCCGACACCGACACCGTCAAAGCCGCCAAGGACACAGTCCTCACCGAAGCCGCCGCCCGCGGACGGCGCCCCACCGTGACCGCGGTCGAGCGGCTCCTGGACCTCCCGCCCGCCACCTTCCACCGGCACTCCGCCAACCTGATCGACGCGCACTTCCGGCCCCGCATCCCGACCCCAGCCGGGCCTGCGGTTGCGGTTGCGGTTGCGGTTGCGACGGAAGCTTCCGGATCCGACGTACGTACGGAAGCAACCTGAGCCGGCTACGGAAGGAGAACACCGACCTGCGCCGCACCCTCGCTCTGTACGAGGAGGCCATCCGCCAGCAGGTCCTCGGAAACGACGCCCTGCGCAGGGGCGGCACTGTTCTTGCACTGCCCAACCGCAGCACGCCCGCGCCACCCGGGCCGTCCTGAATCCGACACAGAGCCCCACCGGCTGGCGCGGCAGTCCCCCCGGAGGCGTCCTGGCGTGCGAAAGGACGCTGGGCGTGGCGCGCGGCCAACTACCGATGATCAAGGGGAGTTCATCAAGCTGTGCGTGCCGACGACGTGCCTGTTCCCGCCCGGGTCGCATCCGCGCCCCAACTGGCCAGCAGTCGCAGAGCCTCCGCCGACGGGGAGTTCGGTTCGGCGTGGTAGGTCACCAACATCTGCTCGTGGGCGTCGGCCTGGTGGAACGACTCGAGGCGGAGATCGAGTTCGCCGACGAGCGGGTGGTGCAGGCGCTGGATACCGTGGCACTTCTCCTTGACGTCGTGGGTGGCCCACAGCCGTCTGAACTCCTCGCTCTTCACGGAGAGTTCGCCCACCAGCGCGGACAGCCGGGGGTCGTCCGGATGGGAGCCGGCGTCCATGCGCAGCTGAGAGACGACGTCGCTGGCCTTGTGCTCCCAGTCCACGAACAGGTCGCGGTACTCGGGCCGCAGGAACACCAGCCGCGCCCAGTTCTGCTCCCTCGCCGGCAGCTCGGCCCAGTCGCCGAAGACCGCCGCGGCCATCCGGTTCCAGACGAGGATGTCCGAGCGCCGCCCCACGAGGATCGCCGGAACACCGTCCATGGTGTCCAGCAGCGTCCGCAGGGGGCCCCGCACCTGCTGGGCGCGGCCGGCCGGCTTCTTCTTCTGCTGCTTCGGCTTCGCCAGGTGCGTGAGGTGGGCGTGCTCGGCGTCGCTCAGCCTGAGCGCGCGGGCGATGGCGTCGAGGACCTCCGCCGACACGTGCCGCCCGTTGCCCTGCTCCAGCCGCGTGTAGTACGCCACCGACACCCCGGCCAGCTGCGCCAGCTCCTCGCGGCGCAGTCCCGGCACCCGCCGGTAGCGTCCGAAGCTCCGCAGCCCCACGTCCTCCGGCTTAAGCCGGGCCCGCCGGGTGCGCAGGAACTCGCTGAGCTCGGCACGCGTGTCCAGCGCGCCGGCGGCGGGCTCGTGCACCGGTTCGGGGTATTCGTCCATGCCTCGAGTATCCACGCTCGCACGCACACCATCCTGACCCAACCAGTGGTAGGCACAGCGCACGTACGCAATGCCGTGGCCTGGGTGGATGCCGGCCCGTCCAGGACGCTGGCCACCGTGCCCGGCCGGAAGGTAGCCGGGGCGTGGCTTGCATCAAGAACGGAGTACATCCCATGAGCGCAACACAGGGGATCGAGTCGAGGACGCACCGGACGGAACCGGCCGCGGAGGTGGTCGGCCGTCTTCGTGCGACGTTCAACACCGGCGTCACCCGCGGGCTGGACTGGCGCGTCAGCCAGTTGCAGCGGCTGCGGGCCTTGCTGGTCGAGAACGAGCAGGAGCTGATCGAAGCGCTCTGGGCGGATCTGAGGAAGAACGCCACCGAGGCGAAGGTGCAGGAGATCGACTTCACCGTCGCCGACATCGACGAGGCGCTGGCGAATCTCGAGAACTGGCTTCAGCCTCGCCCGGTGGAGGTTCCCGCCCACTTCGGTCCCACGACAACGGCCTACACCACGTACGACCCGCTCGGGGTCGTTCTGGTGATCGCTCCGTGGAATTTCCCGCTGCACCTTCTCATCGACCCCATCATCGGCGCACTGGCCGCCGGAAACACCGTGGTGGCCAAGCCGAGCGAGATGTCGGTGCACACCTCGGCGGTCGCTTCACTCTCCTGCGTGAGTACTTCGACGCCGATGTGCTCACCGTCGTCGAGGGGGGCGCCGAGGAGACCACGGCCCTGCTGGCGCAGCGTTTCGACCAGATCTTCTACACCGGCAATGGCGCGGTCGGCCGGATCGTCATGGCCGCAGCCGCCAAGAACCTCACCCCGGTCACGCTCGAACTCGGGGGCAAGTCGCCGGTCTTCGTGGCGCCCGACGCCGACGTGGACGAGACCGCGAAGCGGCTGGTCGGCGCCAAGTTCGGCAACGCGGGGCAGCAGTGCATAGCCCCCGACTACGTTCTGGCCGATCCTGCCACCGCCGCCGCACTGGTTCCCGCCCTCCGCGCGGCTATCGAAGCCCAGTTCGGCTCCACCCCTCAGACCGCAGCCGACTTCGGCCGGATCATCAACGAGCGGCATTTCGACCGGCTCACCCGTCTGCTGGACTCCGGCCGGGCGGCGGTGGGAGGCCAGCACGACCGTGACGACCTGTTCATCGCACCGACAGTGCTCACCGATGTCGACCCCGCATCGCCGGTCATGCAGGAAGAGATCTTCGGTCCGATCCTCGCCGTCGTCGAAGTCGAAGACCTCGATGCCGCCATCGCCTTCATCAACGAACGCGAAAAGCCCCTCGCGCTCTACGCCTTCACCACCTCCGAGGCCACCAAGTCGCGCCTCGTGAACGAGACGTCCTCCGGCGGCGTCGCCTGGGGCCAGCCGGTGATGCAACTGCTCATGCCCGGCCTGCCTTTCGGTGGCGTCGGCGAAAGCGGCATGGGCCGGTACCACGGCCGGTACTCCCTGGAGGCATTCAGCCACCTCAAGGCCGTCGCGGACGTGCCGCTCAGCTAAGCCCGCGCCTTCGTGAAGCAGGCTGCCCAACTGGTGATCGACAAAGCAGAAAGCGCCTCTGACCAGCGGCATGGGGATTGTTGAGGTCTCTGTTCTGTCGATCACCAGTTCCCCGACACCCCGCAGGCCCATGCCGCCGCCTGCCTCTTCCACCGACCGTTCTTCGAAGGACGCTGCCATGACCACCGCATTCGACCCGATCGACCTGAGCGGCAAGACGCTCGCCAACCGCATCGCGATGGCACCCATGACCCGCAGCCGCGCCGACGCTCCCGCAGCCACGGCGACGGAGCTGATGGCCACCTATTACGCCCAGCGCGCGAGCGCCGGCCTGATCATCACCGAGGGCATTCAGCCGTCGGCCGGCGGCCAGGGCTACACCAACACTCCGGGCCTGCACTCCGCCCAGCAGGTCGACGCCTGGCGGAAGGTGACCGACGCCGTCCACGCCCAGGGCGGCACGATCTTCGCGCAGCTGATGCACACCGGCCGGATCAGCCACCCCAGCCTGCTGCCCGACGGACTCCTCCCCGTCGCCCCCTCCTCCGTCGCGGCGGCGGGTCAGGTGTTCACCTACCAGGGCCCCCAGGACTACGTCACGCCGAAGGAACTGGACCAGGACGACATCGCCCAGACGATCGCCGACTACGCCGACGCCGCGCGCAACGCGATCGCCGCCGGTTTCGACGGCGTGGAGATCCACGGGGCGAACGGCTACCTGATCCACCAGTTCCTCGCCCCCAACACCAATCTGCGCACCGACAGCTGGGGAGGTGGCGCCGCGGACCGGGTCCGCTTCGGTATCGAGGTCGCCACGGCCGTCGCGGAGGCGATCGGCGGCCACCGGACCGGCTTCCGTATCTCCCCCGGCAACCCCTACAACGACATCGCCGAGACCGACCCGGCGGACGTACTGGAGACCTACGCCACCCTGATCGCCGGACTCGCCCGGCTGGACCTCGCCTACCTGCACCTGGTCGAGAGCCCGGACCGCGACCTGACCGCCCGGCTGCGCAAGGACTGGCCGACGGCGTTCATCCTCAACCCCTTCACCCACCCCGAGACCACCGGCCCCGGCGCACTCGCCCACATCGCGGACGGCACCGCGGACATCATCGCCTTCGGCGCGCTGTTCCTGGCCAACCCCGACCTGCCCGCCCGCCTTGCGGCCGGCGGCCCCTACAACACCCCCGACGCGACCACCTTTTACGGCGGCGACCACCGCGGCTACACCGACTACCCGACGCTGCCCACCGACAGCGCGTGAACTGAAAAAGGTCATCGCCGGCGAGTGCGGAGGCAAGACGCGGCGTGTCAGGCCACCGAAGTCCCCCTGGTCCTGACCTATGTGACTGGTGGCGACACTCGCCGCCTGCCACATCCAGCGGATCACCTTGGAGAACCCGCACCTGAGAGAAGAGCTTGAGGCCGCGACGGGCGGCGCTCGCGGCGCGGGCGATCCCGGACACGGTGCCCTGCGCATCGCCGCGCAGGGCAGCATCGAAAGCTTGGACGACGCGTTCGCGACCGCGTCGGAGCACGGCGCCAGAACTGTACGTGCTGCATACCGGGATCCAGTGGGAGTACCTGCCGCAGGAGTTGGGCTTCGGCTCGGGCATGACGTGCTGGCG
>NZ_JBXEJE010000068.1:18059-39157 GCF_056820935.1 Streptomyces sp. Q2 | reverse complement strand
CCGACACCCCGTCACCGCATCAGAAATGGTGCACTTTCATCCGTACGAGGTGGTGCACGTTCGCTTGTACGCCGACACCCGCCGATCTTCACCCCCCGTCTGACCGTGATCGCGGACAATGAAGGCGGCCAAGCCTGGTTCGGCGCCGCCCGGCACAGCGCCGGGGACCGCACCGCCACCAACCGGCTCAGCCTGCACGTCAGCGACCTGCCTCCCAGCGAGGGAGTGCTCATGACGACCTACCACTCGAACGGACAGGAGGTCGCCACCGGCGCCCCGTTCAAGGAGATCCGCACCACCGCCGAGACCAGCAGCGACTTCCTCGACGAGCTGTGGTCGGCGCTGCCACCTCATCTCCGCATTGCCGCGGCTGTCTTCACACCCGGGGACCTGGCGGGTTCCAGCATTCGACAAACATCTCGCACGCGCGTCTGACGTTCCTCCTGCCGAGCGCGAAAGGCTCAGCACCGGAGAATCCACTCAGCAGATCACTACAGGGCGCAGGGCCCAGACCAGGGGCGGGGGTGTACGTGACCACAACCCCTGGGGAATTACGGGCTCTGTCGAAGATCTTGTGATCGGCCTTGCCTGAGGGGCGAGCTGGCACGTTGTCGCTGGTGTGGTTCGCGAAGCCCTACTGATCGTTTCAGAATGAGCTTCGGAGGCGTCTCAAGCAGATGATGCTGCAGACAAGTTGAAGCAGTGCGAGGTGAAGGTCTGCACGTTTCTCGTAGCGGATCCGAAGCCTCCCTGAACTGGTGGAGCCAGGCGAAGGTTGCTCGACGACCCAGCGGGTTCTGCCCAGACCAGAGCCGTGGGGTGTGCCCTTGCGGGCGATCTTCGGGGCGCGGGCCCGGAGGAATCGACAGTATGTGTCGTAGTCGTAGCCGCAGTCGGCGAACAGCCGCCGTGGCCGATTGCGAGTCGGGCCTCGAACGCCGCGGATGCGAGGTATCGCATCCAGCAACGGCATCAACCGTGTCACGTCGTGACGGTTTCCGCTGGTCAGCGAGACGGCTCAGGGGGTGCCGCGCTGCACCTCGCCACCATCCTCATCTGGACCCGACGCTGACTGAGGAACCAGAATCTAGGACAGCGGCTGGCCGCCAAGGCCCGTTCTGCTGACGCCCCGAGGCGAGAACGTCATGGGCCCTATCCAGCCCTGGCGGATGAGGGCGATCTGGGAAGGCAGCGGTGAGACCGGGTCGATTGCCCTCCCGCGTGACCAGTTTTCCAATAGCCCCTCCGTCGTTTCGACAGCGGACACCACCATCGTCACCTTCAGCTCCCCGTCGCTCCAGGTGTTCCATAGTGCCCAGCCCTCAGACCTCGGCTCCGCGCCGATCCGGGCGCACACCTCTTCGTATCCTTCCTCCAGTCCGGCCGGCATGGCCCCTGGCTTCAGCACTGAGGCTCCGACGAGTCGGACCAGAGGCCGGTGCTCCTCCGTGCAGCCATCGCCCTTGAAGTGGTAACTGCGCAAAGTCCGCGCAAGGGCGTTCACGTTGCGCTGGAGCGGTGTTGACCCTTGCGGGCCTGTTTGGAACGAGAGCCATCCTTCGTTAGATGCCTCCACGCTGACGCGGTTGGCGAGGCGCTCAATCTCCCGGAGATAGTCCAGTTCGCTGAGTTCGGGTGAGGTCATGGCCTGAAGTTTCGCACCAGGTCAGTCGGCGCCGACACAGATTATCGATCCAGCATGCACCACCCATGCGCACCACAGGTTCCAAGAGACAGGCACTGGCTGACCGCCGAGCGTCAGGCGTTTCGTGAGTTACGTGTGTCTGGCTGTGACGTTGTTCAGCGGCCCCGGCAGGACGCCTTGCAGCGGCCCCGGTTGGTGGGTCGCGTGGGTGCATTGAGGGGTGGTGACGGGGCGACCGTTGGATCTGGACCCGGCCCAGGTGACTCCCCAGACTCCGCGTCGCCTCGCCTGTGCCTTGACCGCCGACCAGCGTCCCCCGACTGGAGCAGTGGGACGAGTTGTTGCAGCTTCGCCGGAAGGACTCGTGATGGACCGCCCATCACGCGGCTGAACGCACAGGCATCCGACGCGGGCGATCGATACCGCCTGCCGCTTGCTGCGGCTGCCCACCATGCGGGCCAGCCCGCCGACACCATCGCCCGGGCCGAACGCCAGGGCCTGTCCTACGCGGGTCTTCTCGCCGAGTTGCTGCTGGCCAAGTGCGAGGGCCGGGACCGGCGCCGGGCCGAGCGACGCATCCGGGCAGCTCATTTCCCTCGCGAGAAGTCCCTGCGGGAGTTCGACTACCGCGTCAATCCTCACGTCGATCCGGCGGTCATCCACAATCTCGCCACCTGCGAGTGGACCGCCAAGGGTCACCCGCTGTGTCTGATCGGGGACTCGGGCACCGCCAAGTCGCACCTGTTGATCGCGCTGGGCACCGCGGCCGCCATGGCCGGCTACCGCGTCCGCTACCCCACGGTCGCAGCCTTGGTGAGCGAGCTGGTCGAGGCGGCAGACGACAAGCAGCTGGGCAAGACCATCGCCCGCTACGGACGCGTCGACCTTCTGAGGTCGACGAGCTCGGCTACCTCAAACTGGACCGCCGCGGCGCGGAGATGCTCTTTCAGGTTCTCACTGAGCGTGAGGAGAAGAACAGTATCGCGATCGCCTCCAACGAGGCGTTCACCGGCTGGAGCCGGACCTTCACCGCGACCCACGACCCACGGCCATGCGCGGCGATCGTGGACCGCCTCACGTTCAACGCCACCATCATCGAGACCGGAACCGAGTCCTACCGCCTCGCCCGCACCAAGGCGCAGAAGAACGACGCAACGAAGTACACCGTCACGGCGCCACGGAGTAACTGAGATCCTGCGCGGTGAGTGAGGCAGGCACCAGACGCAGCCACATGGTGCCTCGTTCGCCCGGATCATCGTGCAGGTAGTGCACGAAGCGCGCGTCCCACAGAGCTTCGTCGGCTCCCAAGTAGCGGGTCAGCTTCCGCCGTCCCCTCGCCACGTCGAAAGGCACCAGCTCGGCGCGACCTCGAGCGATCACTTGCCGGACGCGCCCCGTCACGAGATCGCATTCGTCCACCACGAGGGCGACGCTCGGGTCATCCTTCACGCGGTCGAACAACCGGGCCCACGGGCCTGTCAAAGTCCAGAAGGCTCCCTCTTCCCAGAGGAACCAGACAGGACGCACCGTCGGCCCGCTCGTCGCGATGCGAGCAGTGAGTGGCTGCTGCAGGAAAGCGTCGACATCAAAACGAGGATTTTCCACATCTCGAATCTTGCGATGCCGCCGATCACTTGACCACCGACCTCCGGCCTACGACCAAAGACTCAGACAGACCGAGACCTGGGAAGACGAGGCCCAAAACGCCCGCTCAAGTGGTCCCGGCGCGCTGCCAATCCCCGGGGCCACTTGAAGACGTTCAGGAGTCAGAAGATCTTCACCAACTGAGGCCGATGCAAGGCGTCCTGCCGGGGCCGCTGAGCGACGTCACAGCCACGTGTCAAGTGTGCGATCCGTGCAGCGGTGGCGCCGGACCTGGGAGGACGGTGGGAAGCGGGCCCTGGCGTCGAAGGGGTCTGCGTCCAGGCCCAAGCTGAGTGAGGCGCTCTTTGCGGTGCTGGAGCAGGAACTGGTCAAGGGGCCGGTGGCGCACGGCTGGCCTGACCAGACCTGGACGCTGGCGCGGATCAAGACCTTGATCGGGCGCCGGTTCCACAAGGGGATGACGTTGTCGGCGATCGCGCAGATGCTGCACCGGCACGGCTTCAGCCACCGGATCCCGGCCAGACGCGCGGTGGAACGCAACCAGGAAGCCGTCATCTGGGTGAAGGAGGCCTGGCCCCCAGGCGGAAACACCGCGGCGGCGCTCGATGGCTGGATCTGCCTCCACGGCGAGGCAGGCTTCTCGATGACCGCCCTGATCGCGCAGCGTGGCCGTCGGCCTCACCGCTCCGGCCCTCGCCGCCCTCACCGCAGCGCGGACCGACATCGACCAGACCTGGTTCGCCACCGCCGCCCGGGTGGCTATGTAGCTGCCTGCGGGACCGTTTCCAGGTGACGTGCGAGTCACCTTCTGACCGAGTTCGCAATGTCAGTTTGTTTTTGACGTCACGTGAGGGCTTGGGGTGGGAGCATCCAGGTGCGCCACGGGATGAGTAAGGCGAGACACAGTGCCTGCGGAGCTGTCAGCCTGCCAGCCGAGCTTTCCAGATCTCCTCGCTGGGCCATTGCTGGGCCCAGTCGGCGGAAACTTCTTCGTAGTCCCGTGCAGACTGGGGTGCCTGAATCTCAATCAGATCTTCAACGACGAAGCCGCAGGCCCGCAGCAGACGGAGCATCTCACCGTGCGGCAGGACGAACTCCACGCGGTTCCCCCAGTCCAGCCGTGTCATACCGAATTGCCCGCGGGACAGAGTGGTGGATACCGGACCTGCGGACGGTACACACAGCGCGAACAGCGGTGAGTAGCGCGAGAACACCAGCCGGCCTCCAGGAACGAGAAGCCGGGCTGCCTCCGGGATCCACTGGTAGGGGTCGCACCACAACGAGGCGCCGTACTCGCTGATCGCCAGGCCGAACGTGTTGTCCTCGTAAGGCACCTTCTCGGCATTGCCCAGGACAAGGGGGAAGTCGATGCCGAACTCCGCCTGCATCGCGCGAGCAGTGGCGAGCTGCTTCTCCGAGAGGTCGATCCCGACCGGGTGGGCCCCTGCTCTGGCCAGCCAGGCGGAAACGTATGCAGTACCGCAGCCCAACTCAATGGTGCGCATCCCGTCGATGCCGTCGGGAAGTACGGAAACCTGCGCCTCAGGGGTGGCCCACAATCCCCAGGACGGTTCCACCTGCGCCCAGTGATCACGGGCGAGCGGCCCATGCCAGGCAGCCGCCTCGTCATCCCAAAAGCGTCGGTTCTGCTCCACATGGTCCGCCGGGCCATCATGAGTCATGAAGGAATCCGATCGAAGATGCTGCTGTTTCCGCAACGGATTTTCCACGGCGCCAGACTCCCTCGAGACACGCGGCTGACACGACGGCCAGGTAGGCACCACCACCTGCGGCGCATCGCTCACAGGCCGGCGAGCAGCTTCACCACCGGACCCCCGTCAGCGCGACCGCCTCGCTACAGGCGGCGCTACCGCTCATCGACATTCTCAGGCTCGTTGATCGCGAAGTGATGCCCAAACCCATCGACACACGTTGCTCACTCACACCGACGAACCCACAGGGGCGATCCTTGTCCTGTGACGAGCCAGGATGACTACCAGAGTGCCGATCAGAAGCTCCATGGGCATTGCCTGATCCACGTTCCGTGATCGAGGAAACGGACTGGACCGAACTCGAGCATGCCTACGGAGTGGCGCATGACACCCCACTTCGCCTGCTTCAACTCCTGGACGAGGACCTGGAGGTTCAAACGGGAGCGCTGGAACTGCTGGACATGTCCGTCCTGCATTTCTCGAACCCACCGCCGCTGCCCCGTGGGCCGGGGAACCGCTTCCGCAGATCGAAGGCCGTCTGCGATATGCCCTTCTGTCCGCGGCCATCGAACGCGCTGTCGACTTCGAGGAGCTCCTGCCGGCCGCCATGGCCTCTGTGCCGTTCTGCAGCAACCTCACCATCGCCCAAGACTGGGGACCGCTCCTCACCGCAGCTTTCCCTTCCGGTTATGAGCAGGGCACCAACCTCACTCTCGCTCAGCACTGCTACTTGAACGCTCTCGCCGAACGCGACGTGTGCTGGCGGCACACCCAGCTCATCACCTCATGGTTCGACGACGTTGGCCTTCCCTCAGACCGGGGCGCGATCGGGGCACTCCTGGCTGGGCCGGCACCGGGCAGGAGTACCGCACGGTTCGAATGAGGCGCCCCACCAACTCTCCTGAGCGCCGTTACGTAGGCCGTGTTTTAGAGCGGGGCTTCTCGCCTCCGGGCGGACATGCAGACCGATCACTGCTGCGAGCAGGCGGCGGCCGTAGGACATTCCGGCCCAGCGCTGCGCAGCACCTTGCGGCTGACCCGGCGACGTCGGGGTCGCCCGGCTGACCCGGCGACCTCGGCCACGGTGGTGGCGAGCCCTGTCGTGGTCGTGCCCTGCTCACCGAACGCGAGGAGAACAGCGTCGCCATCGCCTCCAACGAGTCATTCGGTGGGTGGACCAAGACGTTCACCGATCCCCGACTCTGCGCGGCCATCGTCGACCGCCTCACCTTCGGCGGGAACATCATCGAGACCGGCACGGAACTACCGACTCGCCAGCGCCAGGGCCGCCCTGACCCAGGACACAACCGCGGGATGAAGAACACCGAAAGAGACAGCTAACACGTTCTCAGCTCCGACCATCCCCACTGGGAGCAGGACAGCCCCGGGGACGCGCCATGGACCGACCGAGCGAAGATCCACCCCTGATCGGCTTCTGCCGCCGAACTCTCAGTTGGCGCCACCAAGGCTGCGGATCATCCGGCTCCACAGGTGCGTCTGGCAGCGCCGAGAAGACGCCGGCCTTTGCGTGCCAGCTGCCAAACACGCCACGGAACATCGGGTGGGGCTCGTGCGGTAGGGGGCCCCTCAAAGAAGCCACTGTGCTCTCCCTCGCTCATTCCGTTACCGTTAACGTGACCGCTAACGGGATTCTTGCTCAGGGGAGCAAATCCGTCAACGCCCGCCGCCGGACGGCTCACGATCCGCCGGTGGCGTTCTGGCGCCGCCTTGCTCTCGCGGCAGGGCCGGGCTTGTGATGGCGCGGCAGGCCGGTGAACCTGATTGACTTGGGCACAGGGCGGCACAGGAACAGAAGTGAGTGGGCAGCGTGGCCGGACAGCGGGAAACGGAAGACCAGCGGGCGCGGGGTGCGAGAACCGTCAAGCGCGTCACGCTCCGCGACGTTGCTCAGGCGGCGGGCGTGTCCCATCAGACCGTCTCTCGGGCGATCAACGGCAAGGGGGAGATCGACCCGCGGACTCAGCAACGCGTGCTCGATATCGCAAGGCAGTTGCGGTACCGGCCCAGCCGGTTCGGCCGGGGTCTGGTCCGCCCGGACGTCGTATCCGTCGGGCTCATCGTCCCCGACGTGGTCAACCCCTTCTTCCCAGAGTTCGTGGCAGGAGTGATTGCGGCCGCGGACGCACGCGACTGGCAGGTGCTCGTGGCCAGCACCGAGAACGATCGGTCCCGGGAGCTGACCATGGTCCGCTCACTCGGCCAACAGGTTGACGCTCTTGTCGGCTACATCAGCCATCCCGATGCGCAGCTCGAGCCGTACGTGGGCACCGTGCCGCTGGTTCTCGTCGATCGCGGGCTGGACTCGTCGAACCACGCATTGGTCCACATCGACACCGCGGCCGGAATCCGGGCCGGGATGCAGCACCTCATCGACCGGGGTCACCGCCGGATCGGCATGATCGACTGCGAGTGCGTGAGCGCCCCGATGGTCCGGCGCCGCACCTTCCTCGAAGTCGTCGGCAAACATGCACTGCCCGTCGACGAGGGCTGGGTTGTCATGGGTGAGCAGTCCCCGGCCGGGGGCGCCGCCGCGTTCGAGGCGCTGTACGCCGCGCGCCCAGACCTCACCGCCGTGGTCGCCTTCAACGACCTGGTCGCGATCGGCGCGCTCCGGGCCGCCCGCCGGCTCGGCGTCCAAGTACCGGACGACTGCGCACTGGTCGGCTACGACGGACTGAGCGTCGTCGATCTGGTCGACCCGCCACTGACCACCCTCCACCTCGACAAGCGACGGCTTGGCGAACTGGCCATCCATCAAGTCGACCAACTCCTCGCAGGCGAACTGCCACCCCCTATCGTCCTGACACCCACCCTCCATGTCCGCGGCACGACGTGACCCATCTTTGACCTCGATCCGGCAACGGGGTTCGCCGCTGAGTGGCTCGGCGGGTCGCCCGTAATGTCCCCTGATGTCGGGGGGGCCGTCGCGTGAAGCTGCGGCTGTGCCGGGTTCCACGGGCCGGAGTGGTGCGGGTCTCCACCGTTCTGGTCTTCGTCGGGACGGGCCGAACCGTCACGTGACGGCGGGAAGTTCAGAGAGTGAGGGTGTTCAGCACGACCAACGATCATGTGACGTTGGTGGTGTGCGCAACGCACGAGGCTCCCGTGCCCTTGGGGAGTTGTGCGACGTCGCAACCACAGGCACAGGAGCCGTGGTGGTTCCGTTTCCTGCCGCACTCGACCTCCCCCACGCCCTGGTCGAGCGGGTCACCATGGTCATCGTCACCCGCGAGGGTGACCGCCACTACAAGCTCCCGCCGCACCGGCGTGCGCTGGTCGGCCTGGTGTACCTGCGCAGGCACGACACCCTCGCCCAGACCGCCGCGGGTTTGGTATCGCTGTCGGCACCGCCCACGCCTATGCGTCGGCCGTCAGCAATCTGCTCACCGACCAAGCGCCCGGCCTGCTGCGTGCTCTGCGCGAAGCCGACCCCGACTGACATCCTGCTGGACGGCACTCGCGCGGAGCGCGACCGGGTCGGCGACAGTGAGCCCACTATCTGCGAACGCCAAGGCGTCCCGGTCCTCGCTGACCGGGCTTACATGGGTGTCGGCTCGTGGGTGACGACACCCCGCAGACGCCCACCCGGCCGCGGACTGACACCAACCCAGCAAACCGTCAGCCGCGCACTGTTCGCGGCACGGCCACCGGTCGAGCGTTGCGTCGCACGACTGAAGTCGTGGCGGATGTTCCGCCGGTCCCGATGCAGCCCGAATCAAATGACGTCAATCGACACCGCAGTTCCTCACCCTGAAGCGGCAACGCTGAGAGACCTCCAGTGATTGCGCACGGCCCCATCGTGTTTCCTCACCCGCGACCAGCAGCTGCTTCACGTCACGCGAGCGACTTGTCCAAAAGGATTCGTTCCAAGGATCGTTGACCCGTCCGGCTCATGCCCGGGTTGCTTTTGACGTAGTACCAGACCAACCCCATCGCTTGAACGAAAGCCCACGCCTTGCCTCGCTCCCATTCAAGGTCGTCGCTACCCAGGTGATCACGGAGTACCTGCCGCGGCCCAGCCTCGAGCAAATGCCACGCACTCACAAGATCCAGCGAAGGGTCAGCCGGCCCAAAGCCGCCAACGTCGACAATCCCCGCAAGCCGACCAGCGGATACGAGCACGTTGCCAGGAATCAGATCGCAATGGGCCATGGCGTCCTCAGCTGCTCGCGGCAGATCACGCAAAGTTGCCCAGATACGGCGCAGCCGAGGAACGTCCAGAAGTTGCTCACTGTGTCTGAAACAGGTCTCCATCCACGCGTCATGGGACCGCAGGTCGCCTCCTCGACCTGTGCCGGCGAACGTGCGGCCATGCGTGTCGATCGCGCGCAGGTCGCCGATGAGATCGGCCAAGTCACGGGCAAACGCAGACGATTCGCCTGGGTCCTCGTCGGCGGCCACGGCGCCGGGCAGCCACGTCTGGACCGACCACGGAAGCGGATAACCTGCCCCAGGCTCACCAAGCGCTACCGGCTCGGGCGTGGGGAAACGGGTGCGACCTGCCAGCTCGCGAGCCGCTTCCGCTTCGGACTCCAGCCAGCGCCGCGTCGACTCGGCGTCTGCGGACTCAAGAGGGAATCTGGCTGTGAAGCGGTCACCGATACGGAAGATGGCGTTGACCGTACCCTGCCCCGCGATGCTCCTGACTGGCAGGCTCCGCCACTCAGGAAACTGCTGCTCTACCAACATGCGCACCGTCTCAGGTGACACCGTCAGCTGGTTGGCGTGCATCTTCATGGTGGAAGCATCCGCGTCACGATCTTCAACGGCAACCCATTTCTGTCGCGCAACGTTGCCTGCTGGAAGTCCGGCACGTGGTGCGGGGGGCCTGTCCCCGAGGATTGGACACCTCTGAGCCCAGCCCAGCCCCGCCAGGGGCCGGGGAGGAGCCATCTCTCATGGTGATGAAGGTCTACTCGCCGGAGTTCAAGGCGGACGCCGTCGCGCTGTACCTGTCGGACCCGAGCCACACCTTCGAGGGCATCGGCAAGGACCTGGGGATCAGCCGGGAGACGCTGCGCAACTGGGTGCGGGCCGAGCGGGCACGCCGCGGTGAGAGCGGCACCACAAACACGAACACGAAGGACGTCCCGGTGAGCGAGGCCACGAGGCAGGAACTGGAGGCCGAGATCGCGGCCCTGCGCGCGGAACTGAAAACCGTGCGCAAGGAGAACCAGAAACTGGCCACCGAACGGGACATCCTGCGCAAGGCGACGCAATGCTTCGCACAAGAGATGACCTGGTGAACCGCTTCCAGTTCATTGAGGACCACCACCGCGCCTGGGGCGTGAAGCGGTTGTTGCATGTCTCTGTGATATCCGGGCAGTCTCGGAGATCTCCGGGCATTTGGTGGGGTGTCTCGGTCTCCTCCGGGTTTGTCGATGTGGCTGCGCCTACGGTCATCGTGGCTGGTCGGCGTTGTACCGGAGGTAAGGCGTCCCCACACTCATCGCCAACTGAGCCAGCCGCGACGGAACTATGCACAAAGAGCTCAGCGTCCATCCCTGACATACAAGATCACGGATAGCGACGGAGCCCGAGACATGACCGACACAGCCGCTCGATACCTCTACCTCGCTCGGCACGGTGAAGCGTCAGCAGATGAGACGACCCTGACGGAAAGCGGCAGGCGCCAAGCCGTTCTGCTCGGTGAACGACTCCGGAACACCCCGCTTTCGGCGATCCACCACGGGCCACTGCCCCGGGCGCAGCAGACGGCCCAGCTGATCAGCGCACAACTTGACGCCGTTCCACTGCACCAGTCGGAACTGGCCGGCGACTACATCCCCTACCTGCCTGCGAAGGAGGAGCTGCCGCCGGATTCAGCTGAGACCATGCTCAGCTTCCTCGCTCAGGTTCCCGAAGAGGAGCGCAACAGCGGTCCAGCACTGGCCCGGGAAGCACTCGCAGAATTCACAGGCCCGGTCGACGGAGATCACCCCCGCCATGAACTGGTCGTCACGCACAACTTCCTCATCGGCTGGCTGATCCGAGCTGCCCTCGACGCACCCGAGTGGCGCTGGATGGGCCTCAACCACGGCAACGCAGCTCTGACGGCCATCCGCTACGCGCCCGGCAGGCCGTCCTCCGTGCTGTTCTACAACGACATGCGGCACCTGCCCGCAGAACTGCGCTGGACCGGCTTCCCGCCCGAACTCCACATCTGACCAAGAAGGCCGTTTACCCGGACTTGAGTGAGACGACCTTGCGAAACCCATCTCACTCAGGTCCGGGCACAGCAGGTCAGGGGCCCGCCTCGCCCGGACTTATCTGAGACCGGACAGTTGTGTGCCGTGCTGGAGGTGGCCCGCTCCAGCTTCTACAAGTGGCGAGCCGGCCGCGAGGCCCGCGCCGCGCGCGAGCGAGCCGATGCCGCGCTTGCCGAGCGGATCAGGGCCGTGCATGCCGAGTGGGACGGTACCTGGGGCCGCCCCCNCTACAAGTGGCGAGCCGGCCGCGAGGCCCGCGCCGCGCGCGAGCGAGCCGATGCCGCGCTTGCCGAGCGGATCAGGGCCGTGCATGCCGAGTGGGACGGTACCTGGGGCCGCCCCCGCGTCACCGCCGAGCTGCGCGACGAGAGCGAGCGCGTGAACCATAAGCGCGTCGGGCGGGTGATGCGGAAGTACGGTATCGCCGGGCTGCGGCTGCGCAAGCGCCAACTCACCACCGTGCCCGAACCGTCCGCCACTCCTGTGCCGGACCTGTTCCAGCGCGACTTCACCGCGAGTGCGCCGAACGCCAAGTACGTCGGCGACGTCACCTACCTGCCGGTGGGTGACGGTGAGTTCCTTTATCTGGCGCCGGTGATCGACTGCTTCTCGCGCCGCCTGGTGGGCTGGTCGATCGCCGACCACATGCGCACCTCGCTGGTCACCGACGCGCTCCAGGCCGCCGAGCGCACTCGCGGCAGTCTGGCAGGCGCCGTCTTCCAAGCGATCACGGAGCCCAGGCAGTACACCTCTCGCGAATTCGCTGCACTGTGCGCCCAGTTGAGGATCAGGCAGTTCATGGGCACAGTCGGCACGAGCGCGGACAACGCACTCGCCGAGTCGTTCAACGCCGCCCTCAAACGCGAGACGCTACGCGGCGCCCGCCGCTACGACGGGGTCCGTGCCTGCCGCCTGGCGGTATTCCGCTGGACTACGCGCTACAACCCCCGCCGACGACACTCGGCGAACGGACAGCAGGCACCGATCGCCTACGAGCAGCAGTCAGCTACCATGACACTTGCCGCATAACGACACGAACAGGTGTCCACTCCTAGGGGGCAAGGCCCCGGTGCCCCCTAGCGGGTCATCCCATGGCCGGTTACCGAGACCAGGCAGACGGCCCCCGCAGCGGGGCGACCCATCAAGAACCGTTGTTGCCGTCCTCCGGCGCTGCGACCAGCATGAACCCTGGGGCCGCGTCCTTGGTCTGCTCAGCCGTCCGCACGCTGCCGTCATTGGCAGACTCCTGGCCCTCATCAGCCGGATGCACCATTTCGATCTCCGGCAGCTCGGCACTCAAACGCCGTCCGTCCGTCCCGGCTAGACCGGATCATCCTGGGAATCAGGCACTGCCGACATTGGTCACGAAATGTGCTGCCGGTCCACACCGCACGCCCACAGCATTGCCGGTGCGCAGCCGCGAAAAGCGACCTGGTCGCGGGAGCTTCGGAGCGCGGGTCGTCAGCGCAATAGGTCGCCCGCTCCCCCGGCGGGTACCCCTGCGTCTCTTCGTAGCCGGCCACGATGGCAGCCAGCACGTCCGCGACCTGCTGACAGCGGGTCGACCGCCGGCCGATGAGCCGACTGGTCGATGCACGCGATCTGCCCTGACCGGCCGCTTGCCGGGCGCCGCCGCACGCCCACCCGGTCGGGTGAAGCGCCACGAGAACCCCTCACCACCACAACCCGCACCACCACCCGCCATGATGCTGCTGCCGTGGCGATCGCAAGGCGCGCCCAGGGACACCCGGTCCGGCGACGGACGGCACCGCCCCCACACGACCGGAGTGATCGTGCGGGGCATCGGACCGTCCAGGCCCGACCGGGCGTCCCTGGGCGTGAGGAAACCCGCCCCGCATCCCCGGACCACGGACACGATCCCTAGATGATCAATTCCAAGGGATGCCTGCGGAGGGTGTGGGGTGGGCGGCGGCCGAAGCCACCGCGAGACGGTCAGGCGGCGGGCTGCCGGCCGTGGTTGTCGAGGTGGCAGCGGGCGGTCAGGCGTCAGGGTCGACTTCGGGGTGCGTGAACCGCACGGGCTTGCCCAGCGACCGGGCGTAGGCGAGTTCGGCTCGGGTGCTGTCTCCGATGTAGTCGCCGACTAAAGCGCCTGAGTTCGCAATTTCTGAGCGCTCGGTGACCCGAACTCGGGCGGGACTTGCGTGAAGGCCAGCCCTCGTCGTCGTCCCTTCATCCAGCAAGCGGGACGTATGTCGTGGCCGTCGCAGGCCCGATGCCATCCCTGGGTTCCCAGCTGCGGCCGTGCGTCGGCCTCGGTGCGCGGGTTCCCGAGCGTCTGCCCTCGATACAACAGCATTCGTCGTGAACATCGCAGGCGTCACCGACGAGAGACACGTAGGGGTGTTTCCGAGAGGTCCTGCCCTGCCCTGTTTCTCTGTAGATGGTGATCGTTGCCCGGTGGGTCAAGCTGGGTACACGGCGGCGATGCGGGGCAGTCGGGCGGCGATGCGTTCGTGGTCGTCGAAGTCGAAGTTCCACTCGGGGTCGAGGTCGGGGTAGCGGATCGTGAAGGTGTCGCGGGGTGGTTCGTTGCCGGTCGCGCTCTGGTAGGCGTTCCAGACGATGGTGAGGATTGCCTCGCCATCGAGGTCTCTGCCCTCGGCGGCGGCCAGTTGGATGGCGGGGAGGTCAGCCAGGCTGTCCGGGTCGTTGATGACCTGTTCGAAGGTGGTGCGGCCCTGGGCGATGTCTCCGGCGGCCCCGAAAGCGGCGCCGACCGGCCGACCACGACCCTCGGCTGACCGCTAGCGCAGTTCCTGTCCCGCCGCCCAGCCCGGAGCGTCGAGGTTGATGGGCGAGTCGCCGACGAATTGGGCGAGCTGCGCTTCCAGCTCTGCGAGTTCGGCGGCGCCCAGACGCACTTCCCAGCGGGCCCGCACCTCGTCGAAGATCGCCGTGCTCTCGGTGATCAGCCCGATCCCGTGATCGGTGATCCGGATGTTCTTGCGGCGGATGTCGGCGGGGTCGGTCTCGGTGGTGACGTACCCGCGTTCGACGAGCGCGGCGATCGTCTTCGCCGCGGCCTGCTTGGTGATGGCGAGTCTGCGGGCCAAGTCCGAGGCGCTGTCGGCGCCGGCTCGGATGGCCCGGATCGCGTACTCGTGCGACGGCCGGGCGTCGGGGTATCCCCGGGTCGCCAGCTCCCGGACCACTTCGTCCACCAGATTGCGATAGCTGCCCAGGAGCAGCAGGGCGAGATCGGCGCCGGATCGTGAGGACATGACCACAGTCTAGATCTTCCCTTGACCTGGACAACCAGGTTGACCAACACTGGAGTCAACCTGGTTGTCTATCTTGGGAGTCATCGCATGACCAGCTCTTTCGTGACCGCCTCGCCCGCCGTAGCGGGCGTCACGCACCACACCGCCGAGGTCAACGGCACCACGTTGCACTACGTCTCGGCGGGCGACACCGGCTCCCCGATCCTGCTGGTGCACGGGTGGCCGGAGTCCTGGTGGGCCTTCCGCGACGTCATCCCGCTGCTCGCCGCCACCCACCGGGTGTTCGCCGTCGACCTGCGCGGCTTCGGCGACTCCGGCATCGCCGACGGCGACCACGACTTGGCCACCATGTCGGAGGACCTGCACCGGCTGGTCGCCCACCTCGGCGTCGGGCCCGTGCACGTGACCTGCCAGGACATCAGCGGCGGGCCGGTCTTCGCGTTCGCGGCCACGCACCCCGGCGACGTCCTCAGCTTCACCGGCGTCGAGACCACCCTTCCGGGGTACGGCTGGGAGATGCTGGCCGACGTGAGGAACGGCGGCTCCTGGCACGTGGGATTCCTGGCCGCCCCGGGAATTCCGGAGCTGTTCCTGGCCGGCCGCGAGCGAGTGATGCTCGACTGGGCCGTCTCGGTGATGACGATGGTGCCGGGCGCGGTCACCGAGGCCGACCTCGACGAGTTCGCCCGCACCTACGCGCGGCCGGGCGGCTGGCGCGGCACCGAGGGGCTCTACCGTTCCTCCCTGACCGGCGGCGACCGGATGCGGGCACTGGCCGAGTCGCGGCCGCTGACCGTTCCCGTGCTCGCCGTCGACGGCATCAACGCCCCCTTCACCGAGCGGACGATGCGCCAGGTCGCCGGCGACGTCACCGCGGTCACGATCCCGGACGTCGGGCATTTCGTCGCGCAGGAGGCGCCCGCCGCCTTCGCCACCGCGGTCGGCGACTTCGTCGACCGCGTCGACCGGAGCCGCTGAACGGCCGAGTCCCTGCACCGCCACCCTCCGTGCCCTCTCCGGCCTGCCGCTGACGCGGCCTCGAGCCGGGGCAGCGCCGTTGCCTCCCGGATTCGTGCTGCCGAGGTGGCAACTCCCGCGCCGACACCGCGTGTTTCAACCGCGGATACGCCGTCCGCTCGATCGACGCCACGAAACCACCACCCGACCATCAACCGGACAAAGGCCCCCGCGCAGCGACGACTCTGACGAACATCAATGCGACAGGAAAATCCCCAGCTCAGCGCGATGAATCACTGCCCTACGGCAGGTTTCCGGCGTACTCCGGTCGGACCCGCTCTTCGGCCTGCTCTTTCTACTTCTCGCGCAGCTACGTGAGCTGATGCGGCAGATCGGCCGCACCATCGACGAGTGGCATGACCTACGCGGTTCGGGGGACGACGAGCCCTCCGACAAGTAGCAAGACAGAAGGCCCCGCTCCTCGGCTACCGAAGGGCGGGGCCTTCTCCGTACCCAGGCGGCCCACGCCGTCTAGATCAACTGCCTAGCGTTGATTTTTCGCTGAAAGCTACGGACGGTCCGACGGCCAGGTGGGGCCAAAAGAACCTGGAACAACCGTCCCCGACCCACCCCGCCCTGGGGCCAAATCACGTTGCCCGAGTGGGGCCAGAACTACCTGCTCAAAACATGCGTATGACGGCGGAGAACGCGGCTGTGTCGTTGTCGTAGTTGACGGGACCGTCCCGGCCGACGGTCGTCAGGGCGTCAGCCCCGCGGGGTGCTGCGACGAGGCCAAGGCGGGCGTGCGGGTGCTGGGCCAGGAAGACACGCGCGAACTGCTCGGCCATTGCATCGGGCTCCGCGGAGAACGTACGACCGGGTGCGGTTCCGGGCCAGGTCTGGCCGAACGGGGCGGTGACGGCCAGGCGCTCCTCCGCGGTGAGCATGTCGTCGTCCTCGTCCGTGACGGTGTAGTCGTGCCACCAGCGCGCGAGAAGCTGCTCGGGATCGTGGCCCGCCGGAGCTGACATGCGTTCCAGGGACAGTTCGCCGCAGGCCCAGGGCCGGAACTCGGGGTCGTGCGGGTCTATGGAGTCGAGCAGGAGGGGCCAGAGCGCGGAAGTGGCGTGTTCGGCGCGCACGCCGACCACAGGTCGACGGGGGCCGGTCCGTCGCTGAGCCACAGTGGTTGCATCGCCGTCACCTTCTTCCGAGGTGATCATCCGGCCGGGCGGCAGGGCTACGCCGTCGGGTGGGCGGGAGTCGAGGTTCACGAGCGGATGCTAAGCCCGGGGTCTGACAGTACCCATCCGCGTGGCGGCAGCGCCGACAGAGACTACTGCTGTTGATCCTGGTATGTCTGACTCGGGAATGTTGGCATCTGTTGGCGGTGTTTCGTGATCCGCTCCTACAGTTCGGGGTGAACTGCCGCTCAACTTACCTCTGCTGATTGTGAGTTGGCGGATCCATACCTCGTTGGAAGAAGCGGATGTAGCGCAGTCCGGTCTCTGGAGTGATGTTGAAGACCGCGCACAGATGTTGTGGGTCGGCCCCGGTGACGGCGGCCTCTTCCCGGAGTCGCTGGGCGGTGACCGGGAGGCCACGCAGCAGGGGCTGCATCCAGCCGATGGTGACCGGGGTGCGGGTGTGAGCGGTCTGCGAGCTGATGAACAAGTGAGGGTTGCGGGTGCGCGGCCAGCGCTCGTGCCGCAGGCGCGTGTAGTTCGCGGCGGCCTGTCGGGTGAAGTCGTCGAGAGGGTGGTCGACGTCGTCGAGCGAGAGTCGGCCGCGGGTGAAGTCGATAGCCGTCAACGGCAGTGAGCTGCGCGTCCCGCTGTCGGCCGCGACCCGGGCCGGGCTCGATCTCAGGCATGTCAAGTCCCTTGAGCTCACGCCCCGTTCGCAGTCCGGGCGGGCCTGGCTGATGGACGCCTGGGGCTGGGGGCCAGGCACTTCGGCGGTGAAGGCGGCCGCCCTGCCGCGCGTCGACGTGGGCCGCACGATCGTCAAGGAGGGCGACTCGGGCACCCGCACCTACCGGGTCCCCGTCGAGATCTCCGGGCAGGGCAGAGGGCAGGAACGCGTGTACGTCCTCGACCCGGACAGCGGCCGGGCCGAGAACCGCCTCGTGACCGTACGGCCCGGCAGCGACGCGATCGACGTGCCGGTCGAGGTGAAGGGCGACAAGTCCTACGGCGACGACGTAGAGCACGACATCGCCGTCAAGGCCGTCCACCACGCCGTTGTCGGCAAGTACCGGGGCGGACTCACCGTCGAGAACGACGACCCCGAGCCGGTGATCACCCTGTCGCCGGTCGCAGACCGGGTGACCGAGGGAGAGACGCTGACCTGGCGGTTGTCCGTGGACGCGCCCACGGCGGTGGACCTCTACGAGCCGGTGCGGGTGCTTCCGGTCACCGAGGGCGCCGAGCTGTCCACAAAGGACGTGGACCCGCAGTGGCTCAAGGACTGGTCCGGTGACGTGCCCGACCCCGAACGGCCGTTGTCCGATGCTCACCTGTGGGCGTGGCTGAACATCCCGCCCGGGAGCACCAGCGTGGACTTCACCGTGCCGATCGTGCGGGACCAGGTGGCCGAGCCGACCGAGTCGATGCGCCTCGCACTGACCGACAGAAAGGCCGAGCCGCTGCCCGACAGGCCGGTGCTGACGGGGACGGTGCTCGACATGCCGTAAGCACGATGTACGAGGGATTCGACGACGAGGACGTGCACGATCCGTGAGAGGACGCCTACCCGGCGCGCCACCGAAGTCCAAGGTCGACTTGGACGCGGCGATCCGCCGTGACGCCCGGGCTGGGATGTCGTACCGGGCCTTCACGCGTGAGTACGGAGTCGGATTCCGGACGGTGAAGGCGGCGTTGGAGCAGCTGCTTCACGTCACACGAGCGACTTGTCCATACGTTCCAAGAATCGTTGACCCGTCCGGCTCATAGCCGGGTTGCTTTTGACGTAGTACCAGACCAACCCATCGCTTGAACGAAGGCCCACGCCTTGCCTCGCTCCCACTCAAGGTCGTCGCTACCCAGGTGATCACGAAGCACCTGCCGCGGCGCAGCCTCAAGCAAATGCCGCGCACCCACAGGATCCAGCGAAGGGTCAGCTGACCGGAAGCCGCCAAGCAGAGGGCGGCCGTAGCGCGGCCGAGGCTTGCCAGATCAGCCGCGCACAAGCCAGGACCGGCGCGGCGCGAGGACAGTGCCAACTATCCGGAGGTGTCGGCCCAGTTCACAAACAGCCGGTGGGCCTGGCCCAGGCGATGGATGCGTCGCTGCGGCGCCGTAGTGGCTTTGCTGTTGGTTCGTCACTCCTGGGGTAGTGAGGCGAGCCAGCGGTCGTCCTGGAACTCGGCAGGGACCACGTCCTGTGACGGATCGATCCCGCGGCGCTCAAGTTCGTCGAACCACCGGTCCCGTTGTGATTCGGGGAGGCGATGTCCGCACCACGGGCAGTAATTGATGGTGCTGCTCGCTGTTCCGCCGTCATGGATGAGGAGCCCGTACTCCTGGAACTTGGTGCTGAAGCCAATCAGCGCGTCCGGGCAGGCAAAGGGGTCGTCGTGCTGGTCGCAGGCCACGTTCACGTGGTTGTTCATTGCCTCGCAGCAGTGGTTGGTCATGTCCTCGACTCTCGTTGATCGATGGGGTGTTGCGCTGCCGCGGGTCCGGCGGAGTGCGTATCCGCGCCTGCCGGCAGGGCGCGGCAGCGGGCCGGGCAAAGACACAGGCACGCCTTCACCGTCCGCTCGTGCGCCTGCCGTCATACCCTCTCCGCCCAGGCAGTCTGTGCCGCAGGCTACCGGCCCACCCGGGCTCGGCCCTCTCTTGAGTGAGCTTCCTGCCGAACGACGGATCGTGGTGTCTGCACGGCTCTGCGGTGCGCGGATGGCTTCCTACGCGAAGGACCCTCGCTGCGTCGCCACGGCCGAGGCCCTCGTCCCGCTGCTGCGCCGTGCCTGCCCGGAGGGCGCCGGCGGCTTCGGAGGCTCGTTCCGGGTGAACCTGGGCGATGAGGGGGCCGTCGGCCTGGGCCGGGTGGGGCTGATCAGGGCCGCGGTGCGCAAGGCGGCCCGTCAGTTCGGATGGAAGGTCACCACGATCGGATGGACCGGCACCCGCTTCGGCACGAGGATCGCCGTCCAGGACACCTGGGAGATCCCTGAGGAGTACCAGCCAGTGGTCGATGCGGCGAAGCATGAGCGCATGAGTGCCGAAATGGCCGGAGTGTCGGGCGAGCCGGGCGAGATTCCTGTCCATCGCGGCTCGGTCGCCCTGATGACGCAGCAATCCGCACGCGGGTAGCCGCGGCGGAAGCCTGATGAGATCGGCGTCGAGGACCGCGCTGGTGCTGTGACCGCGTACGTTCGCCGGGCCGGACGGCTGTTGGGCCTTCGACCCCCGCCACCGGCAGGTGCCTGCGCCTATGATCAGCTCGTGCAGCCGCCTTCCGTCAGCAACGACCCGTTGATCGCGGCGTTCCCGACCGAGCTCGCTGGTGACGCCCAGGTGTTGCTGGCAGTCATGCCTGCGTCCCGCCTTCCGCCAGCTGCCGCGTTCTCGGTCGTTGTAGGTGGCCAGCAGATCACCATCCCCGGGCGCATCTACAACGACGAGCCTTCGGCCGGCGCGGTGGCGTCGCTGTCGACGAGCCAACGCCAACTGTTGCACTGCTTGTACTCGAGGCACTGCGACGGGAGGGTCAGGCAGCGCCACCTGGAGAATGTGGCCGGATCCGCGGACCTCTGGGTCGTTCCCTTCGTTGTGCAGTTGGTCGGCGAGTACGTATTGGAGATCCTGGACGTCATCTGCGATGAGCTTCGCGATCTCGCTACGCCGGGCACCCGCAGGCATCTCTCCTATGGGCGTTTCATCGTGGACAACCCTGCCTTCTTCGACCGCACCCAGCGGCGGGTCGTGAGCTACTGGAACTGCTACTACCGCTCCGCCTATGCGAGTTTCCGGGGTTACCCGGGTTGTACTGTTCTCGACCTCCTACGATCTGCTGCCTCCGACGAAGCAGGGCATCCGTTGCCCAACCTCTCTCCGGGAGCCGGCACGAAAAAGGTGGACGGCTACTGCTAGAGGGGTCGTCTTCAAGGGTGATCAAGTGATGAGGGATCATGTTCGTGGTGCGTCGTCATGAGCTTTTCGGATGCTGAGTGGGCTGCGCTGTCGCGGTTGTTGCCGAGTTCGGGGACTGCGGGGCGGCCCTGTTCGGACGACCGGGTGGTACTGAACGGGATCGTGTGGAAGCTGCGCACCGGATCGGCAGGCAGACCTTGTACACGCGTTTCCGCAGGTGGGCACTGGACGGCACGTTTTCGCGCATACTGCGAGCCATCCAGGTGGAGAAAGACGCGGCCGGGGACATCTACTGGCTGGTGTCGGTCGACTCCACGATCGTGCGGGCTCACCAGCCTGCCGCCGGCGGCAGAAGGGGGCAGTCGACAGGGACGAAGCGGGTGATCACGCCCTCGGCCGAAGTCGGATCGCCCGAAGAGCGATCACGGTTACGCAGCGACCACCGCCACGGTGGCGCGCTGGTAGGAAGCGTGCAGTTCGCCCCGTGCAGATGACAGTTCGTGCGCTCACCGAGCGGCCCTGCATCCAGATGGGCGCGCCTGCCAGGCCGGTGGTGGGGGCAGGTGCACGCGTTGGGATTTTTTCGAGGCCAGCGAACGCGTCGT
>NZ_JBXEJE010000068.1:0-17906 GCF_056820935.1 Streptomyces sp. Q2 | reverse complement strand
CGTGGGGGCTTCCCCCACGACCACTGCCAGCGCGTCGTAGCGGAGGCGTTGGTCCGGGGGCGCTCGACGGGTGCAGGTGGCCTCCGGCGGGACAGGGAGAGTGACGACGCGTCCGAGTGCGTCGAGGGTCGACGCCGCGACCTGCCGGTCGCTGTAGCGGTCGGGCAGTTTGGGCGTACGGCGCAAGGCGGTCGGGGGTTGCGGTCACGGGCGCGTCTCCTGGGATTTGCCCGGCTGAGGTGTCTGGATGGTGCGCAGGTGGTCGGTGGCCTCCTGTGTGAGGGTGTCGGCAGGCCATCCGGCGAGGGTGGTCAACGCGGTGCGGCGCGCTTCGGGCGTGCTACTGGTGAGTGCGGACCGCAGCAGGGGCCAGCCGTGTTCAGGATGGCGTCGCAGGAGATGCGCGAACAGCAGTAGAGCGTGGTCGCGTTCGGATCGGGGGGTGGTGGAAAGACGTCGTTCGGCCAGGTCGAGGATGTGTGCGGCGTGCTGGCGGTCGCTGTTGCCCAGCGCATGGACCCAGGTCGGGTCGAGTAGGGACGGTCCGGTTTCCAGACGTGCCAAGAGTTGGGCCGTCGAGTTCAGGTGCAGGACTTCGGCAGGTCGCAGAGCGAGGTGGAAGTCAGGGCGCCGGGGGTCGGCGAGGTGGTCCAGGACAAGTGCATGCCATCGGGGTTCGTGGAGCAGGCCCTCGTAGCGTGCTGTCAGGTACTCGATGTCGGCGGGCGTCCAGGGCAGTTCCTGGGGTGGATGGCGGAAGAACATGGTGATGCTGATCAGGTCGAGAAGCATGGCGATGGTGGGCGTCGGGGCCTGGACCAGGTCGGCGTAGCGGTGCAGCGCGGGTACGGCGTGCGCGTAGTCGGCCAGGCCGGGTGCGGGACCGCCCTGGCCGTCGGCCATGGCGGCCAGGATGCCTCCGGCGCCGTTCAGGAGCGGAGTGTCGACGTGGGGGTGGGACAGTGCGCTGTGCAGGTCGCCGGTGGTCGCGGCGAGGTGGGCGAGGTACTCGTCCATGATGGTGTTGCGGAAGCCCTCGCGCAGCAGCCAGGCCCTGATACCGGGATCGGTGGTGTCGCGCAGCGTTCGGACCGCCTGGATGCGTCCCCAGCCCGCGACCTGTTGGGCGAGGGCATGGACGGCCAGGTCTCCGTCGGGCTGGGAGCGGTGGAGTGCGACGGCTGCGTAGAGGGTGAGCTCATCCAGGGTGCCGAGCAGGAGCAGCAGTTCTCGGTCGCGGATGTCCCCGCCCAGGCCCAGGAGCACCAGGCCGATCTTGACCGGAGCTCGGTGGGTACCGTGCTCTGCCAACTGCCGGCCCAGTCGGCGCAGGCCGTCGGACGGCAGACCGCGGCGGCGGACCTCGGCGCTGAGCTCGTCAGCGACCTCGATCGGCGAGCAGGTAGCGAGGAGGTCGTGGAAGCTCCTGAACTCGTCGCCGCCGAGGGCGGGCGCCACCGCCGGCAGCAGATGTTCGAGGTGGTTGGCGAGTTCGACGCCGGTGGGAGGAACAACACCGTCGCCGTGTGGAGTACGTCGTACCAGAGCGTCTTCACCGCCGCCGACGAAGACGAGGCCAGTGCTGGCCGGGCGTGCATTGGGAAGCGGATCGCCAAACCCGGGCCACGGACCGGGACCGTAGCGACCACGGAGGGTCCGTGCATGGCCGAAAAGGGTGGGACTCTTGCCGACGACATCGCCGTGGCGCACCCACCACGAGCCGGTCAACAGCCGGAGGGCTGGCTGCCCTTTCGTGTAGTCATGACGTGGATAGTGCCCAATACGGCTCGTCTTGGCAACCGATCGGCTCAGTCGCCCAGCTCCCCGACTCGCCAAGCGGCAACGAGTACACCCCGGGCTGGGACGACCATTGGTGGGACCGCTACCCGGGCTGGTCACCCGCCCGCTCCTGTGTCTACCGTCGGCGGACCTTCACGTTCCACAGGTCCACGCGCGCTTCGAGCCCGTCGTCGATCGAGGCGAGCGACGACGGCGAGGAAGTTCCCGTCCGGCTGGTACACGAGGTGCTGGACGGAGCCCCCGGCCGGCCATCGTCGGCCGGCTAAAGGCTGGTCGGGGGGGGCGATGACCAACTCCCTGTTCGGGTCGTGGTCGATCTGCGCAGGGCCGGCGGCGATCATGGTGGCTCTGGCCCACGGCTGTTCTCGCAACAGGAACGGCACTTCCTCCAGCAGCCAGTTCGCCACGTGCTCCAGCTGCTCGGGGGAATCACCGTCGCGCAGGGCCAACAAACGCTGTTGCTCATCGAGGTCACCCTGCATCCACACCGAGGCGTCCAACCACGGGGCAAGCTCCTCGCGGATGATGCCGGTGCCCTCGACCCAGATGACGTCGGCACCAACAGGGATGGTGATCGATCCGGGCCGGTCGTGGGTGATCCAGGCATCAGGGCGGAAGTCCACCGCCTCACCCTGGCGCAGGGGTTGCAGGATGTTCTCGACGAGCACGGCGCCCCAGTCGAAGTACGCGTGGTTCCAGGCGATGTCGTCGGTGTGCATGATGGCGGAGTTGGGCACCACCTTGCGTAGCCGCTCGGCCAGGGTCGTCTTGCCGGCGCCGCCCCGGCCGTCGATCGCAATCACCTGCGGACGTCCGATGACGTCGGGTGATGCGTCGCGCAGCTGCCGGACGGCGTCGCGCATGGTCACCACCCGCCAGCCAACGGTCTCGGTCTCGCCTGGATGCAGACGCATCGACAACCTGTCTCCGGAGGTAGGACCGTCCGGCCTGCCCGGACAGTCCACCGGTCACCTGACCATATCGAGGTTTCATGGCTGAGAGACCACGTCGGAGCCGGGCGGCGACACTTGGAACTCCTGACAAAATTGGTGAGCCTGACCTGGCCAGAGGTCGGTGCCGTGCACGAGGCCACCGGGTAGCGGGACGCGGTCAGCCGCGTAATCGCAGCGATAAACCCGGTGACGTCGGCGATCATCCCGGGAACACTGGTCGCCCATGGATGAGGTCAAAGTCGTCGTCGCCCATTCCGAGCGCGCGACTCTGCGCGTCGGCGACGTGTTCTTGAAGGTGGACGCCGATCAATCGCGCATCGACGTCGAGGTCGAGGCGATGTCCCTCGCGCCGGTCCCGACCCCGGAGGTCCTGTGGCGCAAGCCGCCCGTGCTCGCGATCGCCGCACTCCCGGGGACGACGCTTGGACGCCTCGGCGGGCCGTCGACCGGATCGCCGGCGGCGTGGGCCGCGGCGGGTGCCGCCATCCGGAAGCTGCACGAAGCGCCCCTGCCGCCCCTGCCGGGCCGGGCCGGGCGGAGCGTCGTCGCGCTGGCGGCGGAACTCGACGACGAGTGCGAGTTGCTCGTGACGAACTGCGTCCTGCCCGCCGACGTGGTCACCCGCAACCGCCAGGTCGCCGAGGCCGCGCTCCGGCCGTGGACTCCGGCGTTCACGCACGGCGACCTGCAGATCGCGCACGTCTTCGTCGACGGCGACGAGGTCACAGGCATCATCGACTGGTCCGAGGCGGGCCAGGGTGATGCCCTGTACGACCTCGCCACCTTCACGCTCGGACACGAGGAGCACCTCGACGACGTCATCGCCGGGTATGGCACCGACATCGACCTGGACGTGATCCACGCGTGGTGGTCGTTGCGAAGCCTGCTGGCGGTTCGCTGGCTGATCGAGCACGGCTTCGACCCCTTCGCGCCGGGCTGTGAGATCGACGTGCTGAGATCCCGGATGTGAGGGCCGCGCGGGGCCGACTGCTTCGCATGCGCTCTGACGCATCGAGCAGGTGGTTTTGTTCACGGATCACGGTTCTGGCTCAGCTTGTGTGGAGTCGCGACTCTGCGTCACGACAGTAGGACGCGTTTGCGGAGGAGTTGGAAGCCTGCACGGCCGAACATCTGGCGCCTGAGCATCTTGATGCGGTTGACATGGCCTTCGACGACGCCCGAGTTCCAGGGAAGGGTGAGGCCGGCAATGACGGCATCACGGTCGCGATCAATGCCTGCGGCGAGCGTGTGGAGGCTGGGGAGGTCGTCCTGGCGGACGGCGTCGAGCCACTCGGGCAGCCGCTCGCCCTGGCGCTCGGTGACCATGGTCGCGAAGGACCGGACGTGTCCAATGAGTGCGTCGATCTCGGGGCAGTTGGCCCGGACTTTCTTCAGCACTGCCGCTGGATCGCGCGACGGCTGTGCCCTGCCTCGACCAGGGCATGGATCGTCGCGTGCGTGGTCCGGGTTCGGTCGGCGAACCGGTGACCGGTCGGCCATGGCGAGCCGGACGACTCCTCTGTGGGGCCCGGCTCCGTCCCGGTCGTTTCAGGTGTCTCGGGGACCAGGACGCGCAGACATCGGCGGTGCTGGGCGATGCTCCGCTCGGCGGCCTCGCTGAGGTTGTGCCAGAGGTGCCACCGGTCCGCGACCTGCACGGCCTGCGGGGCGCCGACGGTGGCGCCCTCGGCGAAGAACGGCGCGCGATCCCGGCAGACGACCTCGATTCCGGGCCGCTGTGCCAGCCACGCGGCCAGGGTCGACGACTCCCGGTCGGGCAGCAGGTCGATGGGCCGGCGGGTTTCGACGTCCACGAGGACGGTTCCGTAGTGGCGGCCCTTGCGGGTGGCGTACTCGTCGACGCCGACCACCCGTGGAGCCGACACCTTTGGCTCGGGAAGTGCGTCGACCAGCCGCAGAACCGTGCTGCGGCTGACCGGCGCACCGACAATTCCGGCCAGGCGAGATCCGGCCCGGCCTGCGAGGGCGAGACCGATCGCGGCCAGGGTCGAGCGGAGCCGCTCGGTCTGCTGGCCGTGCCTTCGAGTCAGGCCGGATATCTGCTCGACGAACGTGCGGCGTCCGCACTCGGCGGTCCGGCAGGTGAACCGGCGGACCCGCAGCTGGAGTACGACGCTTCGTCCCGCACTCGGAACATCTGCGGGAAACCGCAGATAGGAGCCGTGAACCAGGGCGGACCACGCTCCGCAACCCGGACACGAGGCGCCGACAGCGGTGCACTGCACATCAACACGCACTATCGCGTTGTTCACGTCGACCGACAGCACCGCGACCTCCGCGATCGACGGGAACAACAACTCCTCCAGCCGGAGCAAGATCTCATCCACAGTCCCGAACTGTCGGCCCAGTCACTCCTGCCACTGCTCGTTTTGAGGCAACTTCCCGAGACGCCGCAGGGAGTCCACCGTCACTCACGGTGCGGGGTGTCTGTCGCTACGACCAGAACTCGTCGTATGCCTGCTGATCAGACCAGAGGTCCCAGCCCTCGGTGATCCTTCCGTCTCGGATGTGGAAGACGATCACGTAATCCATGTCGAGCTCCTTGCCATCACGCGAGGCCGTGGCGTGGAGCAGGGCGACCGTGTGCTTGTCGTTGGCGAGCACGTCATGGAGTTGTGGGCGGTACGTGCCCCCTGAGAGCTGGAATTCCTTTTGAAACGCAGCGAACGCGGCCTCACGACCGTGGAACTCCCCGGCCAGCGGGCTCTGGCCGGGGTTATGCCACACAACATCGGGGTGGAACAGCTCCGCCAGCGCCTCCATGTCGCCTGCCGTGAAGGCGGCAAAGGTCCGATGAAACAGAGCAACGTTCGGATGATCAGTCATCACAGCCTCCTCTGGCTTCTGGCCCCGCGAACGTAACCGGAAACCGGGTGGACAGCCGCAAGGACACTGGGCCGGCCGTCCCCTCCTACCCGGTCGGGCGCAACGGGAGCCGTGGCGACCTCCGACGCCTTCGCGCCTCTGGCTGGACAAAGATGCTTTCGTTCGAGGAGTCGGTGGCGCACTGTCACTAACCACAGAAGTTGAGCCAGAACCCGGATCACGACAGCGGTTGTTCAGCACTCTGGGAGGCGCCCGCCCAGGGGCGAGGTCGATGGTCACGGGAACGGGCAGCACCCGCCGGCTGACTCCCCATCCCGGGCACGGGTTGGCTTTCCTGAGCCTCGGCATCCGTCGTAGCCGACCCGGGTCGCTTCTAGGTCATCACGTGTGTGATGCCTACATCGTGTGGAGTCGGAGAGGACGACCCAGGCGGCCATGGTGGTCGCTGGCGCCGGCTACCTGCTGCGGTTCCCGCGGAACGGCAAGGCAGAGCGGCTTGGTCCTCGATCCTCGGGGGTCTCGCCGGACCCGTTCACCTCGCCTGCGGCGCACCTCCGTGGTGCGATGGAACGTGGGGTGAAAGGAGAGAGTGATGGTCGCACCAGCAGCGGAGCGCAAGAGTGGCGCGGCCCCGGTATCAGTCCGCCCGCTGGATGAGGCGGACCTGGAACGGGCCGATGAGATCTGCAGGGCCGCCTTCGGTACCTTCCTGGGGGCACCTGATCCGTTCGGGACCGTCGACTACGTCCGCACCCGCTGGGCGGCCGATCCACAGGCGGCGTTCGCGGCGACGGTCGAGGGCGAGGTAGTGGGATCGAACTTCGCCGCCAACTGGGGCAGCGTCGGGTTTTTCGGACCGCTCACCGTACGTCCGGATCTGTGGGACCAGGGCATCGGCAGGCGTCTGATGGAGCCGGTCATCGACTGCTTCGACGCCTGGGGCAATCGCCACCTCGGCCTGTTCACCTTCGCGCACAGTCCCAAGCATCTTGAGCTGTACCGCCGGTACGGTTTTTGGCCTCGATTCCTCACAGCCATCATGAAGAAGCAGGTCACAGACGGTGCCGCAGTCCCCGGCCGGGTGCTCTATGGCGAACTGCCCGCCGCCGAGCGGCCCGACGCGCTGAGCCTGTGTCGCGCACTGACCGCAGCCGTGTACGAGGGCCTGAGCCTGGAACGCGAGATCGTGGCCGCGCACGCGCAGGGACTCGGTGAGACCATCCTGCTCCATGGCGCCGGCTCCGAGCTCGACGGCCTGGCCGTCTGCCACTGCGGGCCCGGGTCGGAGGCTGGCCTGGACGTGTGCTCCGTCAAGTTCGGCGCCGTACGTCCTGGTCCGGAGGCCGCCGATCGGTTCGAGCGACTGCTCGACGCATGCGAGCGGCTGGCCGCCGAGCGCGGGCTGGGGCAACTGGACGCCGGCATGAACCTGGGTCGCCCGGATGCCTACCGGCGCATGATCGACCGCGGTTTCCGCACCTGGTTGCAGGGCGTGACCATGCACAGGCCCAACGAACCCGGGTACAGCCGCCCCGACGCGTATGTGATCGACGACTGGCGTTGACCACCGCCGCGCTCGGCCCGCCAGGAAGGCCCGTGTCGGAACCCGTGAATCTTCCGAGCCGGTTCCGGCGGCTGGACACCTCCTGGACCCCGTCGAAGTGCGATGTCCGTTCCCGCGGATGAAGCCGAGCAGGCCCTCCCCAGGGGCGATCGCCCGCCCTGAGAGGTCCTAACAAAGGCGTTGGACGTGTCGGTGGGGGAGCAGGCAGGTGGCGAGGCCGAGGAAGGTGCGTGGATGTCGTCGCGTCGGTCCCCGCGGCTCCGCAGGCGGCGGAAGCCGTGCAGCCAGGCGATCGAGCGCTCGACCACATACCGGAAGATGCCCAGGCCGCTGCCGTGTTCTTCTCCCCGTTCGGCGATGACCGGACGGATCCCACGGGCCCGGAGCAGACGGCGGTACTTGTCGTGGTCGTAGCCACGGTCGGCGAGGAGCGCGTCGGGCCGTCGCCGGGGTCGTCCGACGGCGCCGGCCACGGCCGGAACCTTATCCAGCAGCGGCAGCAACTGCGTGACGTCGTTGCGGTCCCCGCCGGTCAGCGACACCGCGAGTGGGATGCCCTGCCCGTCGGTGAGGACATGGTGCTTGCTGCCCGGCCGTGCGCGGTCGACCGGGCTGGGCCCGCTTTTGGGCTGCGCCGAGCCGCCCACACATAGGAGGTCGATCACCGTCCGCGACCAGTCCAGCTTCTTCGAGGCCCGCCCTTCGAGGACCGCTCACAGCCGCTCGACGCCGGTCAGCGCCAGCGCGTCCAGCAGCGCCTGCTTGTCCTTGAAGTGCCGGCTCGGCGCGGCATGACTGACACCGAGGTCACGGGCGAGTTCCCGCAGCGGCAGAGCGGCCGGCCCCTTCTCCCGGAGCGTCCCCTCGGCACGGGCCAGCAGGGCGGCACGAAGGTCCCCGTGGTGATAGTGGCGAGCGCGGGTGTGCATGGGCGTCAGTGCGTCGCCGAGTGGCGCGGTGCCCCGACCCTGGTCGGCCGCTCGCCCGCGGCCAGTGACCCGGCCAGCGCCCGCCGCCTGAGGACCGTATCCGAGGAACTGACCGGCGTGTCCTTCCCCTGCCGACCCCGATCACGGCCTGACTTGCCATCAGGCCATTCGGACCCGGTCATCTCCTGTTCCACGAAGCCCCCTTGGGACAGTCGGGAGCCGAACTCCACAGATCGCAGCGGCCCTTCATTAAAGCGGCCCAGCGCTGCGACCCGAGGCCGGTTCCTGCTGGAGGTGCCAGGGTTCCCTTGCCGGCACAGGTACCGGCCCCGAGCCTGACCGGTCGCGTACCCGCGGACAGGCCAGCGACCCAACCAGCTGCGCGCACAGGACGTGGGCAACACCCGGACTTGGGGGAAGGGGCGCACCGGGCATCAGTGCGCCCCTTCCCCCATCACGTTTGGCGATCGTCTTTGAGCTGGCGAGGGACGCACTCCAGTCCGGGGTGTGGGTGAACAGTGTGCCCTGCACGAACTCGCCCGCCCTGGAAGAGCTCGGACCCGTCGTCCTGGACACCCTGCGCGTCTGGCGCGCGCAGGGCGGCGCAGACGCAGCGGAGGCCATCGCCCGCTCAGTCATCCGCTTCACCGCGCAGATCCTCACCGAGGACCGCGAGAACGTCGCGGACACCGTGGAACAGGTGCTAGCCGCCGCCTTGGAACCAAATCCTCGCTGCACGCCTCGCACCGAGTGCGGTTCGGTGCGCGCACCCGCGTGCGCACCACCCGCCGTGCGGAGCGCACCTGATGCGCTCCGCACCGCAGTCGAGCAGCCTCTATCGAAGGGGTGGTACAAGGGGCGCACGCAGGAGCGCGCAGTTTTTCCAAACGCAACCACTCTTCATGTCGCAAAACAGCAACAGGCCTTCCGGTTCCTGACGTGTTGTTGAATCCTTTATCATGTGCAGTGAGGGGAAGTCGTGAAGACTCCCCCGCACCTCGGCAGAGCCATCCCGGTCGAGGGTTTGCTCTTCATGCAGGCTGCGGACGGAGTGGTCCGCACCGCTCAGCCGGAGTCGATGCATCGCAAACTCCCTGTACAACGCCATGCTTGCCGTCGCCGCCGACGGCGGGTGCAGGTGGCGCATGTGATTCAAATGTTTCGAATCAGCAAAGGGGCTTCCGCTTCCGGGTGGCTTGTTGGACGCTGGAGTTTCACGAATGAGGGGGAATCGTGAAGATCGTTATTATGTCTGACGCGCACTCAGACACAGGCCGGGGGGCCCGTCATTGACCCGGCAATGAGTCAACTGGGACGCCACAGCAACCCGACGGGGGGTTGCAGCAAAGGCCCTCCCGCACAGTACGACCCGCACCACCCGACGCCGCGGACGCCTGTTTCAGGACCAGGTGATCGCAATCAGGGGCGCCGTTCTCCGGCCCGCGCACGCACGCGGGCCGACTGAAACCGAGGAAAACCATCATGCACATCTGTGTTCTCGGGCAGGGCTATGTCGGCCTGCCCCTGTCCTTACGGGCCGCCGAGGCCGGTCACACCGTGACCGGATACGAGCCCAACAGGCAGCGTTGCGCCCAACTGGCCGCGGGATCCTCCTACATCGAGGACATCGAATCCACGCGCCTGCAGGACGTGCTGCACTCGGGGGCGTACAGGCCAACCGACGACCCGGAGAACCTCAAGGGCTTCGACGTCGCCGTCATCACCGTGCCCACACCGCTCACCGACCGTACGCCGGACCTGAGTTGTGTACGCGAGGCCGCGGGTGAGCTGGCCGTGCGGCTGGAGCCCGGCGCGACCGTGGTGCTGGAGTCCACCACACACCCCGGAACCACCCGCGACGTGCTCATACCCCTGCTGGAGAAGGGGTCAGGGCTGATAGCGGGACGGGACTTCCACGTCGGCTTCAGCCCCGAGCGCATCGATCCCGGCAACACCGCCTGGCGGCTGGAGAACACGCCCAAGATCGTCGCCGGGCTCACCGAGGCGTGCCTGAGCAAGGTGAAAGCCTTCTACGACACCGTCACCGATGCCACCGTTCCGGCCTCAGGGCTGGAGGAGGCCGAGCTGGCCAAGGTGTTCGAGAACACCTATCGGCACGTCAACATCGCGCTGGTCAATGAGCTTTCCCGGATGGCGCACACGCTGGGCGTGGACGTATGGCACACCCTCGAACTGGCCGCGACCAAGCCCTTCGGATTCACCAAGTTCCTGCCGGGGCCGGGCGTTGGCGGGCACTGCCTGCCCATCGACCCTGTCTACCTCAGCCATCACGTCAAGACGCAGCACGGGCAGACCTTCCGGCTCATCGAGCTGGCGCAGGACATCAACGACAGCCAGCCCGACTACGTGGTACGCCGTCTGCAGGATGCACTCAGCCGCCGCTTCCGCCGAAGCGTCCACGGTGCCCGCATCCTCGCCCTGGGCGCCGCCTACAAGCCGGGGACTGCGGACGCCCGTCAGTCGCCGGCCGTCCAAGTCATCGACCGCCTGCGCGACATGGGTGCGGACGTGACTGTCGTGGATCCCCATCTGTCGGACGGCGGATCAAGAGACATTCCCTTCGCCGCTGCGGAGCAGGACGCGAGCGTCGCTGATTTCGATGCGGTCGTCCTGCTCACCCCGCACGCCGAGTTCGATCTCACCCAGGTCGCTACCGAGGCCGCCTACGTCCTCGACACCCGAGGCGTCATGCCGGCAGCTCGGCACGTCGAGCGGCTTTAGAACCCACAAGGGGCGGCAGCCGGGCCGCCGCATGCAAGGCCGGCAGACCGTCGGGCTGCCCTGCAGGCAGTCACTGCATGCGCCGGGACATCGGCTGGTGTACGCCCCAGGCCGAAAAGAGGAGTCCGTGCGGCGGCTGACGTCCACGGAACCATGCAGCGTCGCGGAGTGCGCCGAAGAGGCGGCCTGCGTGCTGAACATGCGCGGTGCCTACCTGCCCGCGGTAACGCCGGGTGTCTCTGACACCCGAGAGAGAGGACAACATGTACGGACAGAATGGTGTGGGTGCCGCGATCGGTACGGCCACCGGGGGAGCCGCGCTGGCCGCAACGGGCGGCACAGCTCTGGGGTGGATCGTACTGGGCGCCATGCTCTTCGTGATCAGTGGCGTAGCGGTCTTCCGCGTGTCCACCCGCGGCAAGCGGGTGACCGCTTGAGCACTTCATCACGGCTCCGCTTGACCGTGGTGACCGGCGTGGTGGTGGCGGCTCTGGCCGCTGCCACCGTGGTGGTGCACCTTCAGTCGAAGAGCCCGATCCTGACGTCCTACTGGTGGCTCGGCATGTTGGTGATCGTGCTCTGCCTCGTCTCGTTCCTGAAGGGCAGGTCCTTCACGCATCTGCCCGTGGCTGCCGGCCGGACGGTGGCCATCATCCCCGCCTTCGAGGAGCCCACGGACAACCTGCACCGCACGGTGTGGTCACTTTTGGCCCAGACCCACCCAGTCGACGAGATCCACGTGATCGACGACGGCTCCACACAGCACCCCGTTCAGCCCTTCGAGCACCCCCGGGTCCACTGGCACCGGCAGGAGAACAAAGGCAAACGCGGAGCGCAGGTCACGGTACTGCGCCATCTCCAGTCGCAGGGCAAGTCCTTCGACTTCGTCCTCACCATCGACTCGGACGGCGAGCCCTTCCCGGACGCGCTCGAGCAGCAGCTGCGGGCCATGAGCAATCCGAAGATCCAGGCCACCACCGGCATGATCTACATCCGCAACTTCGAGGAGACCTGGGTCTCCAGGGCCGCCGACATCGACATCGGCACCTCGTGCGTGATGATGCGCTCCTCGCGCTCCATGCTCGGGGCGCTGGAGACCACCTCGGGCGCACTGGCTCTCTACCGGGCCGAGCTGCTCTACGACCACTTGGACGCCTACGAGGTGGAATGCGGCACCGGCGACGATCGCTGGCTGGCGCTGCGGGCCCTCATGCGCGGGGAGGTCGTGGCCGTCAACGAAGCCGGCGTGATCACAGACATGCCGACCACACTGAAGAAGACCTACCGTCAGCGCCTGCGCTGGGCCCGGTCGTGGTGGTGGATGCTGCCGTTCGTCTACGCGCGGCTGTCCCTCAAACAGCTCATATCGCCGACCTTCGGCCTGCTCCAGCTCGTCATCACCCCCGTGATGCTGGCCTGGACTCTCGTGATGACGCTGATGACCCTGGGCGGCCGATACCACCATCCCGGCGTAGCCCTCATCTACCTCGGGGTATACCTCGTGGTCCGGTACGGCCAGTCAGGTCTGTACGTCCTCATGCGGCCAGACATGACCACACGCCAGCGGTGGCGCTCGTGGCTCGTCGGAACCCCGACGGCCGTGTTCATGAACATCGTGCTCCTGTGCCCCACCCGCTACTGGGCACTGTTCAAGCTCCGCGATAATGCGTGGCAGTCCCGCGGACTGACTGCGAAGACGGCACTACCGAAGGATCGCCACCACACCAAGGCCAACCACCTGACCAATGCCTGAGCACCAAAGAGGCCCGGCCCCACAAGGAGCCTGAGCCCATGCCGCACAGCTACAGGAACAACTGCCCTCCGCGATAGACAGGCTGCAGGCCGTCCGGGCCGTGCCCCACTCGCAGTCGCGCCGCAGATCACGCTCGGGTTGGCGGACGTAGTCATTCCACAGACCCACAGCCACACAGGGAACTTGCTGTAATCGACGACGACCATGAGGTCGATCTTGGGGAAGCGGCTCTTGAAACCGTTGCGGGGATCGTCCGCTTGCGTCGATACATCTCTGCCCGCCTGGATCACGAGCTTCCCGCCTTCCACGAGGGCGGCTTGTGCTGTGACCGCATAGGTTCGCCGGGTCGGCGGTCGTGGCGGTTGAATGTGCGGTGACATCCGATCCGACCGCTGGAGGCGCGGTGGCCGAGCCCGTCCGTGTGCGCAGACTGATCGACCACGAGGGGCAGAAGCTGCGGCAGATCGTGCGCCGGGGCAGCACGAGTTCGGTGCGCTACCGGCGGGCGATGATGCTGCCGGCCTCCGCTGGAGGAAAACGGGTGCCGGTGATCGCACAGCTGGTGCAGGCCGCTGCCTCGACGGTGGTACTCCGTGGAACCAGGGAGGACGGGCTGATGCTCGGCTGATCCTGCGGAGGAGGAGACCCCCCGGGCTGCGGCTCGGGGGGCTTTCGTCTGTGCAGCCTCGGCCTACTGGTTGGCCTTTCCGGTCGGCCTAGCCATTCAGCCGAAACTTCACCGCACCGCCCTACGGGAAACCATAGGTAGAGCGAAAGTTGACGACTCGTATCCTGTAAGTCATGCTCTCGGCATGCCTTACACGCCGGCCTCCCCAGAGGAGGCAGACACTCGTCCGCGTCCCGGGGCCGCACAGCGCCCCCCGGGTGAACTCCTCACACAGGCAGCCCAACTCGCCGATCAAGCGCAGCTCGTAATGGAGAAGGCCGTCATCGCCGAAAGGGCGAAGGGCACGTCCTGGGAGGTCATTGGAGAGATCCTCGGTGGCGTGTCGAAGTCCGCCGCCCAGAAGCGCTGGGGCACCGTAGTCGCCCGGTGGAGGGAGTCGGCCGACATAGACCCCCGCAAGCTTCCCGCCTACGTGCCCGATGACCTTGCCGAATTCTCGGCCGCGTACGACGAGTTGGACGGCGCTTGGAAACAGGCCACCGAGATCGTGGAACGGCAGCCGCTACTGACCGACTTGAACAACGCGACGGCGGCCCTCTCCGGCTCGCCTGGCATCTACAGCAGCAAGGGGAGTCAGCAGAACTTCCACTACCTCCCTGCGACGCGCAACTGCGCGGGGGAGCACGACTCTCGCCAGACCAACGAGTTCATGTCGCTGCTAGAGGTCGCCAGACGATTCCGGGAGGCGGATCGTGACGCGCTTCGAGCTCGGGGTGCGCAGGCCGTTGAAGCGCTTCTGACCCGCGAGACGCAGGCTGCTGACCTGGATCGGGCCCAGGAGGAACAGGGTCGTGACGCGCTTCGAGCCCGGGGAGCGCAGGCCGTTGAAGCGATTCTGGCCCGGGAGGAACAGGAGCGTGACGCTGTTCGTCGTACCGGGGAGCTGCCGGAGGACGGACGGGACAACCCTGAGAACGCCGACGGTGCCCCGGCACATCCCCTGAGTTGGGCGGTGGGCGGCAAGTATCGCCGCGACTACACCAGGGAATCCCGCCGCAGGGATGCCGCGAGGGCGTACGCCATGATCCGACGGCAGGAACTGACGCTGGAGGAACGGGTGACGCGCCTTGAGTGCGCCTTCGAGGATCTCCTGACCGACGAACGGGAAGGGCCGTGAGCTCCACCCCAGGGTTGTACGGCTAGACCGCGGAGGCCACCCCGGCCTCGACACAGCTCCGCCGCCTCAGTGAGTCCGTCCAAAGAAGCACTGGAGGCGGCGGCGAACCACAAACCCCTATCAGCAGGAGGAATGAGGCTATGGCCACTATCGCATTGATGCCCTCAGATGGCGAGGGACCGAAGAAGTCGCGTGGGTTCGTCCCCGCCCTGGCCAGCGGGTATGTCGCCGGGTACGCGGCAGCGCTCGAAGCCGGGGTCACCGTAGTGGGTGGCAGCACCGTGGAGATGACGGTGGTGATCCTGGTGCAGGCGGCGAGTGCCGCATTGTGCTGGATCGCCATGACACGGCGCAGGAGCTGAGCGCGAGGCGGGGCCCCTGACCTCCGCCGGGGGCCCGCTACCGGTAGTTCGTTAAATCCGGTGGTAGAGGTCAATGCCGTGTCCGGTGGTGACCGCGTCGATCAGGGCCTGGAGCTCGGAGGGTGGGTGCTTGTCCGTCCAGGCTTGCCACCACCGGTTGAGGGCGACGGCGGGGGTGAGCCAGGAACGGATGGCTCGTAAGGCCTTGGGCCAGCAGGGCTCTTGGGGCTGGTGGTGTCCGGTTGGTCCCCCTCTCTGGCCCCTCTTCAGGGCACGGGTCCGGCGCGCTGGCGTCCAGGGGTCCGGGTGGGGTGAACCACTGGTCCCAGCAGAAGGAGAAGCCGCAGTTGACGAGGATCTGCTGGCGGCGGATGGCGCGGTCGGAGCGGACTTGGAAGTTGGCCCAGCCGAGTTCGTCCTTGATCTGCTTGTAGCTCTGCTCGATCCACGGCCGCAGGCCGTAGAGTCGCACAATCTCGGCCAGGTCGGCGGGCGGGTGCGGGCCGGTGGCGGCGTGGGGTGCGTCGGGGTGGGGCAGGTTGGTGGCCAGGTACCAGGTGGCCCCGGCAGTTGGCCCCTATCACCGGCCTACGACCAACCCGACCCGTCGTCAACCCACACCACCGCCGGATTTAACGAACTACCGGTAAGAAGTGAGCGCGCCCGTACGGCCAGCACAGCGTTGGCAGGTTCCGCTAGTTGCCCAATGGCCTCCGGAACGTCTCAACTCATCGGCGCAGGAGCTTTGTTGGTTGCCTATCCTGCCGCACTCGACCTGCCTCATGCCCTGGTCGAGTGGGTCACGATGCTCATCGTCACCCGCGAGGGTGACCGACGGTGCAAGCTGCCGGAAGGTATGAGGGAGTTGCTGCCGGTCAAGCCGCCTCGGTGACGGTGAGTCCGGGCGGTGCCGCAGGAAACGCGGACTCCTCGTCGAAGAGTTCACGCTTCTGGAGGCAGTGGTAAAGCTGGCCGATCATTTTGCTCCGGCGGCTCCGCGAGGACCTTGAGGAGCGCGTTGAAGCCGGCCGACGTGACCATGTGGGCTCGTCGCGGTCCACATCGAGCAGCGACGCGCCCTGTGGCGCCCCCTCGTAGTCCGGTGCGTACAGAACAGACCGGGCCGGACCCCTGCCCTGACGCACCTTTAACGTGCGCTTTCTCCCGCTATAGCCGCATCATGGTGGTGAGGGGTGATCCACGATGTCAGATCCGAAGCAGCCGAAGTGGCCCCCGCGTCAGAGCAGCGGAAGGCCGCCTCCCCCGTCTCCTCCTCCGCCGGGTGCCCCAGGTTGGAGCACCCCGGATCCCTCAGGCCGGGGGACGCCGGCTTCGACGGCGCCGCGGAACGGCCTGGGAATCGCAGCCTTGATCCTCGGCATCATCGGTCTCATCTCCGGGATGATCCCGCTCCTGTTCTGGATGGCGGGCATCTTGGGCATCGTGGCCCTGACCCTCGGGATCGTCGGCGCCCGCCGCGCCAAACAGGGCTACGCCACCAACCGACGCATGTCGATCACAGGCGCCATCCTCGGCGGCCTCGCCATCGTGATGTCGATCGTCGGCATTGTGATCGTCGCGAACGTCTTCAACGACGTCTCCAAGGAGATCGGCCCGACCAAGACCGCTGCTCCCACCACCCCAGCCCCGAGCACGGCCACCTCGCCGGGGACTGCGACACCCAACCGCGGGGCACTCCAGTTCAACGCCACGCAGCGCTACCAGGACGGCCTCCAGGTGCAAGTTTCCGCACCCCGTGCGTTCACCCCTTCCGATAGTGCTGCCGGCTACACACCCGGCGACAAAGCCGTGGCCGTTGACGTCACCGTGACCAACGGAACCGACACCAGGGCCGACCTTGGTCTCCTCTTCATTCAGGCCAAGGACGCCAGCGGACGCTCCGCTGAGTCGATCTTCGACAGCGCCAAAGGCATCAACGGACTGACCGGCACCCTGCTGCCCGGTAAGAAGTCCGTCGGCACCTACGCGTTCGACCTGCCCAAGAGCGCATCCAGAAGCCTGGACGTGGAAGTCTCCCCCGGCTTCGACTACGAGTCAGCTGTATGGAGCGGGTCCAGTTCCTGAGTGCCTGTTCTGACGGCGTGTTCTGAACGTGCAAGTCACAGGGCTCGTGTGGTTCCGCAGAGCCTCGCACCAGGGTGTTCACGTAGACCAGGGCCGATTGCAGAATCCGCAGGCACAGCACGAACATCTCCTGCTCGTCGCGCCGGTTCGAGGCGATCTCCCCGCCCCTGGCGTAGGCGAACACGGAGTTCGCGCCGTTGGAGGACTCCATCACGTTCAGGTCCTCCTCGATCTCCCGCTGGAGGTCCCGCAGCCGCAGGTAGCGGGCCACGAAGATGGTCTTCTGGGCACGGCCGACCTCCAGCATCGCCGCGTAGGTGGGATGGGAGGCGTTGCGGGTGAAGCGCCGCAGGATCGCCTCGGTGGACGCGGTGTGGGTCCGGATCGCGGTGGCGTACTTGATCATCCGGTCGTACTGCTGGGCGATGAGTTCCCAGCGGATCGGGCGGGTCAGTGCCGGGGCCAGCTGCGGGTAGGCGTCCGGTTCGCCGGCCACCGGCCGGTACAGCCTCACCTTGTTGATCCGCTTGATCCTGGGCAGCAGGTCGAAGTTCAGCATGATCTAGTGCGGAACCCCGGGCGTTCACGCCCGGGAGGAAGCGCTTCTTGACGCTGCTCTGACCCGCGCGGGTGCACGGGTCTGCGCTGTTGACCTTAGCCGGGACGTCTCTGGTTCTCGATGTTGTGACGCAGGTCAAACTCATGCCGGATGCCGTGCAGGCATCCGTGCTTGAGCGCACCCTGCGCACGGTCAGTGACGCCGCGAACTGGGTGTCGGAGGTGGCGTTCGAGCACGGCGTGCCGCGTGAGTACGAGCTGCGCAAGCACACCTATGCCGAACTCAAAGCGCGGGGGCTGGGAGCGCAGGCCGCGCAACACGTCATCAAGAAGGTGCGCGACTCGTACACCACGCTCAAGGCCAACATCCGGGCCGGGAACCTCGGCAGGGAAGGCTCTAAGCGTCGCCGCAAGGCCGAGTCCAGGCCGGTCACCTTTCGCCCCGAGGCCGCCCAGCCGTATGACGACCGGTGCCTGAGCTGGCAGTACGACCAGCGGTCCGTGTCCA
>NZ_JBXEJE010000067.1:3770-45261 GCF_056820935.1 Streptomyces sp. Q2 | reverse complement strand
GGGCGGCTGCTGGTCCCAGGGCTGCCCCGCGGCCTCGGTCGCCCAGGGCGCGGCCGCGCCGCCCGGCAGGGTGGCCGGCGGTGTACCGCCGCCCCACTGCTCGACCAGGGACGACGTGGTGAACTCGCCCGATTCGTCCGGGATATCCCCACCGGCGACGGGGATCGACCACTGCCCGGTCACGTCGTGACCGGGCGCCGGAGCGGCCGTCTCGTCGAAGTTCCACTGCCCCGTGGTGCCCGGCTCGTACGTGAACCGGTCGTTCCCGGCGTCCTGGGGCACCGCGTTCGGGTCCGGCCAGCGAACACCCTCGGCGGGCATCGCCCACGAGCCCGTCGACGCCGGGTCGGTGCCCGCGGTGGTGGCCGGCTGGACCGTTATCTGCGGCGGCACGAAGCCGTGACCGGGTGCGGCGAGCGGGTCGGCGGAGGCCAGCATGGCGTCGACGCCGCCTTCGGGCAGTTTCACGAAGGCGGTGGCGCTGTCGTCGTACTCACCCTGGGGCAGCGGGTCCCAGCGGCCCGCGCCCCGGGGCATGCCCTCCTGGTGCTGGTCGTCGGTCACGACAGTGCCCTCCCCAGTGCTCGTCGGGCCAGCGCGGCGACGGTGCGCCGCAGGTGCTGTACCGCGGGCGGAAGCTGTTGTGCGGAGCCGTCCTCGGCGGGACCCGGTTCGGGGATGCAGGCCGCGGCGACGTACTCGCCGAAGGCGCTGAGCGCCTCCGGGACGATCGCGCGGCTGTTGTCCCAGTCGATCAGCCGGGCGACCCACTGCTCGGCGTCCAGGGGCCTGAGCGGCATCGGCGCTATGGCGCCCACCGCGCACCTGACGCCGCGCCGGGCGGGGTCGAGGACCAGGGCGACGGACGCGAGGGCCCGGCCCGGGCCGGTGCGGCCGGTCGCCTTCAGGAAGACCTGCGGGGCGTGCAGCAGGGGGACGCGCACGTAGCCGATGAGTTCGCCGGCGCGCAGCATCTCCATGCCCGCCAGCAGGTGCGACACCGGCATCTCACGGCGGGCTCCGCCCGGGCCCGCAATAATGAGCGTCGCCTCCAGGGCGGCCAGTACCGGAAGGGCGTCCCCCGTGGGGGCCGCCGAGGCGATGTTGCCGCCCAGGGTGCCCGCGTTGCGGATCTGCGGCGGACCCGCGGCGCGGGCGGCTGCCGCGAGCGCCGGGATCAGGGCGGCGAAGTCGGGGCGGCCCATGCGGGCGTGCGTGAGGCCGGCGCCGAGCAGGGCGTGGCCGTCCTGGTACTGCCAGCCTCGGATCTCGCTGATCCGGCCGAGGCCCACCAGTGCGGCGGGCCTGAGCTGCCCGGAGTTGACGGCGGCCATCAGATCGGTGCCGCCCGCCACGGGCACGGCGGCGGGCATGGCGGCCAGGGCCGCCACGGCCTCGTCCAGCGTCGTGGGCAGCGTCACGGCCTGCGCCGCCTGCGGTGCGTGCGTGGTCAAAACCGGCTGCCCCTTCCCGCTGCCCCACCTGGTCCCACCTGTGTTGCCGTACGGTACGTGCTGACAGGGCGGACGTGGCAACTCTGGCACATCTTCGCAGGACCCGAACGCGGGGGTCCGCTAGGAGGCATTCGCCCACCTCACCAGGGAGATGGTCCGTTTTCATACGACATCACCGGTGCGTGCCGATTGACACTCTTCGGTGACTCTTGCGGGTTTCCTCCCTTACCTGTTCGGGGGCGGCCCCTCGATGGGCCGGCCGAGCACCCCGGGACGCCGCTGCCACGGCAGGGGCCCCGTCGGCGGCCGGTAAGCGACTCCCAGGGCGTCCAGGCGCCGGTAGTGGACGGCCATCCGACGCTCGAAGTCGGCGAAGTCCCGTTCCGCCGGGGCGGGCAGGGAGCTCCAGGCCACCTCGGCGAAGGCCGCGAGGCGGGGGAACGTCTGGTAGTCCACGCGCGCCTGGTCCTCCATCACCTCGGTCCACACGTTGGCCTGCGCGCCGAGCACGTGTCCGGCCTCCTCGGGCGTCAACTCCGGTGGAACGGGCTCGAACCGATAGACGTCCTCCAGGGTGCGGACGTAGGCGATGGGGACCGGCTCGTCCGGGCCCGCGTCCTGCCGGTAGTCCAGGTACACCTGCTGCTCGGGGCACATGACGACGTCGTGGCCCGCGCGGGCCGCCGCGATGCCGCCCTGGTAGCCGCGCCAGGACGAGACCGCCGCGCCCTCGGCCAGTCCGCCCTCCAGGATCTCGTCCCAGCCAATGAGCCTGCGCCCGCGTGCGGAGAGCCACGTGTCGAAGTGTCCGATGAACCAGGACTGCAGCCCGTCCTCGTCCGCGAGGCCGAGTTCCCCGATACGGGCCTGTGCGACGGGTGAGCGCCGCCACTGGTCCTTGAGGCATTCGTCGCCGCCGACGTGGACGAACTCGGACGGGAAGAGCTCGAGGAGTTCCTCGAACACCCCCTCGTAGAAGCGCAGGGTGTTGTCAGTGGGGGCGAGTACGTTCTCGGAGATGCCCCAGCTGTCCCAGACCGTGAGGGAGGTCGTGTCGATGACGTCGGTGTTGCCGAGTTCCGGGTACGCGGCGATGGCTGCCTGCGAGTGGCCAGGTACGTCGATTTCGGGGACGACGCGGATATGCCGCTCGGCGGCGTAGGCGACGATCTCCCGGATGTCGTCCTGGGTGTAGTAGCCACCGTGCGGCTTGTCCTCCCACAGCGGTGAGGCCCGGTGACCGAATTTCGTGCGCGCCCGCCAGGATCCGGTCTCGGTCAGCTTCGGGTACCGCTTGATCTCGACGCGCCATCCCTGGTCGTCCGTCAAGTGGAAGTGGAAGACGTTGAGTTTGTGCGCCGCCATCAGATCGAGGTAGCGCAGGACACCGTCCTTGGGCATGAAGTGCCGGGCCACGTCGAGCATGAGGCCGCGCCAACGGAAACGGGGGGCGTCCTCGATCACCACCGCCGGCACGAGCCACTCCCGGCGTGCCGGGTCGACCGGGGCCCGCCGGTGGGCGTCGGGGCCCATCAGCTGGCGGAAGGTCTGCGCGCCCCAGAAGACGCCGGCCGCGCTTCCGCCGTCGATGCGGATCGCGTATCCGTCGACGACGAGGCGGTACGCCTCCGGCGCCATCCGCGCATCCACGCGCAGCACGATGCCGTTGTCGCCCCGGCCCCCGGCGAACGGCAGGCCGGTGGCGGCACCCAGTGTGCCGCGCAGCCAGCGCGCGACCTGCTCGGTGCCGGGCTCCGCGTGCAGCACGGTCTCCTCGTCCAGGGGGAACGCCCCCTGCGTCGGCGGCACCCACCAGCCCTTGGCGGGAGCCGGAATCAGATCCTCGAAGCCCATGTCGTCAGTCCTTAACCGCTCCGCCCAGCCCGGAGACCAGTCGTCGCTGTACGAGTACGAAGAAGATCAGTACCGGAATGGTCATCACCGTGGAGGCGGCCATCACACCACCCCAGTCGGGGTCGTCCGGCTTGTAGAAGACGAGCAACGCCATCGGCAGCGTCGACTGCGAGGTGTCGCTGATGATGAAGGACTTGGCGAACAGGAAGTCGTTCCAGGCGGAGATGAAGGAAAACACGCTCGTGGCCACGAGACCGGGGAAGACCAGCGGGAAAAGGATCTGCCACAGAAACCGCGCGCGGCTCGCCCCGTCGATGTACGCGGCCTCCTCCAGCGCCTCCGGTACGGCTTTCACGAAACCACGCAGCATCCAGATCGCGAAGGGCAGCGAGAAGGCGATGTGCGGCAGGATCAGCGAACCCAGCGTGTTCAGCTGCCCGAAGTCCCGCATGAGGAAGAACAAGGGGATCGTCAGGGCCTCCACGGGCACCATCTGGGCCACCAGAAACATGATCAGCAAGGTGGTCCGGAAGCGGAACCGGAATCGCGTCACGGCGGTCGCCGCGAGAAACGCGATCAGCGCCGAGATGATCACGACACTGCACGCCACGATCAGACTGTTGAGGAAGTAACGGCCGAATTCCTGCTGTTCGAAGACGCGCCGGAAGGAGTCGAGGGAGGGCGCGAGCGTCCAGGGCCTGGGCTCGGTCGACTCGATCTCCCCGGCCGGTTTGAAGGCGCTGAGCACCATCCAGTAGAGGGGGAAGGCGACGACGACCGCGATCAGCAACGCCGACGCCTCGGCGGCCAGCCGCCACGGGCGCCGCACCCGAAGACGAAGAAGACTCACAGTTCCTCCCCCTGCCGGCGCAGCAGCCGCAGGTACACGAGCGTGACGGCGAGCAGGATGAGCAGCATCACCACGCCGATCGCGGAGCCCAGGCTGTACTGCGAGGACGCGAAGGCCTGTTGGTAGGCGTAGACGTTCAGGACGAGGTTCTGGCCGGCGATGCCGCCGCCGTTGGTCATGACGTAGATCTGGGTGAAGACCTTGAAGTCCCAGATGACCGACTGGATGGTGACGACGGTCAGGATGGGCCGGAGCATCGGGGCGAGGACGGACCGCCAGATGCGCCACTGCGAGGCGCCGTCCAGGGCGGCGGCCTCCAGCACCTCGCCCGGGACGGCGCGGATGCCGGCGTACACCGTGACCATCACGAACGGGAAGGAGCACCACACCACTTCGAGCAGGACGAGGAGGAAGGCGCTGTAGCGGCCGTACGTCCACGAGTGGTCGCCGAGCCCCAGGACCCGGTTCACGGGCCCGAAGTCCGGGTCGAACAGGAGCAGCCACACGGTGGAGCCGGTGACGGCCGGGGTCGCCCAGGCGCCCAGCGCGGCCATCATCAGGACGAGCCGGGGCAGGGCGCGTACGCGCGTGAGGAGGACGGCGAGCGCGCAGCCGACCGCCAGCGTCGACACCACGCAGGCCGCCGCGAAGAGGACGGTCGCCAGCAGCACCTGCCAGAACTCGTCGTCGCCGAAGAGTTCGGCGTAGTTGCCCAGCCCCTCGAAGGTGGTCGGTTCGCCGCCGCTGACCTGGCTCTGGGTGTAGTGGAAGAACGAGATCAACCCGAGCTGGTAGATGGGGTAGACGAGCAACCCGCCGAGGACGACGAGGGCGGGGGCGAGGTACAGCCAAGGGGTGGTGATACGCCCCCAGGGGCGCGGGGCTGTGTTGAATTTGCGGCTACCGCCGCGTGGGCGCGACCGGCCACGAACGGCCCGCATCCGCCAGTGCTCCGCGCCCCCCGAGCCAGTGGGCGCCGTCACCCGGCGGAGCCGAACGCGTCGTTCATCTTCGCCGCCGCGTCCTCGGAGGCCGCCGCCACGTCCTTCTTGCCGCTGATGACCTCCTGGAACATGGTCGGCAGGACCAGCGACGAGTCGATCCGGGACCAGGCCGGCGATGCGGGCACGAACTTGGTGCCGGCGGAGAGGGTCTGCACGAACGGCTTCACGAACGGCTGCTTCGCCGCGACCTGCTGCCGTACGTCCCCGAAGGTCGGCAGGAAGCCCATCGCGTCGAAGAGTTCGCTCTGCGTCTTCTTCGAGGCGAGCTGTTTCATCAGGTCGACGGCGAGGGTGCGGTGCGAGGTGCTCTTCAGTACGCCGATGTTGTTGCCGCCGGCGAACGCCGGGGCGATCGAGCCCGGGGTGACGCCGGGCAGCGGCACCACCGCGTACTTGCCCTTCACCTTCCCGGCCTCGACCGCGGTGTGGCTGAAGTCGCCGCCGATCGCCATGGCCGCCTTGCCCGCGGCGAACGCGGTGATCGTGTCGTTGCCGCCCATGCCGGCGCACTTGGCGGCGGGACAGTTGTCGTCGCCGAAGAGGGACGTGTACGCCTTGATGCCCTTCTGCGCGGCGGCGCTGTCGATGGCGGAGGCGTACGACCCTCCCTTGCCGGTGGCGAGTTCGCCGCCGTTGGCCCACACGAAGGGCATCGCACCGTACATGTAGGCGCCGCCGACGACGAGGCCGTACAGCTCGGGTCTGGCCGCGCGGATCTCGCGGGCCGTGGAGGACAGTTCGGCCATGGTCTTCGGGAGCTTCAGTCCCAGGTCCTGGAAGACGTCGGTGCGGTAGTACAGGGCGCGGACGCCGACGTAGAAGGGCGCGCCGTAGATCTTGCCGTCCACGGTGACCGACTGCTTCGCGGTGGGGTCGGTGTCCTTGGCCTCGCTCCAGTCGCCGAACTCCTTGGTGACGTCGAGGAGTCCGCCGTCCTTCACGTAGCCGGCCGTGTCGGTGTTGCCGTACTCCATGACGTCAGGAGCGGACTTCGGGTCGTTGAAGGCGGCCTTGACGCGCTGGGCGCGGGTGTCGACGGGGATGTACTCGACGTCGACCTCGGTGCCCTTGTGGGCCTTCTCGAAGGCCGTGACGACGGAGTCGACGGCCTTTTCCTTCGGCTTGTTGCCGACCTCCTGGAAGAGCCAGACACGCAGGGTGCCCGTGTCCTCGTCCTTGTCGGAGGAGGCGTTGTCGGACGTCTGGGGGGCGCAGGCCGCGAGGACGAGAGCGGCGAGGAGGAGAGCGGGGAGTCGGGGGGCGAGCTTCATGGAGTAATCCTCCGAGCGTTGCAGCATATGCAATGACGGTTTCGCTCTGCACAACACCACGGAGGCTAGGTACTACATGAACACGCCGACAAGAGGTCTCAACCACTCTGTGACCAGGCGACGCACCCCTTGCAACGCCAAAAGACGCCAAAGGCCCTCAAGGCGCGCGAAACGCGCCCCGAGGGCCTCGTGAACCTCAGACGGGAAGGACCGGACTCCTACTTGTCGCCGCCGCCCTTGCCCTTGTCGTCGCCGCCGGCGCCCATGGACTCGTAGATCTCCTTGCACATGGGGCACACCGGGTACTTCTTCGGGTCGCGGCCCGGTACCCAGACCTTGCCGCACAGCGCCACGACGGGAGTGCCGTCGAGGGCGCTCGCCATGATCTTGTCCTTCTGGACGTAGTGGGCGAAGCGCTCGTGGTCACCGTCGCCGTGGGACACCTGCGGCGTCGGCTCTACGAGGGTCCCCGTACCAGTCCCGCGCTGCGGCTGGGTCTCAGGCTCAAGAGTGCTCATAACAGCCAAGGGTACTGAAGCTCACACCCATCAGTTGAGCGAAGGGTCGTCCGGATAGGTGGCCACCATCGCGAGCTCGTTGCGCTGGCGGCGCAGGACCTCGCGCCAGAGTCTTTCCGGGGACGGCGAGGACACGTCTCCGGGTTCCGACTCGACGACGTACCAGGCGCCCTCCCCCAGCTCGTCCTCCAGCTGACCCGGCCCCCATCCGGCGTAACCGGCGAAGATCCGCAGGCTGCCCAGGGCCGAGGCGAGCAGCTCAGGCGGGGCCTCCAGGTCGACCAGGCCGATCGCGCCGTGCACCCGGCGCCAGCCCAGCGGGGTCCCGTTCAGGGTCGCGCCGCCCGGGATGACGGCGATCCCGAGAGCCGAGTCCAGGGAGACCGGGCCGCCCTGGAAGACGACACCGGGTTCACCCGCGAGGTCCGCCCACCCCTCCAGGATGTCGCCCACGTCCACCGGGGTCGGACGGTTGAGGACGACACCGAGGGAGCCCTCCTCGTCGTGGTCGAGGAGAAGCACCACCGCACGGTCGAAGTTCGGGTCCGCCAGGGCGGGCGTTGCCACGAGCAGCCGCCCTGTGAGCGAGGACACCTCGGTCATGCCAGACATGATCCCGCATCTTCCCCCCGAGCGGGGAGCCAATGCGCCTACGACAGTGAATGCAGCTCAGGGCGCAACGGTGCGCCCCACGCGCACGCCTGCGCCGGTGACCCCATGTGGCCGACGGGGAACCGTTCGTGTTGTGACACAGCTATGACGGACCTGGGCGGTCCTTGGGCTTACAGAAGGGGGGTAGGCGGCGATTACCCTTTCCCTTCTGGTCCCTGCCCCACTCATCGGAACGCGAGATACATGACCGTCAACGGCAATGACGACGTACTGCTTGTCCACGGCGGAACCCCGCTGGAGGGCGAGATCCGTGTCCGTGGTGCGAAGAACCTCGTACCGAAGGCCATGGTCGCCGCCCTGTTGGGCAGCGAGCCGAGTCGACTGCGCAACGTTCCGGACATCCGTGACGTGCGCGTCGTACGCGGCCTGCTGCAACTGCACGGCGTGACGGTCCGTCCGGGTGAGGAACCGGGCGAGTTGGTGATGGACCCGACCCACGTGGAGAGCGCGAACGTCGCCGACATCGATGCCCACGCGGGTTCGAGCCGTATCCCGATCCTCCTGTGCGGTCCGCTGCTGCACCGCCTGGGGCACGCCTTCATCCCCGGCCTCGGCGGCTGCGACATCGGCGGCCGGCCCATCGACTTCCACTTCGAGGTCCTGCGGCAGTTCGGCGCGACGATCGAGAAGCGGGCGGACGGGCAGTTCCTGGAGGCGCCGCGACGGCTTCGGGGCACGAAGATCACGCTGCCGTACCCGTCCGTCGGCGCGACCGAGCAGGTACTGCTCACCGCGGTCCTCGCCGAGGGCGTCACCGAGCTCTCGAACGCGGCCGTGGAGCCGGAGATCGAGGACCTCATCTGCGTCCTGCAGAAAATGGGCGCCATCATCGCGATGGACACCGACCGCACCATCCGCGTCACCGGTGTGGACCAGCTCGGCGGCTACAACCACCGCGCCCTCCCGGACCGCCTGGAGGCCGCCTCGTGGGCGTCCGCGGCGCTCGCGACCGAGGGCAACATCTACGTCCACGGCGCCCAGCAGCGCTCGATGATGACGTTCCTGAACACCTACCGGAAGGTGGGCGGCGCCTTCCAGATCGACGACGAGGGCATCCGCTTCTGGCACCCGGGCGGCCAGTTGAAGTCCATCGCCCTCGAAACGGACGTGCACCCCGGATTCCAGACGGACTGGCAGCAGCCGCTGGTGGTGGCCCTGACGCAGGCCACGGGCCTGTCCATCATCCACGAGACGGTCTACGAGTCCCGCCTCGGCTTCACCTCCGCGCTGAACCAGATGGGCGCGCACATCCAGCTCTACCGCGAGTGCCTGGGCGGCTCCAACTGCCGCTTCGGCCAGCGCAACTTCCTCCACTCGGCGGTCGTCTCCGGCCCCACCAGGCTCCAGGGCGCCGACCTGGTCATCCCCGACCTCCGCGGCGGCTTCTCCTACCTCATCGCCGCCCTGGCCGCCCAGGGCACGTCCCGCGTCCACGGCATCGACCTGATCAACCGGGGCTACGAGAACTTCATGGAGAAGCTCGTGGCGCTGGGAGCGAAGGTGGAACTGCCGGGCAAGGCGCTCGGCTGACCACACCGCACCCTCACCACTCCGGCCCGGGGCAACCGCGGCCTCGGCCGGGGGTCCGCGGGCTGNTCATGGAGAAGCTCGTGGCGCTGGGAGCGAAGGTGGAACTGCCGGGCAAGGCGCTCGGCTGACCACACCGCACCCTCACCACTCCGGCCCGGGGCAACCGCGGCCTCGGCCGGGGGTCCGCGGGCTGCCGGGCAAGGCGCTCGGCTGACCGGCGCTCATCCCGCCCGCACACGCGCTGGTACGACGATGGGGCGGCCACCCTCACCAGGTGGCCGCCCCATTCGCGTTACTGAGCCTCGTACGCAGGTTCCGTCGCGTACGCGAAGGCTTACTTGCCCTTGGCGGCTTCCTTGAGCTTGCTGCCAGCGGAGACCTTCACGCTGTAGCCGGCCGGGATCTGGATCGGGTCGCCGGTCTGCGGGTTGCGCGCGGTGCGAGCGGCACGGTGGGTGCGCTCGAAGGTCAGGAAGCCGGGGATGGTGACCTTCTCGTCGCCCTTGGCGACGATCTCGCCGACGGTCTCGGCGAACGCGGCCAGAACGGCGTCGGCGTCCTTGCGGGTGACCTCGGCGCGGTCGGCCAGCGCGGCCACCAGCTCACTGCGGTTCATGTTGTTACTCCCGTGTTCTTCTTGCTGTTGAGGCGTGCCACGCGGCGGAGCCGCATATTGGGCACAGCGAAGTCGATGCTGCCAGGGCCCTCGGACAGTCCCAGGACCCGGGTCCGTCGCCGGACCCTCGCGCCCAGAGACGCATCCTGCCCCTACCTGCGGCGGGAAAGCCAATCCGGCACCCCTAGGAGTCGTGAGAACACCCTTGGGAGTCACACGAAAAGAGGGCTAGCCTGGCCGACACGATAAACGTCGGCCAGGAGGGCCGGGTTCCACGACGCGCCGGTGTCAGGCCTGCCGTGGCAATCCTCACAGCCGCCCCCCGCCCGCGCGAGCTCCCGGGCGGCTACGAAGCCGTGGCCGCCGCCTTCGCGGCCTCGCGCACCGCCCCGGCGACCGCGCCCGCGACCTTGTCGTTGAAGACGCTCGGGACGATGTAGTTCGGGTTCAGCTCGTCCTCGGTCACCACGTCCGCGAGGGCCTTCGCCGCCGCGATCATCATGTCGGTGTTCACCGTGCGGGACTGGGCGTCGAGCAGACCGCGGAAGACACCCGGGAAGACCAGCACGTTGTTGATCTGGTTCGGGAAGTCGGAGCGGCCGGTGGCGACGACGGCGGCCGTCTGGCGGGCGATGGCCGGGTCGACCTCGGGGTCGGGGTTCGCCAGCGCGAACACGATCGCACCCTCGGCCATGGCGGCCACGTCGGTGCCGTCGAGCACGTTGGGCGCCGACACCCCGATGAAGACGTCCGCGCCGCGCACGGCTTCCTTCAGCGTGCCCGTCAGGCCCTCGGGGTTGGTGTTGTCGGCGATCCAGCGCAACGCCGAGTCCGGGGCGGCGTCGACGAGGTCCTCGCGGCCCGCGTGCACCACGCCGTGGATGTCGGCGACGACGGCGTTCTTGAGGCCCGCGGCGATCAGCAGCTTGAGGATGGCCGTACCGGCCGCGCCGGCGCCGGACATGACGACCCGGATGTTCTCGATGGCCTTGCTGGTCACGCGCAGTGCGTTCGTCAGGGCCGCCAGCACCACGATCGCCGTGCCGTGCTGGTCGTCGTGGAAGACGGGGATGTCGAGGGCCTCACGCAGCCGGGCCTCGATCTCGAAGCAGCGCGGCGCCGAGATGTCCTCGAGGTTGATGCCGGCGAAGCCCGGGGCGATCGCCTTGACGATCGCGACGATCTCGTCGGTGTCCTGGGTGTCCAGGCACAGCGGCCAGGCGTCGATGTCGGCGAAGCGCTTGAAGAGGGCCGCCTTGCCCTCCATGACCGGCATGGCGGCCATCGGGCCGATGTTGCCGAGGCCCAGGACCGCCGAGCCGTCCGTCACGACCGCAACGGTGTTGCGCTTGATGGTGAGGCGGCGGGCGTCCTCGGGGTTCTCGGCGATGGCCATGCAGACGCGGGCGACACCCGGCGTGTAGATCATCGAGAGGTCGTCACGGTTGCGGATCGGATGCTTGGACTGCATCTCGATCTTGCCGCCGAGGTGCATGAGGAACGTACGGTCGGAGACCTTGCCGAGTGTCACGCCCTCGATGCCGCGCAGCTGCTCGACGATCTCCTCGGCGTGCGCGGTGGAGGTGGCCGCGATGGTGACGTCGATCCGGAGCTTCTCGTGCCCGGAGGCAGTGACGTCGAGGCCGGTGACCGAGCCTCCGTGGGACTCGACGGCTCCGGTGAGCAGGGAGACCGCGGTTCCGCTCGCGGGCACCTCCAGCCGGACCGTCATCGAGTAGGAGACGCTGGGCGCCGTTGCCATGGCCGACTTCCTCTGCTTTCACCTGTGCCGCTGGATCCGTCCGATCGTCGCACCTACCGCCGAGTAGGCGGTAGCCGGGTGGGATTGCGATCGTTGTGTTCGCAGCGGAAGGGCAGCGAACGGGCAGCGAAAGAGGTCCACGTCACAATCGACGTGGACCTCTTCGACGTTCAGTGGCACCGACCCGCCATGCTCGCCTCGCGGCAAGTGGTCGCTCGTAGCGACGAAGGTTGGGCCCGGGGGCTTGGATCGGGCCGGTGCCACACCCAGGCTAACAAAAGGATCCCGGAAGGCCATTCCCGTACCGGGACTTCCTCCGGATCAATCTCTGAGCAGGTCCGGAACCCCGTCGGCGTCCGGCGCGTCCCGCTCCGCCGACACCACCGTGAGCTGCTGCGTCGCCCGGGTCAGCGCCACGTACAGCACCCGCAGACCGGCCGGTGACTCGTCCGCGATCTCCGCCGGGGAGACGACGACCGTGGCGTCGTACTCCAGGCCCTTGGCCTCCAGGCTGCCGAGCGCCACGACGCGGTCGCCGAGCCCGGCGAGCCAGCGCCGGGCCTCCTCGCGGCGGTTCATGGCCACCACGACGCCGATGGTGCCGTCGACGAGGTCCAGGAGCCGGGCGGCCTCGGCCCGGGCGGCCTGGCCGAGGGATTCGCGTACGACGGCGAACCGCGGCTGTACGCCGGTGGAGCGCACCGCCGACGGGGACTCGGCACCCGGCATCGCCAGCGCCAGCACCTTCGCGGCCAGCTCGGCGATCTCGGCCGGGTTGCGGTAGTTCACGGTCAGCTGGAAGCGGCGGCGCGGGCGGCTGCCGAGGGCCTCGTCACGAGCCTGGGCCGCCTCGTCGGGGTCGGACCAGGAGGACTGGGCCGGGTCGCCGACGACCGTCCAGGTGGCGTGCCGGCCCCGGCGGCCGACCATGCGCCACTGCATCGGCGTGAGGTCCTGGGCCTCGTCGACGATGACGTGGGCGTACTCGACGCGCTCCTGGGCGAGCCGCTCGGCCCGCTCGCGCTGTGTCTCCTCGCGGACCGGCATCAGCTCCTCCAGGCCGGTGAGCTGGTCGAGCGGGTCGGCCTCGCGCCGGCGGCGGGGGCGGGCCGGGGTGCCGAGGATGGACTGGAGTTCGTCGAGCATCGCGATGTCGTGGACGGAGAGGCCGTCGCGTCTGAGGGAGCGGGCGACCCTGCGCACCTCGCCGGGGTTGAGGATCCGCCGGGCCCAGCGGCCCAGGCGCCGCTCGTCGGTCATGGCGTCGAGCACGGCCTTGGGGGTCAGCTCCGGCCACCAGGCGTCGAGGAACTCGATGAAGCTGTCCTCGGAGCTGACGTCCTCGTCGAAGCCGGAGCGCAGCTCGGCGGCCAGCTCCGGGTCGGTGTGCCGGCCGGCCGCGCCGGAGCGCGACCACAGGGCGTCCAGGAGCAGCTTGCGGGCCCTGGGGCGCAGCATGTTCACGGGGGCGGTGCCGCTGAGCGCGTTGTTGCGGACGCGCTCCAGGTCGGCGGCCTCCAGCTCCAGGCGGCGCCCGAAGGCGACCACGCGGAGCCGGGTGGGCGGGCCGGCGGGAGCCTGCGGCTGCGGGTCCGTGTCGTCGAGGGTGAGCTGTCCGGCTCGGGCACCGGTGCGCGCGGCGGCGCCGGAGCCGGCCTCCAGCGCGCCCCGTGCCGCCTTCCGCAGGACCTTGAGCATGCGGTAGGAGCCCTTCGCCCGCGCCACCGCCGGCGAGTCGTACAGCGTGGCCTCGGCCCCGTCGACGAGCGAGCCGATCGCCCGGATGGCGACCTGGCCCTCCTCGCCGAGGGAGGGGAGGACGCCTTCGGTGTAGGCCACGAGCAGCGGGGTCGGGGAGACGATGAGGATGCCGCCCGCGTACCGCCGCCGGTCCTGGTACAGCAGGTAGGCCGCCCGGTGCAGGGCGACGGCCGTCTTGCCGGTGCCCGGGCCGCCCTCGACGTACGTCACGGAGGCGGCGGGGGCGCGGATCACCATGTCCTGCTCGGCCTGGATGGACGCCACGATGTCCCGCATGGTGTGGGTACGGGCCTGTCCGAGCGCGGCCATCAGGGCGCCGTCGCCGATCACGGCCAGTTCCCGGCCGCCGAGGGATGCCTTCAGCTCGGGGCGCATCAGGTCGTCCTCGACCCCGAGCACCCTGCGCCCCTTGGAGCGGATGACGCGGCGACGGACGACGCGCCCCGGGTCGACCGGGGTGGAGCGGTAGAACGGGGCGGCGGCGGGGGCCCGCCAGTCGATGACGAGCGGGGCGTAGTCCTGGTCGAGGACGCCGATGCGGCCGATGTGCAGGGTCTCGGCGATGTCGGCGGTGTTGTCCGGGCCCACCACGCCCTCCGCCGGTTCCACGGCGGTGTAGGCGCCGTCGGGCCCCTTCTTGCCGTCCTTGCCGAGGAGCAGGTCGATCCGGCCGAAGAGGAAGTCCTCGAACTCGTTGTTCAACCGGTTCAGGTGGATGCCTGCCCGGAAGACCTGGGCGTCGCGCTCGGCGAGCGCGCCGGGGGTACCGACCTGGCCGCGCTTGGCCGCGTCGTTCATGAGGAACTCGGCCTCGTGGATCTTCTCCTCGAGGCGCTGGTACACCCGGTCGAGGTGTTCCTGTTCGACGCTGATCTCTCGGTCACGCACGGAATCGTGCGCGGAATCCTGAACCGAGTCGACCGCGAAGTCCTGCTGAGCCTGAGCGGCCACCGGGCCCCCTTCTGACGTGCTGGGCAGCCGTCAACCGTACGCGAAGGGGGCCCCGAGAAGCTATGTGCGCGCCCAGTCGATCACACGTTGCCCTTGGCGATCACGTCGCCGTCGAGGGTCATGACCTCGAAGCCCTTCATCTGGTCCGGGGTGAAGGACGCGCCGCCGACGACGTAGAGCGGGTTCTTGGCCTTTTCGGTCTTGCCGTCCGGAAGGCCGTACCCCCAGGCCGGGACGGACCAGTTGGCCGCCGTCACCCGCTCGCCGTTCTCGCCGATGAAGATCAGGGAGCACTTCAGGGGGCCCTTGACGCCCTTGAGCTCCAGGACCGACTCGGTGCCCCAGTCCTTCTTCGCCAGGGCCACGGTGGCGCTCACGCCGGTCGACGGGTCCGTCGCCGTGACCTTGTCGTCGATGGTGTCGAACAGGTCCTTGGCCGGGGTCGCCGAGAGGGTCACGCCGTCCTTGACGCCGCCACCGCTCGAGTCGTCGCCGGTCGCCCCCATCGCGACGATCGGGCCGCCGATGATCAGCGCGGCCGCGGCCGCCACCATGTAGAAACCGCGGCGGCGCTTCCGGGCGCGGCGCTCGGCGACCTCGTCGACGAGCCTGTTCACCACTCGTGGGCTGGGCTTGGCGGACAGTGACTCGCCGATGGCCGGCGTGCCGGAGCCCGGCAGGTCCGCGAGGGCGGCCAGCATCGGCTCCATGCCGGCGAGCTCGTCGAGCTGCTGGGCGCACCATTCGCAGGTGGCGAGATGGGCCTCGAAAGCGGTTGCTTCGGCGTCGTCGAGGATGCCGAGGGCGTAGGCGCCGACGGTCTCGTGCTCGTTCGGACCCGGAGATCCCATCATGGGGCCAGACATACCCGCACCACCCGTACCGAATCCCTGGTTTCCCCCGTACACACTCATCACGCCGTCACCCCCCGCTCCTCCAGTGCCAGCTTCATCGACCGCAGTGCGTAGAAAACTCTCGAGCGCACGGTGCCACTGGGTATGCCAAGGGTCTCGGCCGCCTCGTTGACGGTACGCCCCTTGAAGTACGTCTCGACGAGCACCTCCCGGTGAGCCGGGGTCAGGTCGTCGAGCGCGTCGGACAACGTCATCAGCCACAGCGCCTTGTCGATCTCGTCCTCCGCGGGGATGACCTCCAGCGGCGACGGATCGACCTCCTGCGGCCGGGCCTGCCGGCTGCGGTGGCCGTCGATGACGATGCGCCGGGCGACCGTCACCAGCCAGGGGCGTACCGATCCGGTCGCTCGATTGAGCTGGCCGGCGTTCTTCCAGGCACGGATGAGCGTCTCCTGCACGACGTCCTCGGCACGTTGCCGGTCTCCCGCGACAAGGCGGAGCACATAGGCGAGCAGGGGTCCGGCGTGTTCTCTGTAGAGCGCACGCATGAGCTCCTCATCAGGTTCCGAGGGCTGGGACATGCGATGTCGGGCCCTCGATCCACGTTCATTGGCCACGACAGAATCCTTGCGCACGCCCACCTCCGATGTCCGGGGGTTCCCCCAGTCGGTCGCTCGTCCACGGGTACGGACGCGGAGAGTTGGATGTTCAAAGAGGGACGACAGTTTTCTTGTGAGTGACGTGACGAGGCCGGACATGGGCGCACATACCCACCGCGCGATCTTTACATTTCCGCCACATTGGCAAGATCACGTTTGCTGCCCTCGGGCCGCCGAAGGTAAACGGCATGTAATCGAAATCACTTCAACAGTCGCTCCACAGAAGCAACATAACGGGCACTCAGGTGCGCGGAAGTGCCGCCCGACGCCGGTGCCGGGCCACCCTTTCGCGGTTCCCGCACACCTCACTGGAGCACCAACGCCTCCTGCGCCCCCGCGATGTGTCGAGATAGACGATCGGGCAGTTGTCCCCTTCGCACTGCCGCAGCCCCGCCCGCGCGACCGGATCCGTGAGCAGTTCCACGACGTCCCGCGCGACCGCGCCGAGCAGCGCCGCGCACTCCGGAGGCCCGTCCAACTCCCGGACGAGGGTGCCGTCTTCGCAGGTCACGGCACGCGGGGCGGGAGGAGCCGCGCGGGCGATCTCGTTGACGTGGGTGAGCGCGAGCTCGTACGGACGTCCCTCGGGGGCGAGCCCTCCGGGCACCAACTGCCCTATACGGTCGCGCAGTTCGCGGAAGACGACGAGCCAGGACGCGTCGGCGTGCGCCAGGTCGGTGCCCGCCGGGACGAGTCCCGACCCGGCGATCCAGGCGCGCAGCACCCCTACGGAGCCGAGGCGTTCGCCGGGGTGGGTGGTCGCGAGGAGATCCAGACAGATCCGCCCGGCATCGAACCGCAGCTCGTACGCGGCCGTGGCCGTACCCAGTGCCATGTGCCTGTCACCGCCTAGCAGTCACACCGGTGAGGAACCGTTCCCTCTTACAGTGCCTGCCCGCTCGTGCGGCCGGAACCCCTCGTACCGGCGGTAAGCGGTGAGGGGCGTGCCTCCGTGACAGCGCGCGGGGCGATCACCCCGCGCGCGCCGGGTCACGCGTCGGCGTACTTCGTGTCCGCCGCCGGGTCCAGTGCCAGCCGGTAGCCGCGCTTCACCACGGTCTGGATCAGCTTCGGCGCCCCCAGAGCCGTACGCAGCCGGGCCATGGCGGTCTCCACCGCGTGCTCGTCACGTCCGGCACCCGGCAGCGCCCGCAGCAGCTCCGAGCGGGCCACCACCCAGCCCGGGCGGCGGGACAGGGCCCGCATCAGGGACATGCCGGCCGGCGGTACGGGCTTGAGGTCGCCGTCGACCAGGACCGCGTGGCCGCGGATCTCCACCCGGTGCCCGGCGATCGGCAGGGAGCGCGCCCGGCCGGGCAGTTCCTGGCACAGGAGCTGGACGAGGGGGCCGAGCCGGAAGCGCTCCGGCTGGACCGTGTCGATGCCCTGGGCCTGCAGCGGCAGCGCGGTGACCGGGCCGACGCAGGCGGGAAGGACGTCGTGGTTGAGGGCGGCGAGCAGTTCGGGCAGCAGGCGGCGGTCCTCGGCGCGGGACAGCAGGGAGGCGGCGGCCGGGGCGCTGGTGAAGGTGAGCGCGTCCAGGCCGCGCGAGACCGCCGCGTCCAGCAGACGGTCCACCGGCGCGATGTCCTCCGGCGGCATCCACCGGTAGACGGGGATGCCCAGGACCTCGGCTCCCCCGGCCCGCAGCGACTCCACGAACCCGGGCAGGGGTTCGCCGTGCAGCTGAATGGCGATACGGCGGCCCTCGACGCCCTCCTCCAGGAGCCGGTCGAGCACCTCGGCCATGGACTCGGACGACGGCGACCATTCCTCCGTGAGGCCGGCCGCACGGATCGCGCCCTTGACCTTCGGGCCGCGCGCGAGGATCTCCACCCCGCCCAGCCCGTCGAGCAGGGTCTCACCGAGGCCCCAGCCGTCGGCGGCCTCGATCCAGCCCCGGAAGCCGATCGCGGTCGTGGCGATCACGATGTCCGGGCTCTGGTCGATGATCTCCTTGGTCGCCGCCAGCAGTTCGCTGTCGTCCGCGAGCGGCACGATCCGCAGGGCAGGGGCGTGCAGAACGGCGGCTCCGCGCCGCTGCAGAAGCGCGCCCAGCTCGTCGGCCCGGCGCGCGGCCGTCACTCCCACGGTGAACCCGGCGAGGGGTCCATGGTCAGGTCGCTGCTGTACCTCGTACATAACTCTCGTTCCCGCACTCGAGTTCGTTGCATCTACCACCAGGTGATGGCACCCGCATGCCGACCGAGCCTGTCAACGGCTCGTGACAGGCTCGGTTCGGGTTCATGTCGCTGGTGTTACGTCACACCTTCGCGTAGCTGAGCTCGGGCTTGGCCTCCGAGGTGGCCGTCGCGGCCTGTGTGCGGGCCGCCGAGCGGCGAAGGTATACGGCCCAGGTGACCGCGAAGCAGGCGGCGTAGAAGGCCAGGAAGGCGACGAAGGCGCCGGTGCCGGAGCCGTAGGAGAGGAAGGACTGCCGGAAGGCGAGGTTGATGCCGACGCCGCCGAGTGCGCCGACCGCGCCGATCAGGCCCATGGAGGCACCGGAGAGACGACGCCCGTAGGCGGCGGCCGCTTCACCCTCGAGTCCCTTGGCCAGCGCCTTCGCCTGGAAGATGCCGGGGATCATCTTGAACGTCGAGCCGTTGCCGAGGCCGGTGAGGACGAACAGCACCACGAACGCGACGGTGAACAGGGCCAGCGACTTCTCCATGCTGGCGGCGATGAGGACAGCGGTCGCCACGCCCATGCCGACGTAGTTGTACAGCGTGATCTTCGCGCCGCCGTACTTGTCGGCCAGCCACCCGCCCAGGGGACGGATCAGGGAGCCGAGCAGCGGGCCGATGAAGGTGACGTACGCCGCCTCCAGCGGGGTCCGGCCGAACTGGTTGGTCAGCACCTGCCCGAAGGCGAAGCTGTATCCGATGAAGGAACCGAAGGTGCCGATGTAGAGGAAGGACATGATCCAGGTGTGCGGGTCCCTCACGGCGTCCTTGGCGGCGCCGGTGTCGTTCTTCACGGACGCGATGTTGTCCATGAAGAGCGCGGCGAGGACTGCGGCGATGACGATCAGCGGGATGTAGATCCCCAGCAGGACCCGGGGGCCGCCGCTCGCACCGATGATCGCGAGCGCCACCAGCTGGATGACCGGCACTCCGATGTTGCCGCCGCCCGCGTTCAGGCCGAGCGCCCAGCCCTTCTTACGAAGGGGGAAGAAGGCGTTGATGTTGGTCATCGAGGAGGCGAAGTTGCCGCCACCGATACCCGCCAGCAGGCCGATCAGCAGGAGGGTGTTGAACGAGGTCCCCGGTTCCATCACCGTGAACGCGGCGACGGTCGGGATGAGCAGGAGTGCGGCGGAGACGATGGTCCAGTTCCGGCCGCCGAAGATCGCGATGGCGAAGGTGTAGGGGACCCGGACGACGGCTCCGACCAGGGTCACCACCGAGGTGAGCAGGAACTTGTCCGCCGGGGTGAGCCCGTACTCGGGGCCCATGAAGAGCACCAGCACGGACCACATGGTCCAGATCGAGAACCCGATGTGCTCGGAGAGGACGGAGAAGAAGAGGTTGCGCTTGGCGACCTTCTCTCCGGTCTCCTTCCAGAAGGTCTCGTCCTCCGGATCCCACTGCTGGATCCAGCGACCGCCCCTGCTGGGGGGTGCGGGGGCTGTGCTCGGGGCTGTCATGACGCCTCCACGGTGTACCGGGGCTCGGGTGGTTCGAGGGAGTGGCTGAGTCCCGACGGTAGGGAGGGCGCGTTTCCGGTCTGTGGCACTGGGTGACCGGAAGGGAACTTTGCTCTCACCAAGAGTGGAGGGGTGATGAGAGGTTTCGGAACCTCATGTGACTCGGTTCATATGTGAGCGAACACGGGCAGGCCGGAAGCCGGTCAGCGGTGCTTGGCGCTACGGCCGCGCTGCGCCCCGTCCGGCCACAGTTGCGGCCGGCGCTTCGCCGCCACGTCCTCCACCCAGCCGAAGGCGAGCACGCAGCCGGCGACGAGGAGCCAGACGAAGACGAGGACCGGCCAGGGGCTCTCCAGAAGCCCCGAGTAGTGCGTCGAGAGGGTGTCGATGCTCCACAGGTGGTCCCAGAGGGTCGCGGCGATGAGGATGCACAGGTTGTGCCAGAGGTAGATCGTCACCGCGCGGGAGTTGAGGAGGGTGATCGGCCGTGCCCAGCGACGCAGTCTGTCCGGCCACTCGGACCAGGACGGGCTGATGTGCAGGAGCAGCAACACCGTGGCGAAGGAGTACAGGGACTGGGCGAAGGGGATGTCGTCGAGGTCGTTGCCCTCCTTGAAGCCGTGCGAGAAGGCGTACCAGAGGCCCGCGCAGATGATGGCCGGCGCGACGGAGGGGACGATGTAGCGGGGGATCCGGCTCAGGATGCCTTCCTGGTGGGCCATGCCCAGGATCCAGCAGGCGCCGAAGGTGCTGAAGTCGGTCAGCGCCGACGGGAACCGCTCGCCGGGGAGTGTGAGGTAGCCGAACTCGAAGGCCGCCGCCAGGACGATCGGCGAGAGGATCGTCGCCAGGGGCACTGCGCGCAGGGCCTTCAGGATGAACGGGGACAGCAGCACGAACCACAGGTAGGCGCGGATGTACCAGAGGGGTCCGGCCAGTTCCGCCCCCCAGTCCTCGCCCAGGATGCCGTGCACCCCGGACAGTCCCTCGGCGTACGGCGGGTCGCTCAGCGGCACGATCCAGTAGGTGAGGTGGAGCCACCACCAGCCGGGGTGCCCCTCGTCACCGGGCCCCCAGCCCTGCACCAGCATGCCCGTCACGCCGATCGCCGCGAGCAGCCACAGCGGGGGCAGCAGGCGGCGCATCCGGCCGCGGATGACCTGCAGGGGCGGACGGCTCCCCAGGGAACGGGCCATGAGGTTGCCGGCGAGCGCGAACATCACGCCCATCGACGGGAACAGGATCGGGAGCCAGGCCCAGCCCATGAGGTGGTAGAAGACGACCCGGAAGAGCGCGAGGGCGCGCAGGAGGTCGAAGTAGCGGTCCCGGCCGGGGGCCTTGGTACGGGTCCGCTGCTCGGGCAGGCCCGGCTGTGCCTCGTCCTGCGTGGTCGTGATGCTCATGTCTCCGATTTCCGTGCTCGTCTCACCCGATGCGGTGCTCACCCGACCGGCCTTCCTTCCGCGACCTGCCTGCCCTGCGCGGGCACGTTCGGCGGGGCCGACACCCCGCCCTTTCGCCGCAGCTTCTGCCAGCGCAGCCGGCCGCCGGTGAGGGCGGTGATCCAGGACTGGAGCAGGACGACGTACATCAGCTGGCGGTAGAGGATCTGCTGCAACGGCAGCGAGATCAGCGGGGTCAGTCGCTCGCGGTCGAGGACGAAGGCGTAGGTCGCGCAGGCCGCCTGGATGGCGAGGACGCCGAACCAGGCCAGGATCGTCTTCTCGGTGGGGCCGAAGACCAGGCCGTAGATGAGGAACACGTCGATCAGCGGGGCCAGCAGCGGGGCCAGGACCATGAACAGGGACACGAGCGGCAGTCCGACCCGGCCGAAGCGGCCCGAGGGGCCCCGGTCGAAGACGGCACGGCGGTGCTTCCAGATCGCCTGCATGGTGCCGTACGACCACCGGTAGCGCTGGGACCACAGCTGCTGCACGGACTCCGGGGCCTCGGTCCAGGCGCGGGCGTTCTCGGCGTAGACCACGTGCCAGCCGTCGCGGTGGATGGCCATGGTGATGTCGGTGTCCTCGGCGAGCGTGTCGTCGCTCATGCCGCCGACGCGTTCCAGGGCGGTGCGGCGGAAGGCTCCGACCGCGCCCGGGATGGTGGGCATGCACCGCAGGACGTCGTACATACGGCGGTCGAGGTTGAAGCCCATCACGTACTCGATGTGCTGCCAGGCGCCGATCAGGGTGTCCTTGTTGCCGACCTTCGCGTTGCCGGCGACCGCGCCGACCCGGGGGTCGCCGAAGGGCTGCACCAGTTCGCGGACGGTGGACGGTTCGAAGACGGTGTCGCCGTCCATCATCACGACGAGGTCGTGCCGGGCGTTGGCCACACCCCGGTTGAGGGCGGCGGGCTTGCCCGCGTTGAGCTGCCGGACCACGCGGACGCCCGGCAGGTTCAGGTCCTCCACGATGCGTGCCGTGCCGTCGCTGGAGCCGTCGTCGATGACGATGACCTCGATGGGGTGGTCGCTCTCCATCAGGGAGCGGACGGTGTTCTCGATGCACTTGGCCTCGTTGTACGCCGGGACCAGCACCGACACCGGTTCGGTGATCGGCGGCCCCCACCGGAAGTCGCGGCGGCGCACGCGGCGGGCGTGCAGGACGGAGAGCAGCATCATCAGGCCGAAGCGGGCGATGACCAGGAAGCCGATGATGGCGAGGGCCACCACCAGGACGGCCGTGATGTTGTCCGAGGCCTGCACCAGGAAGACCCAGGCCTTGCCCTTCCACAGCTCGACGCCGACGGCCTCGGTGTGCGCGCTGGGGGCGTCGAGTGCCTCGGTGAGGTTGTCGAACGTGTAGCCCGCGGCCTTCATCTGCGGCAGGAACCGGTCCAGCGCCTCGACCGTCTGGTGGCGGTCGCCGCCGGAGTCGTGCATCAGGACGACCGCGCCCTTGCCGCCCTTGGGCGTGACGTTGCGGATGATCCGATCGGCGCCCGGCTTGCGCCAGTCCTCGCTGTCGACGCTGGTGACGACGGTGATGTAGCCGCGGGTGCCGATGTACTCGGTCACCGGCCAGGACCTGTTGTCCATGGACGCGGCGTACGAGGAGTAGGGCGGCCGGAAGAGCGAGGTGCGGATGCCGGCGGCGCCGGTGATCGCGAGCTGGTTCTGGGACAGCTCCCAGTCGATGCGCTTCTTCGACTGGAGGGAGAGGTCGGGGTGGTTGAACGTGTGCAGACCGACCTCGTGGCCCTCGGCGACGATCCGCCTGACCAGCTCCGGGTAGCGCGAGGTCATGGTGCCGGTGACGAAGAAGACGGCGTGTGCGTCGTGCTTCTTGAGCACGTCGAGGACCTTGGGGGTCCAGATCGGGTCCGGGCCGTCGTCGAAGGTGAGGACCATGTGGTGGTCGGGCACCTTGAGGCTGGCGGTGCGGCGACTGCGGGTGTCGATGACCGGGCCGCCGTCGACGATCTCCTCGGGCACCTTGTCGGCGGAGGCCTCCGCCTGGATGCGGTGGTCCGCGAGGATCTCGCTGTGCACGTAGCCGCGCAGCATCAGCATCGCCATCAGCGCGGCGAGGAAGAGTACGGGCAGCAGCAGGCGCATGGGCAGGCGGCGACGCCGGGAGCCGACGGCGGCTCCGGTCGCGGCCCCGGGACGGCGGGTGCGGGTTGCCATCAGAGGTTGTGCTCCGGGGACGGGGATGCCATCGGTGGATGTGCATCACGAGGAGGTGCATCAGGAGGAGGCGCACACGAGCGGGGTGTGCACCGGGAGACGGGGCGCGCCGGGAGGCCCTCGCGAAGAGGACCGCCCGGCGCCGCCCCTCAGACGACCTGCGCCGACGGAGAGGGTGCGGGTACGGGTTCGGGCCCGGTGTCGCTCGGCTCGGTGGCGATCGGGGTGGGATCGCTGGGTCCGTCGGCCACCGTGCCGGTGCCGGGTCCGCCGGTGTCGCCGGCGCCCGTGGTCTCGGTCGGGGTGGCCGTGGGGCCGGGGTCCGTCGGTGTCGGCTCGGGCGGCGGGGTGGTGACCGGCGCGTCCGTCGTCGGCGTCGGGTTGGGCTGGGCCGACCCGGCGCCCGGGCCCGGGACGGTGGCCTTCGGGCTCGGCGAGGCGTCGGCGGAGGCGCCGGGCTTGCCGGGGCTGGTGCTGGCGCCGGGTGCGGTGGCACTGGCGCCCGGGGCCGGGGCCGTGCCGTTGCCGGCCGTCGGAACGGGACCCGGCGAGACGCCGCCCGTACCGGAGGGCGGCGCCGACTCGGCGGGCAGCGGCGAGGTGTCGACCTTGCCGGCCGGCTGGCCCTCCTGCTGGCCCGGCACGGGCAGCCAGGGCGCGTTGGAGTTGCCGGACAGCAGCGTGGCGACGATGACGACGGCGTAGACCGCGCAGGCCGTGCCGGCGGCGATGCCGATGCGGCGGTACCGGCGGCTGCGGCGGCCCGACTCGTCGACGAAGACCGGCCCGTCGGAGCCGTCCTGGCCGGCGGCCGGTGCCGGACCGGCCTCGCCGCCCTTCGCCTGCCGTACCAGCAGGTCCTCCAACTGCTGCCCGATGCCGTCGAGTTGGACCGTCACCTCGTGCGGATCGTTGGCCGGCTCGCTGCCGTCGCCCGGCTCTTGGCCGGAACCCGACGCGCCGGTCTCCTCCCACGGATCACGGACGGCGGTGGTCCGAGCGGCAGTCTCCGGACGGCTCCAGGTCCCGGTCGTCGACGGCGAGGCGTCGGCTCCGTCGGTCAGGAGGGCGTCCGCGAGCGGCCTTTTGGCTCTGCCGGGTTTCGCGGTCGCCTCAACTCCGAGCGGAGCGCGGTCGGCTCCGCCCGGGATTCCACTTCGTCTCGGGAATCCGGTTCCGATGGTCTCCGGGAACGCCTGAGCGCCTTCCCCCTCAACCGATGACTCTTCGGCCGATGTGACCTCGGGCCATTCCGGTTGGGCGTCTTCCCGCCACTTCTTCACGTGCACGCACATCCCCCCACGGGACAGTTCCGGGTGCGCGTACGACCCGAGCACCCGTCGTCGGACCCGAGCCCCCACCCGGACCGAGCGCCCCCTTTATCACACTGTGCTCAGGGCAAGAATGTAGCGCACAAGGAGGTTTCGTGCTTGCCAGGTGGTCAATTGTTGATGCTCATCAGGTGCATGTCAGTGGCTGGAATCCATCCCCCCGCAGGTCGCCGCAGCCATCCCTGCTCGACAGAGAGTTCGACCACAGCCCGGCGGAGTGCGGTGAATCCCGGGTGGACCAGCCCCTTTCGCCACACCAGCGACACGGGCGACAAAGGAACGGGATCGACCAAGGGGCGCAAAACAGTCACCGGCATGACCGGAAAATCCACCACAACGAGGATCGGGTTCCGCGTCTTCGCCATGATCCGCTGGAACTCCTCGTCCCCCACCGCGAGCGGCGCGGGCGGCGCGACCTCGATGCCGCGCCCCGCGAACAGCCGGCGCGCGAGGTCCGTCCACTCCGGCGTACGCGGGTTGCCGGCGCCCGCGTACACGCACTCCCCGGCGAGCGCGTCGAGCGGCACCGCCTCCAGCGCCGCCAGCGGGTGATCCTCGGGCAGGAGGACCGCCATGGGCTCGTAGCGCACCGGCTGGTGGTCCAGGCCCGACCGCAGCGCCGGGTCGAGGCCGGCGAACCGCCCGAAGGAGGCGTCCAGCCGCCCCGCGAGCAGCTCGCCCGCGGCATGGGTCAGGCCGCTCTCGTAGCGGGCCATCAGCTCCAGCTCGGGGGCGAGTTCCCGGGCCCGGTGCAGGACCCGGCGGCCGGTGGCCAGGCCCGGCGAGTTCAGGTCCACGAGCAGGGGCCGGGCCTGCCCGAACGCGGCGAGCAGCTCGTCCTGCGCCTGGAGCGCCCGGCGGGCGTACGGCACCAGCCGCTCGCCGTCGGCCGTCAGGGTCACCTGCCGGGTGGTCCGGACGAACAGCTCGGCCCCGAGGTCCCGCTCCAGGCGCCGTACGTCCCGGCTGAGCGCCTGCTGGGCGACGTAGAGCCGGGCCGCGGCGCGTGTGAAGTGCAGCTCCTCGGCGACGGTGAGGAAGGCGCGGAGGAGACGGGGGTCGAGGTGGTGGCCGGTGGCGGGCATTGCGGGAACTTACAACGCGGGCGCGTCAATCGGTACGGGCCTCCTCACAACGCTGGCGCGTCAATCGGTACGGCCGTTCACCACAGGGCCGCGTCAATCGGTACGGCCCGTTCCAACAGGGCCGCGTCAATCGGTACGGCCCATTCACAACAGGGGTGCGTCAATGGGTGCGGAGTAGGTGTTGGACCCCTTGATCGGCCGCGGGCGACGGTGGACCCATGCCGCAACCGACCCCGAGGAACACCCCGCTCTTCACCGTCACCGCCGACACCCTCGTCGCCGTCGACTTCAGCCCCCGTAACACCAAGGACCCCGGCCCCTACCGCCGTCTGTTCACCGTCCCCGGCACCCGCGCCTTCACCGCCGGGAACCTGCTGGCCCGCGTCCCGATGGGCATGTTCGGCGTGAGCGCGGTCCTCATGATCGCCGGTGCGCGGGGCTCGTACGCCCTCGCCGGAGCGGTCGTCGCGACCGGCCTCGCGGCGACCGCGGTGGTCTCCCCGTGGACCGCGCGGCTCGTCGACCGGTACGGGCAGGCGCGGATCGCCGTACCCGCCACCCTGCTCGCCGCCCTGGGCTCGCTCTCCCTGCTGCTGTGCGTACGGTACGAGGCCCCCGCCTGGACCCTCTTCGCCTCCTACGCCGCCACCGCCACGACCCCCAACCTCGGCGGCATGTCCCGCGCCCGCTGGGCCCATCTGCTGCAGGGCGACAACGCGGCGCTGCACACCGCGAACTCCTTCGAACAGGCCGTGGACGAGCTGTGCTTCATGCTCGGCCCGGTGCTCGCGGCCTTCCTGTGCGGGTCGTTCTTCCCGGAGGCGGGCACGCTGGCGGGCGTGGCGCTGCTGGTGACGGGCATGCTGCTGTTCGCCGCACAGCGCGCCACGGAGCCGCCGGTGACGCGGCGGGCGCCGACGAGGGCCACGGCCCTGTTCCGCGCGCCCGGCATGCCCCAGCTGCTGTCCGTGTGTCTCGCGATGGGTGTGGTGTTCGGGGCGATGGAGGTCGTCACCATCGCCTACGCGGACGCACAGGGTCACCGCTCGGCGGCCGGCGCGATGCTGGCCCTCCAGGCGGCCGGGTCGTGCGCGGCGGGCCTGCTCTACGGGGCGGTGAAGCCGGCCGGGCCCGCGGCGAACCGCTACCCGTGGTGCGTCGCCGCCATGACCGTGCTGCTCACGCTGCCGCTGCTCGCCGCCGCCCTGACCGGCTCGCTCCTCGCCCTGGCGGGCGCGCTGCTGGTCGCCGGGATGGCGACGGCCCCGACGATGGTCACCGGCATGACCCTGGTCCAGGAACGCACCCCGCAGGGCCGTACCAACGAGGGCATGACCCTCGCGGTGACCGGCCTGCTCGGCGGGATCGCCGCCGGCAGCGCCCTCGGCGGCCGGCTGGCGGAACACGCCTCGACCCCGGCGGGGTTCGGGGTGCCGGTCACGGCTGCGGCGGTGGCGCTGATGATCACGCTCTTCTCGGCCGATCCGTCGAAACGCTTCCGCCGATCCCGCGCAACCCATTGACGCTCTCGTGGTCGCCACATACCTTCGCCCGTCGAAGCGCTTCGACGTCACGCATCGAATCGATTCGATGAACGCAGCGTGACGCCGGATACCCAGCCGACTCCCCGGGAGGCACTGGATGTTGACGGCACGAAGGCGGGTGACGGCCCTGGCCGCGGCGGCCCTGAGCGGAGCCCTGCTCCTGACCTCCTGCGGAGGCTCGGACAGCGGCTCCTCCGACGGAAAGACGCTCAGGCTCTGGCACTACGAGGCCCCGAACAGCGCGATGGGCCAGGCCTGGGCGGAGGCGGTCAAGGAGTTCGAGGCCAAGCACCCGGGCGTGAAGGTGGAGTACGAGGAGAAGAGCTTCGCCCAGATGCAGAAGACCGCGCAGATGGTCCTCAACTCCTCGGACGCGCCCGACCTCATGGAGTACAACAAGGGCAACGCGACGGCGGGCCTGCTCTCCCGGCAGGGCCTCCTCACGGACCTCACCGCCGAGGCGACGAAACGCGGCTGGGACAAGAAGCTCGGCGCGGGCGTCCGTACCACCAGCCTGTACGACACGAACGGCGTGATGGGCTCCGGCAAGTGGTACGGCGTGCCCAACTACGCCGAGTACACGATGGTGTTCTACAACAAGGACCTGTTCGCCAAGTACAAGATCCCCGAGCCGAAGACGTTCGACGAACTGACCGCCGCCCTGGACAAGTTCGCCGCCGCCGGCATCACCCCCCTGGCCAACGGCGGCGCCGAGTACCCGGCCCACCAGTACCTCTACCAACTGGCGCTGTCCAAGGCGGACCGCGCCTGGGTGGACGCGTTCGAGCTGTACAAGGGCAAGGTCGACTTCCACGACGCCGCCTGGACGTACGCCGCCGAGACCTTCGCCGACTGGGTGAAGAAGGGCTATCTCAGCAAGTCGTCCACCGGCGCGAACGCCGAGCAGACCGGCGTCTCCTTCCTGCAGGGCAAGTCGCCGATCCTGTTCTCCGGCAGCTGGTGGTACGGCCGCTTCCAGGACGAGGCCACATTCGACTGGGGCACCTTCCTGTGGCCCGGCTCGAACCTCACCCTCGGCTCCGGCGGCAACCTCTGGGTCGTCCCCAAGGGCGCCGAGAACAAGGACCTCGCCTACGACTTCATCGACATCACCATGTCGAAGAAGATCCAGAACCTGCTCGGCAACAAGGGCGGCGTCCCGGTCGCGGCGGACGCGAGCGCCATCACCGACCCCGAGTCCAAGACCCTCATCGGCAACTTCAACACCCTCTCCCAGCGCGACGGCCTCGCCTTCTACCCCGACTGGCCGGTCGCCGGCTTCTACGACGTGCTCGTCTCCGAGACGCAGAAGCTGATGACGGGCAGCGCGACACCGGACGACTACCTGGACGCGTTGCAGAAGGCGTACGACAAAGACGCGCCGAAGCAATGACGGTCACCGTCGAACGCGGCGAGCGGGTGACCGGCAAGCAGGACCGCACCGGCCACCCCCGCCGCCGCCCCCGCGACTCCTACGCCCTGTTCCTGCTCCCCGGGGTCCTCGCCTTCCTCGCCGTGATCGTCGTCCCGTTCCTGATGAACACGTACGTCAGCTTCACCGACTGGGAAGGCGTGGGCTCCCCCGACTGGACCGGGCTCGCCAACTACCGCGAACTGCTGGACGACTCCGAGTTCTGGGCGTCCTTCCGGCACAGCCTGTTCATGGTCGTCGCGATGGCGGCCGCCCCGACGGCGATCGGCCTGGTCCTGGCCGCCGCCCTGTTCGACCACGTCGGCAAGCACTTCGGCAGCACGATCACGGCGGTCCTCCGCGCCTGCTTCTACCTCCCCCAGGTGCTGCCGATCGCGGTCGCCGGCATCGTCTGGAGCTGGATCCTCGCGCCGGACAACGGCACGCTCAACGAACTCCTCGCGTCCGTGGGCCTGTCGTCCTGGCAGCAGGACTGGCTCGGCGACCCGGACCTCGCCCTCTACAGCGTCATGGGCGTGATGGTCTGGGTCCAGCTCGGCTTCCCGCTGGTCGTCTTCATGGCGGGCCTCGGGCGCGTCGACCCCCAGCTGTACGAGGCGGCCGAGCTGGACGGCGCCGGCTGGTGGCGCCGCTTCCGGCACATCACGCTGCCGCAGATCCGCCCGGAGATCTACGTCGTCCTCACCTGGTGCTCGATCGCCGCGCTCAAGGTCTTCGGCGCGGTGTACGTCCTGACGAAGGGCGGCCCGGGTGGTGCGACGAACGTGCCCTCCTACTTCTCCTTCACCACGTTCTTCGAGAAGACGCAGGTCGGCTACGGCGCCGCGATCTCCACGGTGCTGACCGTGATCATCCTGCTGCTGTCCCTGATCGGCCTGAAGCTCCAGACCCGCGCCGAGGACGAAGAGGAAGGGATCCGCGCATGACGACCGCGCTCCGCCGTTACCCGGTGCTCGTGGCCCTGTGCATCGCGGCCCTGTTCATGGTGGTCCCGTTCGCCATCGTCGCGATCAACGCGTTCAAGTCCCCCACGGAGTACGCCCAGAACGGCCCCCTCAGCCTTCCCGAGGGCCTCTACCTCGACGGCGTCAAGGACTTCTGGCAGCGGGTCGACTTCGGCCAGAAGCTCGTCAACTCGGTGCTGATCAGCGGCGCGGTGGCGGTCCTGGCGGTCGTCTTGTCCGTCCTCAACGCGTACGCGATCGGCGTCGGCCGCGTCAAGGGCCGCACCTGGGTCCTCGCCTTCTTCGTCCTCGCGAACATGCTGCCGCAGGAGGCGCTGGTCTACCCGATCTACTACCTCAGCAAGGAGGCCGGCCTCTACGACACCAGGCTGAGCGTGATCATCGTGTTCACGGTGATCCAGGCGGCCTTCGGCACGTATCTGCTCTCCTCTGTCCTCGGCCAGTTCCCCCGCGAGATCATCGAGGCCGCCCGCATCGACGGCGCGAACAAGTGGCAGGTGCTGTGGCGGATCGTCGTCCCCGTCAGCCGTCCCACCATCGGCGTGCTCCTGGTCTTCTTCTTCATCTGGACCTGGAACGAGTTCCTGCTCCCCCTGGTCATGCTGATCTCCAACGACAACCAGACCGTGTCGGTGGCCCTCGGCGTCCTCCAGGGCCAGCGCCTGATGGACGCCACCATGACCAACGCGGCCGCCCTCCTCGGCGTCCTGCCGGCCCTCGTCTTCTTCCTCGTCTTCCAGCGAACCCTCACCCGCGGCATCGCCGTCGGTGCCGTGAAGTAAGGACCCCCCACATGAAGTTCACCGACGGCTACTGGCTGCTGCGCGAGGGCGTCACCGCGGCCTATCCGGTCGAGGTGCTCGACGTCACCGCGCAGGACGGCGCGCTGGAGATCCACGCACCCACCCAGCCCATCCGCCACCGCGGCGACCTGCTGAAGGGACCGGTCGTGACGATCAGCGCCCACGCCCCGATGCCGGACGTCATCGGCGTCACCTTCACCCACTTCGACGGCGAGCAGGCACGCGGACCGGAGTTCGAGGTGGGGCGGGAGGACGTCCCCCCGCAGGTGGCGTACGACGACGAGCACGCGACCCTGACCTCCGGCGCGCTGTCGGTCCGGGTGGCCCGCACCGGCTCCTGGCACGTCGACTTCCTCGCCCACGGCCGCACCCTCACCTCCAGCTCCACCAAGGGCATGGGCATCATGCGGGACGCCTCGGGGCACTACCTGCGCGAGCAGCTCAACCTCCGTGTGGGGACCTCGGTCTACGGCCTCGGTGAACGCTTCGGCCCCCTGGTGAAGAACGGCCAGGTCGTCGACATCTGGAACGCCGACGGCGGCACGGCGACCGAGCAGGCGTACAAGAACGTGCCCTTCTACCTGACGGACGCGGGCTACGGCGTCTTCGTCGACCACCCGGGCAAGGTGGCCTTCGAGGTCGGCTCGGAGGTCGTCTCCCGGGTGCAGTTCAGCGCCGAGACCCAGCAGTTGACGTACTACGTCATCTACGGACCGACGCCGAAGGACATCCTGCGCAAGTACACCGCCCTCACCGGCCGCCCGGCCCTCCCGCCGCCCTGGTCCTTCGGCCTGTGGCTGTCGACCTCGTTCACCACGTCGTACGACGAGGAGACCGTCACCTCCTTCATCGAGGGCATGCGCGAGCGCGAACTGCCGCTGTCCGTCTTTCACTTCGACTGCTTCTGGATGCGCGAGTTCAACTGGTGCGACTTCCAGTGGGACCCGCGGGTGTTCCCCGACCCGGAGGGGATGCTGGCGCGGCTGCACGCGCGGGGCCTGCGGGTGTCCGCGTGGATCAACCCGTACATCGCCCAGCGCTCCCCGCTGTTCGCGGAGGGCAAGGCACTGGGGCACCTGCTGAAGCGGCCGGACGGCAGCGTCTGGCAGTGGGACCTGTGGCAGCCCGGCATGGCACTGGTCGACTTCACCAGCCCGGCGGCCCGCGAGTGGTACGCGTCCAAGCTGGAGGCGCTGCTCGCCCAGGGAGTCGACTGCTTCAAGACCGACTTCGGCGAGCGGGTGCCCCTCGACGTGGCCTGGTCCGACGGCTCCGACCCGGAGCGGATGCACAACTACTACACGTACCTCTACAACCGCACGGTCTTCGAGGTGCTGCGCAAGCACCGGGGCGAGGAGGAGGCGGTCGTCTTCGCACGGTCGGCGACCACCGGCAGCCAGAAGTTCCCGGTCCACTGGGGCGGCGACTGCGAGGCGACGTACGAGTCGATGGCGGAGTCCCTGCGCGGCGGCCTCTCGCTGGGGCTGTCCGGCTTCGGCTTCTGGAGCCACGACATCGGCGGCTTCGAGGGCACGCCGACCCCGGCGCTCTTCAAACGCTGGGTGGCCTTCGGGCTGCTGTCCTCCCACAGCCGCCTGCACGGCAGCTCCTCCTACCGGGTGCCGTGGCTGTTCGACGAGGAGTCGGTGGACGTGCTGCGGCACTTCACCCGGCTGAAGCTACGGCTCATGCCGTACCTGTACGAGGCCGCGCGCGTCGCCCACACCGAGGGCGTGCCGGTGATGCGGGCGATGGTCCTGGAGTTCCCGGACGACCCGGGGTGCGCGCACCTGGAACGGCAGTACATGCTCGGCTCCGACCTGTTGGTCGCGCCGGTGTTCAGCGACGACGGCGACGTCTCGTACTACGTCCCGGAGGGCACCTGGACCCACTTCGTGACCGGCGAGACGGTGACGGGACCGCGCTGGGTGCGCGAGAACCACGGCTTCTCGAGCGTGCCGCTGCTCGTACGCCCCGGAGCCGTCATCCCGGTGGGCGCGGTGGCCGACCGGCCGGACTACGACCACGCCGACGGCGTCACCCTGCGGGCGTACGGCCTGGAGCGGGGCGACCAGGTGACGGTACGGGTCGGGGACGTGACCTTCACCGTCGTACGCGAGGGGGACCTGCTGCGGGCGTCGTGCAGTGACCCTGCCGCGCCCTGGGGGCTGGCCGTGGGCGAGCGCGAGGTACGGGCGCGGGCCGGGACCGGGTTCCTCACGGTGGAGTGGGCCTGATGGTGAAGATCACGGACGTGGCGCGGCACGCCGGGGTCTCCCCCAGCACGGTCTCCTACGCCCTCAGCGGCAAGCGGCCCATCTCCGACGAGACCAAGCGCCGGGTGGAGGAGGCGATCCGCGAGCTGGGCTACCGCCCGCACGCGGGTGCCCGGGCCCTGGCCAGCAGCAAGTCGAACGTGCTGGCGCTGGTGGTGCCGCTGCGGGCCGGCATCCACGTCCCGGTGGTCATGCGGTTCGCGGTGTCGGTCGTGACCACGGCCCGCCGCTACGACCACGACGTCCTGCTGCTCACCCAGGAGGAGGGCGAGGACGGCCTTCACCGGGTCGCCGACACGGCGTTGGTGGACGCGCTGATCCTCATGGACGTCCAGCTGCACGACCCCCGGCTGCCCCTGCTGCGGACCCTGGAACGGCCGTCGGTGATGATCGGCTTCCCCGCCTCCTCGGAGGGCCTGACCTGCATCGACCTCGACTTCAGGGCCGCCGGGGAGGCGTGCGTGGAGCACCTGGCCGGGCTGGGACATCGGGTGGTGGCCCTGGTCGGCTCGCCGCCGGAGGTCTACGTCCGGCAGACCGCGTTCGCCCAGCGCGTGGTCCAGGGCTTCACGGCCGCCGCCGACCGGCACGGGCTCGCCTCCTCCGTCCACCCCTGCGAGGCCGCGTCCGGAGCCGCCCGTACGGTCGCCGAGCGACTCCTGCGCGAACAGCCCGCGTTGACAGGTGTCGTCGTCCACAACGAGCCCTTGCTGGAACCGCTGATCGACGCGTTCGAGCAACTCGGCCTGCGCGTCCCCGGCGACCTCTCCGTCACCGCCATCTGTCCCGACGAGCTCGCCGAGTCCGCCCGCGTGCCCGTCACCTCGGTCGCACTGCCGTCGGAGGAGGTGGGCACGCGGGCGGTGGAGCTGCTGATGCGGAAGCTGGGCGGCGACCCGGACGTACCGGAGGCCACGCTGCTGCCGCCGCGGCTGACGGAGCGGGCGAGCACGGGACGGCGTTCGGCGTGACCTGCGGGAGGGCCCTGCGGGTCAGCCGAGACCCCAGGCCCGCCCGAGCCGGTACGCGGCACACAGGTTCACGTCGAGGGCGTACGCCCCGGCGGTCCCGCACTGCTCACTCCCGCTGCCGGGATCGACGGGCTGCCCGTGCCCCATGCCCGTGACGCTGTAGGTCTCCACGACGGGCTTTCCGGCCGCGTCCCGGAAGACCCGGTGCGGGTACCCGGCGACCGTGTCACTCACGTCGGCCGTCTGGTCGGCCCCGTGCACCTCGGTCCACTGCTCGACCAGGTCCGTCATGTTGACGGGCTTCACGGTGTAGTCGGCCGTGCCCTGGAAGGCGATCAGCGTGGGCCAGGGCCCGGTGTACCCGGGCCGCGCGGCGCGCACCCGGCCACCCCACTGGCGCGGGGTCTGGGTGGCGCCGACGTACATGCAGACGTACGGCGACCCGGCGGCCTGCGCGCACCCGTACGGCAGCCCGGCGACGATCCCGCCGCCGGCGAACTTCTCCGGGTACGCCGCCGTCATCACGGCCGTCATGCCGCCCCCGGCGGACAGCCCGGTGACGTAGACGCGCGAGGCGTCGCCGGTGACGTCGGCGAGCTGCCGGTCGACCATCTGCGCGATCGACGCGGCCTCGCCCTGCCCGCGCTGCATGTCCCCGCTCTGGAACCAGTCGAAGCAGGATGAGGCGTTGTTGGCGGTCTGCTGCTGCGGCAGCACGACGGAGAAGCCCCAGCGGTCGGCGAGCTGGATCCAGCCGCTGCCGGTGCCGTAGCCGGAGGCGTTCTGGGTGCACCCGTGCAGTGCGACGACGACGGGCCGGCCGGCGGGCAGCCCGTCGGGGACGTACCGGAACATGCGCAACGCACCGGGGTTGGCGCCGAACCCGGTCACCTCCTGGAGGGAGGCGGCCTCGGCCCGCCCCGGGGTGAGGAAGGCGGCGAGGAGGGCGACCAGGAGGGTCGCGAGGAGGAGAGGGCGGCCTGCGGCTCTGGTGTGTGTCCTGGTGGATGTCATGGAGAGGGACCGTAGAAGCGTGAACAGCCCCTCGATATGGGGCGGCACACCACAACGGGCGCGGCATGCATGTGACGACCCGTCGGCCTCGCCGCCGTCCGGGCATGGCACAGGCCCCGCCGCTCGGAAGCGACGGGGCCTGTGCCCACATGGGGTACCCGCTCAGGCGCGGGCGAGTGGAGATGGCGGGAATCGAACCCGCGTCCAACGGTGCAGAATCAGGGCTTCTCCGTGTGCAGTTCGCTGCGATTTTCTCGGCCCCGGCGATCACGCGAACAAGTCGCCGACGGGCCCAGTCACTGTTTGATTTCCCATCGAACCCCGTGACCGGGCTCGATGGTTTAGTTCCCTAAATTATGCCAGGGTCCGGGTCGGGAACATCCCCGGTCTGACACCCGTAAGGGCCTTCACTCACTGCTTATTAGGCAGCGAGGGCGAAGGCGCGGGAATCGCTCTTGGAATTGGCGATTATTGGTTGCGACATATGGTTAACGAGATCATTGCCGCTTCCTCGACACGCTTCCCCTGCTTCGACAGCCGCTGTCGAAACCGATCATCCCCATGTTGTTTTTTCAATCCCCTCCGGAGACCGGAGCGGTGCGCACCCGCTGTGGGGTGCAGTGCCATCGTACGTGACCAACGCACGACGATGCCACCGTATTCCCCGCGGCTCGCCCTACTGGGCCCGCTGCTTGCGCTTCGCCGCCGCGATCGCGCGGTCCGACTCCCGCCGGTCCTGCTTCTCCCGCAGGGTCTGACGCTTGTCGTACTCCTTCTTGCCTCGCGCGAGGGCGATCTCGGCCTTCGCCCGACCGTCCTTGAAGTACAGGGCGAGGGGGACGATCGTGTGACCCGTCTCCTGGGTCTTGGCCTCCAGCTTGTCGATCTCCTCGCGGTGCAGGAGCAGCTTGCGCTTGCGGCGCACGGAGTGGTTGGTCCAGGTGCCCTGGCTGTACTCGGGGATGTGGGCGTTGTGCAGCCACGCCTCGTTCCCGTCGATCTGGACGAAGCCGTCGGTCAGCGAGGCGCGTCCCTGGCGCAGCGACTTCACCTCGGTGCCGCTGAGCACCAGCCCGGCCTCGTAGACGTCGATGATCGCGTAGTCGTGCCGCGCCTTCTTGTTCTGGGCGACGATCTTGCGCTTGCCGTCCTTGACCTTCGCGGGCCCTGAGGCCTGCTTGGGCTGGGATTCCTTCGGTACGTACATTCCCTTGCTCATAGTGCCGTCCATTTTCGCACTACGGACGGGGTCCGCGGGAAGCGGATTACCGAGCGCCGCCGACCGCTACCGGCCCAGGCCGCTGAGCACGGTCTCCGCCCGCTCCAGCACCTGCCGGTCCGCCTCCAGGTCCGGCGTGATGCCGTGCCCGTCGACCCCGCGGCCGGAGGGGGTGCGGTAGTGGCCGACGGTCAGCTCGGCGACGGAGCCGTCGGGCAGCCGGCTCGGCATCTGGACCGAGCCCTTGCCGAAGGTGCGGGACCCCACGACGACCGCGCGGCCGCGGTCCTGCAGGGCGCCGGTGAGGAGCTCGGCCGCGCTCATGGTGCCGCCGTCGACGAGTGCGACCAGGGGCCGGGTGGTGTCGCCACCGGAGTCGGCGTGCAGGGCGCGCTGCTCGCCCTCGACGTCGTACGTGGCGACGAGGCCGCCGTCGAGGAAGGCGGAGGCGGCGGTGACGGCCTCGGTGACCAGGCCGCCGGAGTTGCCCCGCAGGTCGAGGACGATCCCGGCGGCGGCCGGGGTCTGCCGTACGGCGGTGCGGACCTTGTCGCCGGCACCCTTGGTGAAGGCGGCGACCTTGATGACGGTGATGCCGTCCGCCGGTGTGTGGACGGTCACGTCGTCCGTGGACAGTCGGGCCCGGCGCAGCGTCTCGCTCCACGCGCGCGTGCCGCGCTCCAGGCCCAGGCGGACGGTCGTACCGGCGGCGGCGTCCGTGGCGTCGCCGCGCAGTAACGAGACGACCTCGGTGACGGGCCGCCCGTCGACCTTCCTGCCGTCGACGCTGCGCAGCCGGTCGCCCTTGTGGATGCCGGCGGCGGCCGCGGGCGACCCGGACCGCACCTTGGTCACCTCGATACGGCCGTCCCGCTCGCGGCGGGCCCACAGGCCGACGCCGGTGTACCGGCCGTCGAGGGCCTCCTCGAACTCCTCGTACTCGCCCTGGGAGTAGACGGCGCCCCAGCGGTCCCCGCTGCGGCTGACCGCGCGTTCGGCGGCCTCCATGGGGGACTTGCCGTCGGCCATGGCCTCTTCGGCGGCCTTCTCCACGTCCTCGTGGCGGCCCGCCGCGGCGGCCGCGATGGTCGGGTCGGAGGGGGATTTCCGGTCGCGGCCGTCGGCTTGGGGAAAGGAGCCGGTCGCGGCGCCGGCGACGAGGACGCTCGTGAAGACCAATGTCAGGGCGGCCCCGCGGCGGATGCGACGGGGCTGACAGAACAGGTCTCGGCCTGACATGCGGGTGAGTCTAGGACAACGCGAAGGGCCGCACGGTCGCTTGACCGTACGGCCCTCTTGGCATGCGTCACACCTTCAGGTACTTGCGCAACGCGAAGAACGCGGCCAGCGCGGGCATCAGCAGACTTGTCGCGAGGATGAGCGGCAGCTTCGTCAGTACGGCGTCCCAGCCGATGAAGTTGATCAGGTTCAGCTTCTCGGACAGGGCGAGGCCGTGGTCGATGAGGAAGTACCGGGCGACCACCAGGAAGCCGCACGCGACCGTGCCGCCGATGAGTCCGGCGACCGCGGCCTCCATGATGAACGGCGCCTGGATGTAGAAGCCCGAGGCGCCGACCAGGCGCATGATGCCGGTCTCGCGCCGCCGGCTGAACGCCGAGACGCGCACGGTGTTGACGATCAGCATCAGCGCGACGACCAGCATGAGGGCCATCACCGCGCGCGCGGCCCAGTTCATGCCGTTCAGCAGCCCGAAGAGGTTGTCGAGGATCCCCTTCTGGTCCTGCACCGACTGCACGCCGTCACGGCCGTCGAAGGCGGTCGCGATGACCTGGTACTTCTCCGGGTCCTTCAGCTTGATGCGGTACGACTCCTGCATCTGGTCCGGCGTGAGGGAGCTGGCCAGCGGGGAGTCGCCGAACTGCTCCTTGTAGTGCTTGTACGCCTGGTCCTGCGACTCGTACGTCACCTTCTGCACGACCGACGTCATCTTGTCGAGGTCGGAGAGGATGGCCTTCTTCTGGTCCTCGGTGACCGCGCCCTTGGCGCAGTTCGGATCGGACTCGGCGTCACTCTTGTTGCAGAGGAAGACCGAGACGTTGACCTTGTCGTACCAGTAGCCCTTCATGGTGTTGACCTGGTCGCTCATCAGGAGCGACCCGCCGAACAGGGCGAGCGACAGGGCGACGGAGACGACGACCGCGAAGGTCATCGTCAGGTTGCGGCGGAGACCGACACCGATCTCCGACAGAACGAACTGGGCGCGCATGGCGTGTTCTTCAGGCCTTTCCGTGGACGTTCGTCAGACAGCGGTCAGTGCTGGTAGCCGTAGACGCCGCGGGCCTGGTCGCGGACGAGGCGGCCCTTCTCCAGCTCGATGACGCGCTTGCGCATCTGGTCCACGATGTTCTGGTCGTGCGTCGCCATCAGCACGGTCGTCCCGGTCCGGTTGATCCGGTCGAGCAGCTTCATGATGCCGACGGAGGTCTGCGGGTCGAGGTTGCCGGTGGGCTCGTCGGCGATGAGCAGCTTGGGGCGGTTGACGAAGGCTCTCGCGATGGCCACACGCTGCTGTTCACCACCGGACAGCTCGCCGGGCATCCGGTCCTCCTTGCCGCCGAGCCCGACGAGGTCGAGCACCTGCGGCACGGACTTGCGGATCTCGCCCTTCGACTTGCCGATGACCTCCTGCGCGAAGGCCACGTTCTCCGCGACCGTCTTGTTCGGCAGGAGCCGGAAGTCCTGGAACACCGTCCCCAACTGTCGCCGCATCTGCGGCACCTTCCAGTTGGTGAGGCGCGCGAGGTCCTTGCCCAGGACGTGCACCTGACCGTGGCTGGCCCGCTCCTCGCGGAGGACCAGCCGCAGGAAGGTGGACTTTCCGGAGCCGGAGGACCCCACCAGGAACACGAACTCGCCCTTCTCCACTTCCAGGGAGACATCCCTGAGTGCGGGGCGGGTCTGCTTGGGGTAGACCTTGGATACGTTGTCGAATCGGATCACGGATGCACCACGGGTAGCCGGGGGTAGATGAGCGTGACCATACGCGAACCCGGTGCGCGAGCGCAGGCGCCGGTTGGGGTTGCGTGACAGATGTGCGTTTTGTGCCTGCCCCGGCCCCACGGGACCCCGCGCTGAATCGCGGGGAACCTGGCACAGTGGAGGGGGAACGTTCGGCTTCCCGCAGGCGTTGTGTACGTGGAACCGGTGCAAGGAGGGCGAGCGCATGACGTACGACCGGCTGGTGTGCGCGAACTGCGCGGCGCCCGTGAGCGAGGGCCGGTGCCATGTGTGCCGCGCGAACCGCGAGCGGCTGCAGCAGGACAACCTTTTCGCGGGCCTGAACCCCATGGCACTCATCACATTGCTGGCGGTACTGATCGCGGCGGTCGCGCTGCTGGCGCACCAGACCGCGTAGGACGCGGCCCCAGGACATACGAAGGGCCCGGAGCGATTGACCGCTCCGGGCCCTTCACCGTGCGGCGTGCGCACGGTCCGTGACTGGACGGCTACCGTCAGGCGGCCGCGCCGCCCCGGCCGGTCATGAGGCGCGGCAGGATGCGGAAGCCGACACCGCCGGCGATCATCGTGGCGGCGCCGATCACCAGGAAGGTGGTCTGCGCGGCACCGGTCTCGGCGAGCTGCTCACCGCTGCCCTGGGCCGACGTGTCGGACGAGGTGTCCGTGCCGGTGTCGGTGAGGGACGAGGAGCCCTCCTCCTGGGCGGAGTCGCCGGAACCGCCGTCGGGGTCGGTGTTGCTGTTGCCCCCGCCGTTGCCGTTCCCGTTTCCGTTGCCGTTCCCGTTTCCGTTCCCATTGCCGTTGCCCGGGTCGGTCGGGTCCTCGGTGGGCTCGGTGGGCTCGTCGGTGGGCTCGGTCGGCCCGGTGGGCTCCGTCGCCGTCGGCGCCGGGTCGGTCGGGATGCCCGGGTCGGTCGGGATGCCCGGGTCCGTCGGGTTGGGCTCCGTCGGGATGCCCGGGTCCGTCGGGGCCGGAGGCGTGTCGTCGCCGAGGCCGGGGTCGACGTTCACGCCGACACCGCTCTCGTCCACGGTCACGCCGATCTCCAGCGCGGAAGCAGCGCCGGCGGCGGTCAGCGAGGCACCGGCCGCGATCACGGCACCAGCGGCTATCCGCGCGATCCGGATCCGCGTCTTCTTGGTCATCTGGTTGCTACCCCCAGTAGCTCATCGTCAGTAGGGCGGCGCTCGGGGGCCGTGATCGACGAGGGAAGTAGCTGCACTCAAGACCCCCGGTTCACATGCGCCCCAGAGATACGCATGCCACGCTTTACCCTTCCCATTTTTCAAAGCAACGTCAAGGCCATTGCGCGCGCATTGTCCAACTAAGCGATCTATGCCGGACATTGAAGTGTGTGAGTGTGATGTAAAACCTAGACATCGGGAACACAACCGGGCACGCAAAAGGCAACTGCCGCCGGAGGGGCGGCAGTTGCCTTGTCGACAAACTTACTTCTCCTGCTGCTTGCGCCAGCGAATTCCGGCTTCCAGGAACCCGTCGATCTCGCCGTTGAACACGGCCTCGGGGTTTCCGACCTCGAACTCGGTCCGCAGATCCTTGACCATCTGGTACGGGTGCAGCACGTACGAACGCATCTGGTTGCCCCAGGAGTTGCCGCCGTCGCCCTTGAGGGCGTTCATCTTGGCCTGCTCCTCCTGGCGGCGCCGCTCGAGGAGCTTGGCCTGGAGCACGTTCATCGCGGTCGCCTTGTTCTGGATCTGAGACCGCTCGTTCTGACAGGAGACGACGATGCCGGTGGGGAGGTGGGTGAGGCGCACCGCGGAGTCGGTGGTGTTCACGCCCTGGCCGCCCGGCCCGGACGACCGGTACACGTCCACCCGCAGCTCGGACTCGTCGATCTCGATGTGGTCGGTCTGCTCGACCACGGGAAGGATCTCGACGCCCGCGAAGGAGGTCTGGCGCCGCCCCTGGTTGTCGAAGGGCGAGATGCGCACGAGCCGGTGGGTGCCCTGCTCGACGGAGAGGGTGCCGTAGGCGTACGGGATCTGCACGGCGAAGGTGGTCGACTTGATGCCGGCCTCCTCGGCGTACGACGTCTCGTAGATCTCGGTCTTGTAGCCGTGCTGCTCGGCCCAGCGCAGGTACATCCGCTGGAGCTTCTCGGCGAAGTCGGCGGCGTCGACGCCACCGGCCTCCGCGCGGATGTTCACGAGCGCCTCGCGGGCGTCGTACTCACCGCTGAGCAGCGTGCGGACCTCCATCTCGTCCAGTGCCTTCTTGACGGCGACGAGTTCGGACTCGGCCTCGGCCTTGGTGTCCGGGTCGTCCTCCTCCTCGGCCATCTCGAACAGCACGGAGAGATCGTCGATCCGTCCGCGCAGCGTCTCCGCCTTCCTGACCTCGGCCTGGAGGTGGGAGAGCTTGCTGGTGACCTTCTGCGCCTCGTCCGGGTTGTCCCACAGGGACGGCGCGGCCGCCTGCTCCTCGAGCACGGCGATGTCTGCCCTCAGCTTGTCGAGGTCCAGAACGGCCTCGATCGACTCCATGGTCGAGGAGAGGGACTTGAGCTCTTCGGATACATCGACGACTGCCACGCCTCCAGCCTAACGGCTCCGCCAAGCGGGGGGCGCCGGTGCGGCCGTCGACTGGCGGCTCCGCCCTCGGACCCTGCTCTTGGGCGACTTCTCGTCCCACCGGGACGGGTGGTGGGTTGGCATGGGCCGGGGGTCCAGGGGGCGGAGCCCCCTGGTGGGGCTGAAGGGGCGGAGCCCCTGGCGTTCACGGTGTCGCCGGTGAGGAATTCTTCGTGTCCTGGGGCGTGCCGGGGTCGTCGCCCGAGGTGGCCGCCCAGGTGCCGACGCCGGCCGCGGCG
>NZ_JBXEJE010000067.1:0-3521 GCF_056820935.1 Streptomyces sp. Q2 | reverse complement strand
CGCCCGGTGCCGGGCAGAGCCGGGTCGGGGGGCGCCCGAGGCCCGAGGCGCACGGGCGGTGCCCCGCGCGCCCCCGGCCAGCTCGTCCGGCGCGGGCACCCGCATCGACGTGTGCGTGTCGCGGTTGGAGTCGGCCGGCTTGGCGCCCGGTACCAGGGGCACCGCGCCCCGCCGCCGTACCGGCGTGGGGGGCGCCGGCTCGTCCGAGGGCGGGCTTTGGCCCTGCTCGTCCTCGGACTCGGTGTCCGGCTCGTCCACGTCCAGCGGCGGCATGCCCGCCAGCATCGGCAGCAGCTCCCGCAGCCGTACGCCCAGCTCGGAGGCCCGCAGCCGGGAGGCCGGTGCCTTGGCCAGGCACTGCACGATCAGCTGCCAGAGCTCGTCCGGGATGCCGGGGAGGGGGACGACCGTCTCCGTGACGTGGCGGCGCAGTACGGCACCGGGGTGCCCCCCGCCGAACGGCGTGAAGCCCGCCAGCAGCTCGTACAGGACCGTGGCCAGTGCGTAGATGTCCACCGAGGCCCTCGGCGGCAGGCCCTCCACGATCTCCGGCGCCAGGTAGTCCGGCGTGCCGATGATCTTCGTGGCGCGGGTCCGGCGCGGGGAGTCGATGAGCTTGGCCACGCCGAAGTCGGTCAGCAGCGCCGGATGGGATCCGCCGGGGCCCAGCGGGCCCTGCATGTCCAGGAGCACGTTCTCCGGTTTGACGTCCCGGTGGACGACCCCGGCCGCGTGCGCCGCCGCCAGCCCGTCCGCGACGTCCGCGACGATCGCCACGGCCGCCTCGGGCGCGAGCCGCTTCTCCCGGTCGAGCCGGGTGCGCAGGTCGGTGCCCCGGACGAGGTCCATGACCAGCGCGAGGTCGGTGCCGTCGACGACCAGGTCACGCACCGAGACCACGTGGGGGTGCTCCAGGCCGAGCAGGGCCGTGCGCTCCTGCACGAAGCGTCCGACGAGTTCCTGGTCGGACGCGAGGTCCTCGCGCAGCAGCTTGACGGCGACGGGACCCTCGGGTCCCTCGCCCAGCCACACCGTGCCGGCGCTGCCCCGCCCCAGGATCTGGTGAGCGGTGTACCGGCTGCCGATCTTCCGTGCCAAGGCTGCTCCTACAGACGCGTGTTGCCGATAAAGCTACGCGCCGGACGAGCCAACCTTCACCGCGGAGACGGAAATCACCCGCCGGGTGTCGACAAATCCCCTCAGTCGCCGCGGAAATCCCCGCAGTCGCCCCGGTTCGGGGGTCGCTACTGGCCGGAAGAGCTCCCGCTCAGCTCGCCGATCCACCCGGAAACCGTGTCGAACATGTCGCCGATCTGCTGCCAGTAGCTCTTGCCCGTGCCGATCCACTCCTGCAACGGGCTCAGTTCCCAGACCAGCCAGCCCGCGACGAACAGGATGACGATCGTGAACAGGCACCCCTTGAGGCAGCCGAGGCCGGGGATCTTCATCGGGTTGGCGCTGCGCTGCCGCGGCTCACGGGGCTCGCGCGCGGGCCGCTGGGGCTCCTGCTGCGGGGGCGGCGCGTATCGCTGCGGCTGCGGCTGCTGACGGCGCTGGGGCTGCTGCTGCGGGGCGTACTGCTGCGGCTGTTGCTGCTGCGGGCTGCCGTAGCCACCGGGCTGCGGGGGCCGTTGCTGCTGAGGGCGCTGCGGCGGCTGCTGCGGCCGGGCGACCTGCCGCTGAGGGCGGCGGCGCAGCGGGTCCTCGTTGGGGTCGAGGTACTGGACCTGCGTCTGCTCGTTGCGGTCACGGGCCGCGCGCAACTGGTTCTGCCAGGGGTGCGGGTCCTCGGGCTGACCCGGCTGCCGGCCCTGCTGACCGCCCGGCGGCTGCTGCGGCATGACGGCGGTGGGGTCGGCGGCACCCAGGGGCGCCCCGGGGCCGCCGGGGGCGCCGGTGTGGGGCATGACGCTGGTCGCGGCGTTGGGGTCGTAGGCGTTCGGGTCGTAGGCGCCCGCGCCGTGCTGCAGCACCTGCGTCGGGTCGGCGGCGCCGGGCGCGCCCGGGACGGCCGCCGGGGCCGGGTCGGGTGCCAGCAGCGCGCCGACCGCCTCCGCGGCGGCGATCTGCGCGGAGTTCGCGTGCACGCCGATGCCTTCGGCGACGGTGCGCAGGGCGCGCGCGAGGTTCTCGGCACTGGGGCGCTCGGCCGGGTTCTTGCGCAGGCAGCGCTCGATGACGGTCCAGAGCGGGTCGGGGACCGTGGACGGGCGGCGCGGTTCGGCGCTGAGGTGCTGGTGGAGAACTTCGAGGGCCGAGCCTCCGCCGAACGGGGGACGGCCGGTCACCAGTTCGTACATCAGGATGCCGGCGCCGTAGATGTCGACGGCGGAGGTCTGCGGGCGGCCCTCGGCGGACTCGGGCGCGATGTACGCGGGCGTGCCGACGAACTCGTGGGTGCGGGTGAGGCCGGGCGAGTCGGCGAGGCGCGCGATGCCGAAGTCGGTCAGCATCGGGTGCATCTGACCGCCGTACTGCTTGAGCAGGACGTTCGCCGGCTTCAGGTCGCGGTGGACGACGCCGTCGGCGTGGCTGGCGGCGAGCGCGTCGGCGATCTGGGCGGTGAGCAGGGCGGCGCCGACGGGCGTGAAGGGGCCGTTCTCGCGCAGGTAGCGGTGCAGGTCGGGGCCCTCGACGAGGTCCATGACCAGGGCGAGCAGATCGCCCTCGACGACCAGGTCGCGCACGCGCACGATGTTCGGGTGGGTCAGGCGGAGCAGGACGGAGCGCTCCCGCAGGAACCGCATCACGATGTCGGGATCGCTCGCGAGTTCCTCCTTGAGGACCTTGATCGCGACGGTCTCGCCGGGCTGGCCCTGCACGGCCGCCTCGGCTCCCGCGGTCTCGCGCTGGCGGGCTCGCCAGACGGTCCCCGTGGCGCCGCGTCCGAGCGGCTCCTCGAGGAAGTACTTGCTGCCTACCGGCCGCACGTCATGCGCTCCCTGTTGCTGGCTTGCCTGCTTGCTTACCTGGCAGCTACACCGGTGTCCGGCGTGCTATGGGTGTTCCGACCCACTGTAGTGCCGTGGTCCGGGGCGTCGCGGTGTCGTCTTTCTGTGCGTCTTACGTACCGCTGCCCGTACACGTTCGAAGGAAAGACGCTCGACTCGATCCCGATGGTTGCCACAGCCGCCCGTGAGCGATCTCAAGTGGTCACGGGTCGGGCACTGGTCAGGCACTTTTGCGGGCAGAGCCGACCAATCAAGATCATTCGATGATGGGCGGCGGGCGTGTTGTCGGTGGCAGGTGCGAGGATGCCTCCAGTACTGGCCGACGTGCTCGTGGTGGTGGGGGAAGTCCGTGGCGTGGGACCGCGGAGCGGCTTCGTCCTCGTCCCGGGTGCCCGCGCAGAAGGGACCGCTGACGGCGATGCAGATCCGGCTGACCGTCGTAGACCCGCTGGGCCCGCCCGACCGCGCCCAGGGCCGCGCCGCGAGCTGCGACGTGCTGGTCACCGCGCCCGCGGGCACGGCCCTGGCCGCGGTGGCGTCGGCGCTCGCCTCGGCGGTCCCCGCGGACGC
>NZ_JBXEJE010000066.1:0-45815 GCF_056820935.1 Streptomyces sp. Q2 | reverse complement strand
CGGGCGCGGCATCCGCGGCGGGCACGGCATCCTGCGGCCCGGCGCCCGGCAGGGGGCGCGGGCCGGAGCCGGGTCCCGGACCCGTCGCGGCGTGCTCGTGATCGGTCATGAGTCCATGGTGACTGCCGCACCGCCGCGGCGGCAGTCGGAACGACCCTGGCCGGACCCTGATATCTGCCCTGAGCCGGCGCCGGGGAAGCGTTCGACGGACCCGCCCGCCGAAGATCAGGGGAGTCTCGGGGCACAACCCTGATGCCCCGGCCCTCGCGCCGTGTGAACATCGATGGCATGCCGGAAGCCGCAACAGCGCCACTCGTCGAACCGCGGCCTCCGCGCAAGCTCTACCGCAGCAGCGACGGTCGCTGGCTCGGTGGCGTGGCGCGGGGGCTCGCCGGGCATCTCGGCCTGCCGGTGATCTGGGTGCGACTCGTCTTCGTCGGCCTGTTCATGGCGGACGGCCTCGGCGCCCTGCTGTATGCCGCGTTCTGGTTCTTCGTACCGCTGGGTGTCGGTGGCGTCGGCGGTCAAAGACCCCCGTCCCTCGTCGCCACCGAGACCTCGGCGGACGGCCGCCGCAGACTCGTCACGCGCCGGCCGGACAAGGGCCAGATCGTCGCCCTGCTGCTCATGGTCGTCGTGGCCATGGTCTTCGTCGGCAACGTGAACCTCGGCAACGGCGCCAAGGCGTACCTCTGGCCGGTCGTCCTCGTCGGCGCGGGCGTCGCCCTCGTCTGGCGCCAGGCGGACAACGCCCGCCGGGCCCGCTGGGTCGAGGCCGGCCGTCGCCGGCGCACGCTCACCCTGCTGCGTGGCGTGGCCGGCGTCCTGCTGGTCACCGCCGGCGTCTCCGGCATGTTCGTCCTGCAAGGCTCCGCCGCCCACCTCGGCTCGGTCCTGCAGGCGGCCCTCGCCGTCCTCGTCGGCATAACGCTCCTGGCCGGCCCCTACCTCGTGCGCATGACCCAGGACCTCTCCGAGGAGCGTCTGATGCGCATCCGCGCGCAGGAGCGCGCCGAGGTCGCGGCCCACGTCCACGACTCGGTGCTGCACACCCTGACCCTGATCCAGCGCAACGCGGAGAACGCGGGCGAGGTGCGCCGCCTCGCCCGCGCCCAGGAGCGCGACCTGCGCACCTGGCTCTACAAGCCCGAGGGCACCGGCAAGGACGAGGCCGACGAGCCCACCACCCTCGCCGACGCGGTGCGGCGCAACGCCGCCGAGGTCGAGGACCAGCACGGCGTCCCCATAGAGGTGGTCGTCGTCGGCGACTGCCCCCTCGACGAGAGAATCGGGCCACAGATGCAGGCCGCACGCGAAGCGATGGTGAACGCCGCCAAGTACGGTGGCGAGGGCGGCGCAGTCCAGGTCTTCGCCGAAGTCGAGGGAAAGACGGTCTTCGTGTCCGTCCGGGACCGCGGCCCCGGCTTCGACCTCGACTCGATACCCGCCGACCGCATGGGCGTCAGAGAATCGATCATCGGCCGCATGGAGCGCAACGGCGGCACGGCGCGGCTGCGCGCGGTGCCGGACGGTGGCACGGAGGTCGAGCTGGAGATGGAGAGGGCGGAGACGTCATGAGCGACCCGACCGAGGGGAACGCGGAGCCCATGGACACGACGGCCGAAGGCACGGGCGGGCGCCACGTACGCGTGGTCCTCGTCGACGACCACCGCATGTTCCGTACGGGCGTCCAGGCCGAGATCGGCCAGACCGAGCAGACCGGCGTGGAGGTCGTCGGCGAGGCCGCCGACGTCGACCAGGCGGTCACCGTCATCACCGCGACCCGCCCCGAGGTGGTCCTGCTCGACGTCCACCTCCCGGGCGGCGGCGGCGTAGAAGTCCTGCGGCGCTGCGCCCCGTTGATGTCCGACGCCGAGCAGCCGGTGCGTTTCCTCGCCCTGTCCGTGTCGGACGCGGCGGAGGACGTGATCGGCGTGATCCGCGGCGGCGCGAGGGGCTACGTCACCAAGACGATCACGGGTACGGACCTGATCAACTCCATCTTCCGTGTCCAGGAAGGTGACGCGGTCTTCTCCCCGAGGCTCGCCGGCTTCGTCCTGGACGCCTTCGCCTCCACGGACGCGCCCCCGGTCGACGAGGACCTCGACCGCCTCACCCAGCGCGAGCGTGAGGTGCTGCGGCTGATCGCGCGGGGGTACGCGTACAAGGAGATCGCCAAGCAGCTGTTCATCTCGGTGAAGACGGTCGAGTCCCATGTGTCGGCGGTGCTGCGCAAACTTCAGCTGTCGAACCGGCACGAGCTGACCCGGTGGGCGACGGCGCGGCGGTTGGTGTGACCGTTGGTGTGAGCAGCCGGAGCGGGGACTCTCACACCACCCGAGTCGCCCCCGCGAACGGCATCTCGCTGATCGGCGCCAGTCGCACCGGCGCCGACGGGTTCGGGGCATGGATCATCTGGCCGTTGCCGACGTAGATGCCGACGTGGCTGACGGCGGAGTAGAAGAACACCAGGTCGCCCGGGAGGAGTTCGGAGCGGGAGACGCGTTGGCCGGCGTCGATCTGGGCGTACGTCGTGCGGGGCAGGGAGAGTCCGGCGGAGCGGTAGGCGGCCTGGATGAGGCCCGAGCAGTCGAAGGCGTCGGGGCCGGTCGCGCCCCAGACGTAGGGGCTGCCGAGCTTGGTATAGGCGTAGGAGACGGCGGCCGCGGCGCGGGAGCCGGGTGCCTGGGAGGTGGCGGAACCGGGAGCCGCCATGCCGTCCCGGGGTGTCGTGGATGCCCGTGAGGCGCGGGTCGGGTCGCTCTCCCCGAGCTGGGTCCGCTCCTCGGCCGGCAGCTGGAACAGCAGCCGTCGGGCCGCGTCCAGCTTGCCGTTGATGGTCTTCTTGTGCCGCTTCAACTCCGTCTGACGCGACTTCAGGGAGGCGAGCTCGATGTGGGCGGCGCCGCGCAACTGCTCGATCTCCCGCAGCTGTTCGCGTACGCGCGCGACGGACGAGGCCTGGCGGTTGCCGGCCCGTTCGGCGAACTCGGCGCCGTCCAGGTACCGGTCGGGGTCGTCGGAGAGGGCCAGCTGGAGGGCGGGGTCCAGGCCGCCGTCGCGGTACTGCGCCGCGGCCATCGAACCCAGCGAGTCCCGCGCAGAGTTGAGGCTGTCCGTCCTGCGCGCCGCCTCGTCCCGCAGGGCCGCCAGCCGTGCCTGGGCCGCCTCCGCCTTCTCCTTCGCGCCGTTGTACTTCTCGGTGGCGACCTCCGCCTCCTGGTAGAGCTTGTCCACCTTCGCCTTGACCTGCGCCGGCGTGAGCTGCGGTTCGGCGTGTCCGATCCCGTCGAAGCCGGTCGCGGTCGCCGCGCCGGCGAGGGCGATCGTCGCCGCCGTGCGGGCCTTGGTGCCGCTGACCGAGCGTTGCCGGGGCTTGCGGTGCGCTGCCACGTGGACTGCACGTCCTTTCGTACGACCGCCTTGTCCGTACGAACGCCAGGCGGAGCGGACGTACGGCCCGCCCGGTGGCGGTCACGCGTCCGGCGGCGTCCCGCACAGGGGGAGCGGACCGCCGCCGGACCTTTCTCGGCGGTGGTGGCCGACTGCCGCCCCTGGCCCGGGCGGCGGTGGGGAGCCGGTCACCTGGTGGAGGACGCTAAACCCGACAGTGACGGTGAGGTAACGCGATGTACGGAAGTTCTTCCAGCTGACCGCCGGGTGACCGGATGCGACCGTGATCCGCCGTCGGGGCCGTCCACTTCACGCAGAGCGATGACCGATGTGCCGAATCGGGACCTATGGGGGCGGCAGAGTGCTATGAGGCGCATATATGCAAGATCCGGTCAGTACCGGAGGCGGACTCGAGAGGTGCCCTTGGGGCGGGGCGGTGTCGGGTGCCGCCCGGTCCCTGATTAGGCTCCGGGCTCATGGACGTACTCATCCATCTCTTCGTCGGCCTGCACATCGTCGGCATCGCCGCGCTGCTCGGCGGCTTCCTCACCCAGATGAGGGCGATGGGGCAGGGCACCGCCCGCTTCGTCCCGGCGATGCTGCACGGGGCGCTGACGATGCTGGTCACCGGCGTCATCCTGGTCGGCCTCAACCAGGCCGACGACCAGCCCGTCAACAACATCAAGATCGGCGTGAAGCTGGCCCTGCTGATCGTGATCCTCGGGCTCGTCTACGTGAAGCGTGACGAGGAGAAGGTCGACAAGGGCCTGTTCGCCCTGGTGGGCGTGCTGACCACCGCGAACATCTTCATCGCGGTGCTGTGGACCTGACCTCGGCCCGGCCGGCGGCGTAGGCCGCCGGCACCGCCCCCGAGCGTCACGTCAGGCCGGCCGTACCACGCTGTGGATGGACGACTCGCCGTCATAGAAGATCGACTCCTCGCGGACGTACGCGCCCGGCTTCGGGGCGTGGATCATCATGCCGTTGCCGATGTAGATGCCGACGTGGCTGATGTCGTCGTAGAAGAAGACCAGGTCACCGGGCTGGGCGGAGGAGAGGGAGACCGTGGTGCCGGCGTTGACCTGGTCGTAGGTGACCCGCGGGATGTCGACGCCGGCGGCCTTCCAGGCGGCCTGGGTGAGACCGGAGCAGTCATAGGACTCGGGGCCGGTGGCGCCCCACACGTACGGCTTGCCGATCTGGGCGCGGGCGAAGGCGAGCGCCTTCTCGGCCTTGGTGGCGTACGAGGAGTCCGTGGCGGTCGAGGTGGACGTGGAGGGGGCGGTGGAGGGCGACGAGCTCGACGAGCCGCTGCTCGACTCCTGCTGAGCCTCCTCCTCCTGGGCCTTCTGCTCAGCAGCCTGCTGCCGTGCCAGCTCGGCCGCCTTGGCCGCGGCCTCCTGCTGCTTCTTCTGCTCGATCGCCGCGAGCCGTGCCTTCTCCTCGGCGGTCAGCTGCGAGAGCAGCGTCCGGGCGTCGGCGAGCTTCTTCTGGACAGTGGCCTTGGCCGTCTTCAGGTCGCCCTGCGACTCGGTGAGCGTCTGGAGGCTCTCGGTGGCCTCCTGTCGCTTCTTCATCGTCGCGGACTGCTCGGTGACGTAGTCGTCGACCGCGCCCTTCTGGCGATTGGTCAGTCGGCCCATCAACTGGGTCTGGTCGAAGTAGTCCTGCGGGGAGTCCGCGAGCAGGAAGGTCGCGGTGTCGGGGGTGGAGGCGCCGCTGCGGTACTGGGCGGCGGCGAAGGAACCGAGTTCCTCCCGCGCCTCGTTGAGGCTCTGGGTGCGCTTGGCGACGTCGTCGAGGAGGGTGTCGACGCGCTTGCGCTGCTTGGCGGTCTTCTCCTCGGCCGCGTTGTACTTGTCGGTCGCCGACTCGGCCTGCCGGTACAGGTCGTCGACCTTCTTCTCGACCTCTTCGAGGCTCGGTTTGTCGTCGGCCGACGGGGCGGCGTTGGCCGTCTGGGACAGCAGGGCCACGGAGGTGAGGGCGGCCGTGGCAAGGGCGGGGGTCCGTATACCTGCTACGCGCGTGCCCGAAGGACGCGACTTGCGGTGCGACGCCAAGGGAGGCGACTCCTTCCACGTTCCGCCTACCGAGTTAGCTGTCGGGTTCGGGCGGGTGGTTAGGAAGGTTTGCCCTACGGCCCTTCCCCGGAGGGACGCGGGCCGATTCACCCCAAGGTCGGTGGGTCCCCGGCTCCGGGCGCACGGCGGCGCGTCGGACTCGGCGGAGGCCGTGCGGCCCGGCGACGTTCGCCGGAGGGGGTCGTACGGCCTGCCCGGCACGGTAGCCAACTGGTGTGGCCCCTGTGAAGGTTGATGTGCGATATGCCCGATACATTTTCGTGACCTTGGGTCAGCTTGCCGCGCGCCGAGATCAATCCAGAGTGATCCGCTGCGGTATGCGTGCATTTCGGCCGACGATCCACCGGCCCGGCCCGCCCGGTCGCGGAACGTGACGGCACCTTTGCGAACGGTAAGCCGGCCTGCCGGTCGACTCCGCGAGATCTTCGGCTCCCGAGCCCGCCGAATCAGACGATGTTCTCGGGGCGGCGGCGGGCTGTCAGTGGGGCGCCCTAGACTCGGAGAGCGATGAGCAGCCTCTTTGACGACAGCTTCCTGGCGAACCTCCAGGCCCCCCGGGCCCACGAGGAGGAACACCCGCCACCCCCCGAGGACGACCACGTACCGGAACCGGTTCCGGACGATCTGTTCGGCGGGAAGTTCGACGTGCCGCCGGACCGGGACGCGTACTACCGTGACGGCGCCCCGCGCCCGGTGGTGGACGCGGCCGCGCTCCTGGACGGGCTGAACGACAACCAGCGCGCCGCGGTCGTGCACCAGGGCACCCCGCTGCTCATCGTGGCCGGCGCCGGTTCCGGCAAGACCCGGGTGCTCACCCACCGCATCGCCCACCTGCTGGGCGAGCGGAAGGTGCATCCGGGCCAGATCCTCGCGATCACCTTCACCAACAAGGCCGCGGGCGAGATGAAGGAGCGCGTCGAGCAGCTCGTCGGCCCGCGCGCGAACGCCATGTGGGTGATGACGTTCCACAGCGCGTGCGTGCGGATCCTGCGCCGGGAGTCCAAGAAGCTCGGCTTCACCTCCTCCTTCTCGATCTACGACGCCGCCGACAGCAAGCGTCTGATGGCACTCGTCTGCCGTGACCTGGACCTCGACCCCAAGCGCTTCCCGCCGAAGTCCTTCAGCGCCAAGGTCTCGAACCTGAAGAACGAGCTGATCGACGAGGAGGACTTCGCCGCCCAGGCCACCGACGGCTTCGAGAAGACCCTCGCCCAGGCGTACGCCATGTACCAGTCACGACTGCGCGAGGCGAACGCCCTCGACTTCGACGACCTGATCATGACGACGGTCAACCTGCTCCGCGCCTTCCCGGACGTCGCCGAGCACTACCGGCGCCGCTTCCGGCACGTCCTCGTCGACGAGTACCAGGACACCAACCACGCCCAGTACGCCCTCGTCCGGGAACTCGTCGGCACCTCCGAGCACCCGGTGGACGTACCGCCCGCCGAGGACGACCTCCAGCCCGCCGAACTGTGCGTGGTGGGCGACGCCGACCAGTCGATCTACGCCTTCCGTGGTGCGACCATCCGCAACATCCTCCAGTTCGAGGAGGACTACCCGGACGCGACGACGATCCTCCTGGAGCAGAACTACCGCTCCACCCAGACGATCCTCACCGTCGCCAACGCCGTCATCGAGCGCAACGAGTCCCGCCGCCCCAAGAACCTGTGGACCAACGCGGGCGCGGGCGCGCGCATCACCGGCTATGTCGCCGACACCGAGCACGACGAGGCGCAGTTCGTCGCCGACGAGATAGACCGTCTCACCGACGCGGGCGACGCGAAGGCGGGAGACGTCGCCGTCTTCTACCGCACGAACGCCCAGTCCCGTGTCTTCGAAGAGATCTTCATCCGCGTCGGCCTGCCCTACAAGGTCGTCGGCGGCGTCCGCTTCTACGAGCGTAAGGAGGTCCGGGACGTCCTGGCCTACCTGCGGGTGCTGGCCAACCCGGAGGACTCGGTCCCACTGCGCCGGATCCTGAACGTCCCCAAGCGGGGCATCGGCGACCGCGCCGAGGCGATGATCGACGCCCTGTCCCAGCGGGAGAAGATCAGCTTCCCGCAGGCGCTCAAGCGCGTCGACGAGGCGTACGGCATGGCCGCGCGCTCCACGAACGCCGTGAAACGGTTCAACACGCTCATGGAGGACCTCCGGACGATCGTCGAGTCCGGAGCGGGCCCGGCGACCGTCCTGGAGGCGGTGCTCGAACGCACCGGCTACCTCGCCGAGCTGCAGGCGTCCACCGACCCGCAGGACGAGACCCGCATCGAGAACCTTCAGGAACTCGCCGCCGTGGCCCTGGAGTTCGAGCAGGAGACCGGGGAGGGCGAGGCCCCGGGCGGGCTCTCCGCGTTCCTGGAGCGGGTCGCGCTCGTCGCCGACTCCGACCAGATCCCCGACGAGGACGAGGACGGCTCCGGAGTCATCACCCTGATGACCCTGCACACCGCCAAGGGCCTCGAGTTCCCGGTCGTCTTCCTGACCGGCATGGAGGACGGCGTCTTCCCGCACATGCGCGCCCTCGGCCAGGCCAAGGAGCTGGAGGAGGAGCGGCGCCTGGCGTACGTCGGCATCACGCGCGCGCGGGAACGGCTGTACCTGACCCGGTCGTCGATGCGCAGCGCGTGGGGACAGCCGTCGTACAACCCGCCCTCGCGGTTCCTGGAGGAGATCCCGGCCCAGCACGTCGACTGGAAGCGCACCGGTGCCATGGCGCCGATGTCCTCCGGTCCGGCGTCCGGGGTGGCGGCCTCGCTGTCGTCCTCCCGCTCCCGCTCGTCGGCCTCGGGCGCCTCCGGCTTCGCCACCCGCCGGACCTCGGAGAAGCCGACCGTGTCGCTGGCGGTCGGGGACCGGGTGACACACGACCAGTTCGGGCTCGGCACGGTCGTGGGAGTGAAGGGCACGGGCGGCAACGCCGAGGCGACGATCGACTTCGGGGACACCAAGCCGAAGCGGCTGCTGCTGCGGTACGCGCCGGTGGAGAAGTTGTAGGAGAAGGGGCCCTTGCGGGAGCAGGGCCCGGGGGCGGTCGATCTGCCCGGGCTGTCGATCTGAGGGACAGCCTGGGGCGGCCCTCTCACCTCCTACGCCGGGTCCACGTCCTACGTCGGGTCGATACCGTGGCTGCGCAGCCACGGCAGCGGGTCGATGGCCGAGCCGCCCGCCGGCCGTACCTCGAAGTGCAGGTGCGGGCCGGTCGAGTTGCCGGAGTTGCCGGAGTACGCGATCGGGTCGCCGGCCTTCACGGTCGTACCGGAGGCGACGCGGTAGCTGGAGAGGTGGCAGTACCACGTCTCCGTGCCGTCCTTCGCGGTCACGATCATCATGTTGCCGTACGCGCTGTTCCACTGCGTGCGCACGGTGCCGTCGGTGGCGGCCATCACGGTCGTGCCGTAGGAGACCGGGAAGTCGATGCCGGTGTGCACGGACATCCAGTTGATGCCGGACTGGCCGTAGTAGGCGCTGAGGCCGCGCTGCGCGACCGGCAGCGCGTACTTGGGCCGCAGCCGCTCCTTGCGCGCCGCCTCCGCGGCCGCCTTCTTCTTCTCCGCGAGTTGCTGGGCCTTGAGGTCGATACGTTCCTGCGTACGGCTGGCCCGGTCGGCGAAGTCGTCGGCGCCGGCGGACAGGCTCTTCAGCTGGGTGTCCAGCTTGTTGTTCGCCGCGGACGGCTTGACGGCGGTCGCGTCCGCCGCGGTCGTCGTCGTGTCGCTGCCCTCGTCGGCCAGCGCGCTGACGGACGCGGCGGCGATCCCCACGACGCCCATGACACAGGCCGAGGGGACGGCCACCGTCAGCAGCGCCGAGCGCTTGGGGGGCGTACGACGGCGGGAACGGGACGCGCCGCGGGCGGCGGCGCGAGAAGAAGGGGCGGGTGCCGCGGCCGGGGCGGGCGCCGTGGTGACTTCCTCCTGGTCGTCCAGGAGGTGCGCGTCGGCGGTGGCGGGCGTGGCGCCGGTCGCGGTGCCAGTGCCGGCACCGGTCAACTCGCCGTCGTGCGAAACGTTTTCGTTGTACGGCTCGTCGTAGGCATCGTGGTAAGCGACCTGCTCGAAGGTGGCCGTCGCCGCCTGCTGCTCGTACTCGTCGTGGGCCGTCGTGGAGGCGCCGCCGTCGGAGTTCCACTGCGTGGCGTCGTAGGCGCCCGTGTCGAAGGCCTGCGTGCCCCATTCCCAGTGCTGGGTCTGGTCGGCCGGGCCGGCGCAGGACTGGTCGGGCTGGAGCCAGGCGCTCGCGTCCCACTGGCCGCTGGCGTCGGGGCTCGTGGCCTGCGGCGGGATCGCGGAGAGCTGCTGGTGCTCGCCGGTCCAGGCGGTGGTGTCGTACGCGCCGGTGTCGTAGGCGGCGTGGTGCTGGGCCGCGTACGCGTCGTAGTTCGGGGTCTGCTGACGGCCCGTCGACCATGCCGTGGTGTCGTACGAGCCCGTGCCGTCGCCGGGAAGACAGCCGAACAGGGGGTCGGCCTCGAAGGAGGTGGTGGCCTGGCCGGTGGTGTCGAAACCGGCGCCCGAACCCGTGTCGAAACCTGTGGCGTCGTAGTTGGCATACGTGGTGAAGTCGCCGTGCTGGACTTCCTGGGTGCCGTACGACGCGTAGTGCGCCGAGGCGGCTTCGGAAGCCGGAGTCGGGGTGGTCATGGTCCCCGACGGGTGACGGTCGTTCACCAACTTCTCTTTCGCCTCGACAACAGGGGCTGGCAGAGCAGTGCGGTGACTGTACCCGGCGGTATGCGGGCACGACAATCTTCGTCAGGTTTCGTGCTTGAAGGAAACGGGCATTCGGCCGTGTTTCGGGGGACTGCGGGCGCGGGTTTGGCCCTGTGTTCGAAGAATGTTCGATGTCCGGGGTCTTCGGCTGGGCCGTCTGCGGCTTGTCTGCGGCTTGTTCGCGGGGTGCCTGTGGCTTGTCCGCGAGTTGTCCGTGGCTTGTCCGTGGCCTGTTTGTGGCTTGTGTGCGGCTCTCGCCCGTGGCGGCTTCCCGGGCTGTTGTCCGGCCGCTGTTACGCCACTGTCAGACCGTCTGTGTGCGGGTCGGCCTCCGCTGCCGTCCGTGCCGTGTCGAGCACCTGCCGTATCCCGGTCGCGACGGCGGGATGCACGGGCAGGGCGAGATGTCCGACGCCGCTCACCCGGACGTTCTGTACGGACAGGTCGGGATGGTCGATGCAGGCGGCCTCCAGCGGGTCCATCAGGTGGTCGAGGTCGCTCCAGAAGCTGACGAAGTGCGTACGGCAGCCGGGTGCGGGGCGGGTCAGCTCCTCGATCAGCTCCGAACCGGGGCGCATCTGCCGCACGATCGGGTGCGCGTTCGCCAGCCGCGCCACCCGGGTGCCCGAGTGCGGGGTGCCGAGGGTCACCAGCGTCCGGACGCGGAGGTCGCCGCCGAGCCGCTGGACGTAGTAGCGCGCGATCAGCCCGCCGAGGCTGTGCCCGACGATGTCGACCTGGCCGTGGCCCGTGCGCTCGCAGATCTCCTCTATGTGCCGGCCGAGCAGCTCCGCCGCGGTACGGATGTCGCAGGTCAGCGGCGAGTAGTTGAGCGACTCGATCTGCTGCCTGCCGTGCTGGGAGAGGCTGCGGCGCAGCAGGACGAAGACCGAGCGGTTGTCGATGAAGCCGTGCAGCAGGACGACCGGCGGCTTGGCCTCCGTGGGCAACTGGGGTGTGCCGGCGTCGTCCGGAGAGGGGAGCTGAGGCAGGGGGGACCGGCGCTCCTGGATGATGCCGGAGGGGTAGAGGAGCAGATGGCCCGCGAGGATCGCGATCTCCAGGGCGGTCGCCTTCAGGAGTGCCACGGACAGACCCGCCAGCCTTCCCGGGAGCTTGCCCGGGAGAAGACGCTGGCAGAGCGGAAGAAAGGGCAGCGTTGCCCCGGTGACCTTCATGGCCGACCTCCTGTCGGCACGCTGGAGGACGGCTCTGTCCCCCGGGTGCCCTTGTGGGGAGGCGTGGCGGAGGTCCTCGACGGAGCGCGAGTGGGGCACGTGGGGTGAGGATGGTGCGCGGCGCGTGATTCCAGGATCGCCGATGTGGCGTGTGTTGTCGCGGCTGGTGGTGCCTGTGGTGTTGATGGTGCTGTTGTTGCGCCGATGACGTGACGAGGTTCCCTGCCCGTGTGGCGACGAGGCTCCCCGCTGTCGTGCCTTACCTGCCCTGCGTGCCTTTCGTGCCCTCGCCGAAGCGTCTCACCGCCGCGGCGCGCGGCCTGCGGCGCGGCGGTGAGACGACCTCGTTGCGGCTCCCGAACGTGTCCCACCGTGTGATTTCCCCCTCGGTATCCACCGCGAAACTGCCGGTTGCGGGATGCTGGCGATAACGTTCGTTCACTTTCCCGGCCGGTGCGGTACTTGTCGGTACGGATGGATGTAGTCGCTTCATGGAGGCAGTGATGGGTGTGGCAGCCGGTCCGATCCGCGTGGTGGTGGCCAAGCCGGGGCTCGACGGCCACGATCGCGGGGCCAAGGTCATCGCGCGAGCGCTGCGCGACGCCGGTATGGAGGTGATCTACACCGGGCTCCACCAGACCCCGGAGCAGATCGTCGACACCGCGATCCAGGAGGACGCCGACGCGATCGGCCTCTCGATCCTCTCCGGGGCGCACAACACGCTCTTCGCGGCCGTGATCGGCCTGCTCAAGGAGCGCGAAGCGGAGGACATCCTCGTCTTCGGCGGCGGGATCATCCCCGAGGGGGACATCGCTCCGCTGAAGGAGAAGGGCGTCGCGGAGATCTTCACGCCCGGTGCGACGACGCAGTCGATCGTGGACTGGGTTCGCGCGCACGTGCAGCAGCCGGCCGGCGCGTAGGCGCCCGCACCGTCGCGGGCAGTCGTGCCGCGGCGGGCAGTCGTGCCCCGGGGGCGGCGTGGGTGGGCGTGGGTGGCAGTCGGCAAGCGCCGGGCCGCGCGCCCGAGGGGTCGATGCGGCCCAGGTCGGCCCGCCCCCTACGCCGCCTCCAGCTCCTCGGCCATCGCCGCCCGCAGCCGCAACGTGGTCACCAGGCGCTGGAAGGCCTCCGCCCAGTAGCCCCCGGCCCCCGGAGACGCGTCCTCCGGTTCGTCCGGCACCGCCAGCAGGCCGGTGAGGCGGCTCGCTTCGGAGGGGTCCAGGCAACGCTCGGCCAGCCCCATCACTCCGCTGAAGCTCCATGGGTAACTCCCCGCATCCCGTGCGATGTTGAGCGCGTCCACGACGGCCCGGCCCAGTGGCGCGGCCCACGGCACCGCACACACCCCGAGCAGCTGGAACGCCTCGGACAGGCCGTGGACCGAGATGAACCCGGCCACCCACTCGGCCCGTTCGGCGGAGCCGAGCGTGCCGAGCAGCTTGGCGCGCTCGGCCAGTGACACCGCGCCGGGGCCGCCGGCCTCGGGTGCGGCGGGCGCCCCGAGCAGCGCCCGTGCCCACTCCGCGTCCCGCTGGCGCACCGCCGCCCGGCACCACGCCGCGTGCAGTTCGCCCTGCCAGTCGTCCGCGACCGGCAGGGCCACGATCCCCCGGGGCGTACGGCCGCCGAGACGAGCCGACCAGGTGGTGAGCGGTGTCGCCTCCACCAGCTGGCCGAACCACCAGGACCGTTCGCCACGGCCCGTCGGCGGCTTGGGTACTACGCCGTCGCGCTCCATGCTCGCGTCGCACTCGTGCGGTGCCTCGACCGCCAGGGTCGGCGCGGCCCCCGTGTGGTCGACGGCCACGCACGCCCCGGCACGGACCGCCATCCGGGCCGCGAGCGCCGAACCCGGCAGTGCCGACAGCAGCTCCGCGGCCGTGGACCGTACGTTGCGGCTCCGGTCGGACAGCGCCTGCTCCAGGAACGGCTCGTCCGCCGCGGTCAGGCCCGTGCGCAGGGAGTCGAGGAACATCAGCCGGTCCTCGGCCCGCTCCGTCGACCAGGTCGCCGCGAGCAGCTCTCGCGCGGCAGCGGGTTCGCGGGCGCGTATCGCGGAGAGCAGGGCGACCCGCTCGGCGAACAGACCCTCCTGCCACAGCTGCCGGATCTTGCCGGTGTCCTCGGAGGGCGGCAGTGCCGCGCCCCCGCCCGGCGTCGCGCGCAGGGCGAACCGCCAGTCCGGGTTCAGCCGGGCGAGCCACACGGCACGCGGACCGGCGAAGGCCAGCGCCGCCGGACGCAGGTCCGTACGCCCGCGGGCCGCGTCCAGGAGGGCGGGCAGCATCTCGGGGGGTGCGGCGTAGCCACGGCTGTTCGCCGTCGCCAGCCACTGCGGCAGCAGTTCCATCAGGTCCGGTGCCGTGCCTCTGCGTCCGCCGCCACCGGTGCCGGGGCGGTCGGCCAGAAGCATCGCCAGTCGGCGGGCCGCCGCGGCGGGCAGGGGCGGGCGCGCGTCCCGGGCCGCCGGTTCCGGACGCCGGGCCGCCTGCCCCGGCCGTAGGCCGGCCCGCCGACGCACGGTCTCCACGGCCGCCGCGTCCAGCAGTGCCACCGGCGCCCGGCGCCCCGGTGCCGAGCCCGGCGGTGTGCGCCGTTCCGTGCCGAGCAGCGCCGCCGTGACAAGTTCCTCCCAGGCGCCCGGCGCGGGCGCGTCCGCAGGAGCGGAGGTCCTGTTCATTCGGTTCCTTTCCTTGCGGTGCCTGGGAGTGGTTGAAGACTCACTCGATGCGAGTTTCCCGTGAGGCGGGTCACATGCGTGGATCGGGGGAGAAAGGGCGGATTGTCGGACCGTTGTGTGCGGCGTGGGACTGTCGGGGGTGGGGGTACGGACATCCCGACGGGGCCTACGGTGCTGGTGAGACGGCGTGTCATCCGGGTGAGTGCACGGCTGGTTACCTTGAGTGTCGCAAGCTTCGGCGGGTGCCGCCGGGCGGGTTCGTCCTGTCGGTTCAGCACAGCGGTACCGCCTCGCCCGGCCCCTCCGGCCAGGCCGTCAGCGGGGTGAAGCCCCGGTGGCCGCACTCGCCGAAGACCTTCACGGGTGCCCCGCCCGAAAGGGCGACGAGGCGCCACAGGCCCGGACGGGAGCGGGCCGTGGGGGTGATCGGCAGGGCCTCGTCCCCGTCGGCGTCCGCCAGCTGCCAGGAATCGCCGTCCGGGGTCGGGACGACCCGGTCCAGCGTCACCGGGACGGCATCCAGCCATGGATCGTCACGGAGGGCCTCGCCGTAGCGGTCGGCCGCCCGGGCCGGTGTCACTCCCGGCGGCCGGGTCGCCGCGGGAGCGGGCAGCGCGAACTGCTCGCCGAGTGCCGCCCGCTGTTGCCCGCTGCCTGGATAGGCGGAGACCTCCGCATCCAGGGCCAGACCGACCGGCAGCGCGAGTTCGGGTGCGCGGCCGGCGGCGCCGTAGGAGAGGAGCAGCGCCGTACGGGCCGACTCGGCGCCGTACAGCCATATCCGGCGCGTTGTCAGACGCGCGTCCGCCGTGTCGTACTGGGCGAGGACCAGCCAGCGGTCCCGCACCGGCGGGCCGTCCGCGGAGGCGGACAGGCCGATTCTCGAACGGACCGTCGCCGCCAGGCCGTCGGGCAGGCGCTCCCGGCGCAGCCAGCCCTGGTCGAGGAGGTGGAGGAGAGCGCACTCCTCCAACAGCCGCACCGGCCAGCCGGGACCGGACGACGGGATCGCCCCCAACTCCCGCACCCGCGCGGCCAGTCCGGAAGCCTGGGCGTCGACCATGCGGGCCGCCGTCTCCTCCCACAGTCCGTAGCCCGCCTGCTCCGCGCCCGCGAGGCCGCCGCGCAACAGGTCCGCCAGCCGCTGCTCCAGTTCCGTCGCGCCCGCGGTGATCCGCTCGGCCCGGCGCTCCGCCCTGCGCCGCGCCGCCTCCGGATCACCGGAGCCCGTCGAGGAACCGGCCGCGCCCGCCGCCCGTTTCTCCGTCGCGCGCCTCTTTCTCCCCTCTATCCACTCCCCGGCCCAGTCCGGCGGTTGCGGGGACGGCACCACACCGTCCCCGCCCGCCCAGAGAAGCAGCAGCCCGAGCGCGTGCTTGCACGGGAACTTGCGGCTCGGACAACTGCACTTGTACGCCGGGCCCGACGGGTCCGCGACGTCGACGACCGTCTGATACGGCTTGCTGCCACTGCCCTTGCACAGCCCCCACACCGTCCCCTCGTCAGCACTGCCCGTCTCGGACCACGGGCCGGCCGCACCGAGTTTGCTTCCCGCTTTGCGTGATGCGGCGTCAGGCGCCAGTGCCAGCACCTGATCCGCACTCCAGCGCACCCCCTGCTGAGTCATGACACCGAAGGTAGATCCCGCCACTGACAATCGGTCCGGCGAACACCTCCGCTGGGCCGTTTCCGCAGGTCAGATCGCATTGTCAGTGGCGTGGTGCACGGTTGGTACCAGATCCGAACCGGCCGAGCTGGAGGGGGCCTCAGCCATGTCTGTGTCCGTGGAACCGATGTCTGTCGAAGTACCTGACGAGGAGCCCACCGTCGCGTTGCGGCCGCACGCCGAGGACGCCTTCGCCGACGAACTCGGCGCACTCGCGCGGCAGGACGACCGACCGCGCCCGGCCCGCTGGAAGCTGTCCCCGTGGGCCGTCGCCACCTACCTGCTCGGCGGCACCCTGCCCGACGGCACGGTGATCACACCGAAGTACGTGGGCCCTCGCCGGCTCGTCGAGGTCGCCGTCACCACCCTCGCCACCGACCGCGCCCTGCTCCTGCTCGGTGTGCCCGGAACCGCCAAGACCTGGGTGTCCGAGCACCTCGCAGCCGCGGTCAGCGGCGACTCGACGCTGCTGGTGCAGGGCACCGCCGGCACCCCGGAGGAGGCGATCCGGTACGGCTGGAACTACGCGCAGTTGCTCGCGCACGGCCCGAGCCGCGACGCCCTCGTCCCCAGCCCGGTCATGCGGGCCATGGCGGAGGGGATGACGGCCCGGATCGAGGAACTGACCCGTATCCCGGCCGACGTACAGGACACGCTCATCACGATCCTGTCGGAGAAGACGCTGCCGATACCGGAACTGGGCCAGGAGGTGCAGGCGGTCCGCGGCTTCAACGTGATCGCGACCGCCAACGACCGAGACCGCGGGGTCAACGACCTGTCCAGCGCCCTGCGCCGCCGCTTCAACACGGTCGTGCTGCCGCTGCCGGAGAGCGTCGAGGCCGAGGTCGACATCGTCTCGCGACGCGTCGACCAGCTCGGCCGCTCCCTCGACCTGCCCGCCGCGCCCGACGGCATCGACGAGATCCGCCGCGTCGTGACCGTCTTCCGCGAGCTGCGCGACGGCGTCACGTCAGACGGCCGTACGAAGCTGAAGTCGCCGAGCGGCACGCTCTCGACGGCCGAGGCGATCTCCGTCGTCACCAACGGCCTCGCGCTGGCTGCCCACTTCGGCGACGGCGTTCTGCGGGCCGGCGACGTCGCCGCGGGCATCCTCGGCGCCGTCGTCCGCGATCCGGCGGCCGACCGCGTCATCTGGCAGGAGTACCTGGAAGCGGTCGTCCGCGAGCGGGACGGCTGGAAGGACTTCTACCGGGCCTGCCGGGAGGTGAGCTCGTGAACGATGCCGGGAGGGGGCGCCGGGGCGGAGGCCCGAAGGGGAACGGGCGGGCGGGGGCGGCCCTCTGTCCGGTGGGTGCCCGAATGGAGGCGGTGCACGTCGGGGGTGTGCGGGGCCCTGTGGCGGCGGCTTGCGCCGTGATGGTGGGTGGTCGTCCGGGGGTGGCGCTCGGCGGGGGCGGAGGCGGCCGTCTGGGGGCGGCGCTCGGCGGGGGCGGAGGCGGCCGTCTGGGGGCGGCGCTCGGCGGGGGCGGAGGCGGCCGTCTGGGGGCGGCGCTCGGCGGGGGCGGAGGCGGCCGTCTGGGGGCGGCGCTCGGCGGGGGCGGAGGCGGCCGTCTGGGGGCGGCGCTCGGCGGGGGCGGAGGCGGCCGTCTGGGGGTGGCGCTCGGCGGGGGCGGGGGCGGTCGTATGGGGGTGGCGCTCGGAGGGAGCGGAGGCAGAGCTACGGCGGTGGTGCGCGACGGGGGCTGGGGGCGACGTGGGGATGCCGGCGGGGGCGGTTGGTCGGTGGCGGTGTGTCGTGGGGGCGTTGGGCTGATTGAGGACGATTCGCGGTGGACTCGGAGGCGAGGGGGACGGTGTGACAGGCACTGAGGGGTCCGGAAGCTGGGGGTCCGGGAACACGGGCCCGGCGGCGGGGCCGTTTCTGCTCGGGGTTCGGCATCACGGGCCCGGTTCCGCGCGGGCCGTGCGGGCGGCACTGGCCGCGGTCCGGCCGAAGGTCGTGCTGATCGAGGGGCCGCCCGAGGCAGACGCCCTGATTCCGCTCGCCGCGGACGAGGACATGCGGCCGCCGGTCGCGCTCCTCGCCCACGCCGTGGACGAGCCCGGCCGCTCGGCGTTCTGGCCGCTGGCCGAGTTCTCCCCGGAGTGGGTCGCGATCCGCTGGGCCCTGGAGCACGACGTCCCGGCCCGTTTCATCGACCTGCCGGCAACGCACACCTTGGCGTGGGGGAGGGAAGACGAGCCCGGAGAGGGGGTGCTGAAGCCCGCCGGTGGGGGTGACGGCGGACCCTCGGCCGGGGAGCCCGTGGCCGGGGAAGGCGGCGAGCCCGTCGGTGGGGACGGCGGTCAGGCCGACAGTGACCCTGGTGACGAGGCCGTGGTCGGTGCCGATGTTCGGGTCGATCCGCTCGGGGTGCTTGCCGACGCTGCCGGTTATGACGATCCGGAGCGGTGGTGGGAGGACGTCGTCGAGCACCGCGGGGCGGGCGAGGGGGACGTCCTCGCGCCCTTCGTCGCGCTCGAAGAGGCCATGGGGGCGCTGCGGGAGACGTACGGGAGCGGGGGGCAGGACCGGGATCTCGTGCGGGAGGCGTACATGCGGCTCCAGATGCGCGCGGCGCAGCGCGAGTTCGGGGACGGCGTGGCCGTGGTGTGCGGGGCCTGGCACGTGCCGGCGTTGCGGCAGAGGAGCGCCGTCGCCGCCGACCGGGCACGGCTCAAGGGGCTGCCCAAGGTCAAGTCGGCGATGACGTGGGTGCCGTGGACGCATCGCCGGTTGTCGCGCCACAGCGGATACGGCGCGGGCATCGACTCGCCCGGCTGGTACGGGCATCTGTTCAGCGCGCCGGACCGGCCGGTCGAGCGGTGGCTGACCAAGGTGGCGGGCCTGCTGCGGGACGAGGACCGGCTCGTGTCCTCGGCGCACGTCATCGAGGCGGTGCGGCTGGCGGAGACGCTCGCCGCGATGCGCGGGCGTCCGCTGCCCGGGCTGAGCGAGACGACCGACGCCGTGCGGGCGGTGATGTGCGAGGGCTCGGACGTGCCGCTGGCGCTGGTGCACGACCGGCTGGTCGTGGGGGACGTGTTGGGTGAGGTGCCGCAGGCGGCGCCCGCGGTGCCGTTGCAGCGGGACCTCGACCGGATCCAGCGCCGGCTGCGGCTCAAGCCCGAGGCGTTGGAGCGGGAGTTGGAGCTCGACCTGCGCAAGGACACCGACGCCGAGCGCAGCAGGCTGCTGCACCGGCTGCGGCTGCTGGGCGTGGGGTGGGGCGAGCCGGTGGCCTCGCGCGGAAGTACGGGCACGTTCCGGGAGACGTGGCGGCTGCGGTGGGAGCCGGAGCTGTCCGTGCGGGTCGCGGAGGCCGGGGTCTGGGGCACGACCGTGCTCGGCGCCGCGACCGCCAAGGCCGAGGCGGACGCCGTCTCCGCACAGGCCCTCGCCGACGTCACCGCCCTCGCCGAGCGCTGCCTGCTGGCCGAACTGCCGGACGCACTGCCGACGGTGATGCGGATCCTCGCCGACCGCGCGGCGCTGGACACCGACGTCGGCCACCTCGCCCAGGCCCTGCCCGCACTGGTCCGCTCCCTCCGCTACGGCGACGTGCGCGGCACGAACACCGGCGCCCTGACAGAGGTCGCCGCGGGCCTCGCCGAACGGATCTTCGTCGGCCTGCCCCCGGCCTGTGCCGCACTCGACGCCGACGCGGCCGAGGAGATGCGGCGCCATGTCGAAGCGGTGCACGGGGCGGTGGGACTGCTGGGCGAGGCCTCCGCGGCTACCCACGGCGACCTGCGGGAGCGTTGGTACGGCGTGCTGCGGGTGCTGTCCGGGCGGGACACCGTGCCCGGTGTCGTCCGGGGGCGGGCCGTGCGGCTGCTGCTGGACGAAGGGGAGTTGGCCCAGGGCGACGCGGCACGGCTCATGGGACTCGTGCTGTCGCCGGGCACGCCGCCGGGCGACGCGGCCGCGTGGATCGAGGGCTTCGTCGGCGGCGGCTCCGGCGGCGGAATGCTGCTCGTGCACGACGAGCGGCTGCTCGGCCTGGTCGACGCATGGCTGACGGGCGTGCCGGCGGAGGCGTTCACGGACGTGCTGCCTCTGCTGCGGCGGACCTTCTCGGCGTACGAATCGGGGGTGCGCCGAACCCTGGGCGAGTTGATCCGACGCGGGCCGGGACAGCGGGGCAGCGGGGCGCCGACCGGGACCGGGATACCCGGCTTCGGAGCCGACCTCCACAGCGAGCGTGCGGACGCGGTGCTGCCGGTGGTGCGGCTGCTGCTGGGGTTGGACGGCGAGGCGGGCAGCACCGACGACAACGACCTTGTGGGGGTGGCGTGATGACGACCGTGACGGCCGCGACGGCCATGGCGAACACGACGGCCATGACGGCCATGGCGAACACGACGGCCATGACGGCTACGGCGCACATGACGGCTACGGCGCACACGACGGCCGGCCGGCCGAGCGAACCGAGGCAGCTGAGGGAGCCGATGCAGCCGGGCGAGTCGGTGGCGACGGTCCGGGCCGGGCACGGGTGCGGGGCGGCGGACGGACCGACCACGACCACGACCACGACCGTACCGGTGGTTCCGCTCTGGGAACGGCTTTGTGCGGGGGTGCGGGGATGACGAACGGGTCGGTGGGACGGGTGATCTGCGAGCGCGGAGGAGGGGCGGGATGACGGCGGAGCTGATCGTCGACCCGGCGCAGGAGCGGCTGCGGCGCTGGCGGCTCGTCCTCGGGGGCGACGCGGCCGACGGCACCGGATGCGCGCTGTCCGGGCAGGACGCCGCCATGGACGGGGCGCTGGCCGCGCTCTACGGCAAGGCGGACAAGGGGCCGGCGGGGCGGGACCGTTCGGCGGGGCTCGGGGCGTCGGCGCCGGCCGTGGCGCGCTGGCTGGGGGACATCCGGACCTACTTCCCCTCCTCCGTCGTGCAGATCATGCAGCGCGACGCCATCGACCGGCTGGGGCTGTCCACCCTGCTGCTCGAACCGGAGATGCTGGAGGCGGTGGAGGCCGACGTGCACCTCGTCGGCACGCTCCTCTCCCTCAACAAGGCGATGCCGGAGATCACGAAGGAGACGGCACGGGCGGTGGTGCGCAAGGTCGTCGAGGACCTGGAGAAGCGACTGGCGAGCCGTACCCGGGCCACCCTCACCGGCGCGCTCGACCGCAGCGCTCGGATCAACCGGCCGCGCCACCACGACATCGACTGGAACCGCACGATCGCGGCCAACCTCAAGCACTACCTGCCGGAGTACCGGACGATCGTGCCGGAGCGGCTCATCGGGTACGGGCGGGCGTCCCAGTCCGTGAAGAAGGAAGTCATCCTCTGCATCGACCAGTCGGGGTCGATGGCGGCGTCCGTCGTCTACGCGTCGGTGTTCGGGGCGGTGCTGGCGTCCATGCGGTCGATCAGTACGCGGCTGGTCGTCTTCGACACGGCGGTCGTCGACCTCACCGACCAGCTGGACGACCCGGTCGATGTCCTGTTCGGGACCCAGCTCGGCGGCGGCACCGACATCAACCGGGCGCTGGCCTACTGCCAGTCGCAGATCACGCGGCCCGCGGAGACCGTGGTCGTACTGATCAGCGACCTCTACGAAGGGGGCATACGGAACGAGATGCTCAAGCGGGTCGCGGCGATGAAGGCATCGGGGGTGCAGTTCGTGACGCTGCTGGCCCTGTCGGACGAGGGGGCGCCCGCGTACGACCGGGAGCACGCGGCCGCGCTCGCCGGACTGGGGGCACCGGCCTTCGCCTGTACGCCGGATCTGTTTCCGGAGGTGATGGCGGCGGCGATCGAGAAGCGGCCGTTGCCGATACCGGAGAGTGCGTGAGGGGCCAACGCGTGGTGGCTTGCCGGTGATTTGTCGACCCGTTGACCTGCATTGTCGGACGACCCGGGTCGGCAAACCGGACATGCCTACGCATCGGTAACAGGGGACTTGCGCAACCTCGGGAGTGCCGTGCGAGGATCAACGCGCCTGTCAGCGGCGCGTTGCGCTCCGCTTGTTCCGCACGGGAGGAACCTCCCCCTCTTGACCTCGCCAGCCGTTCTTTCCGGTGCCGCCCTGCGCGTGATGCGTACGGCGGCCGGGCGGCGTGCGCTGCAAGTGGCCGTGCTGGTGGGCGGGTTGTTCGCGCTCGGGTTCCTCTGCGGAGGGCAGGCGCATGCGGCGGACGGGGCGCTGTCGGCGACGTCGACGAAGTCCGTTGCTTCGACGGCCTCGCTTGATTCCTCGACCTCCCCTGGTTCCCGGACCGCCCTTGATTCCTCGACCTCCCCTGGTTCCCGGACCGCCCTTGGCTCCCCGACCTCCCCTGGTTCCCGGACCTCCGTGACGTCGGTATCGACAGGTGCGCCCGCGGACGACGATCACGTCGTCCGGCCGGTGGTCCGTCATGTCGTCCGGAGCGTGGACGCNCCGTGACGTCGGTATCGACAGGTGCGCCCGCGGACGACGATCACGTCGTCCGGCCGGTGGTCCGTCATGTCGTCCGGAGCGTGGACGCGCGCGTCGCGGAGCCGGTTCGCCGACTCGTGGGCGTCGTGGCCACAGGTCTGGCCGGGGCGGAGGCGAAGCTGCCGGCGTTCCCCGCGTCCCCTGCGCTGCCGAGCCTGCCGGAAGGTTCCCAGCCGCCCGCTCTTCCGGAGCTGCCCGGCCTGCCTGGTCCGCCCGGTACGCCCGCGCTCCCGGGGCAGACGTTGCCGACGCCGGTGACTTCCGTGCCGGGGCCGAGTTCCTCGGTCGCACCGCAGACGGTGAAGGAACAAGGGCCGGAGGGGCGTACCGCCGCGGCGGCGCCCCTGGCGTACGGACCGCGGTTCGCGGCCGGTGCCGTGGTGACCGGCGGTGTGGCGCACACGCCCGTACATCCTGCCGAGCCCGCCGGGCAGGGCCCCGAGCGTCACAGGCCCCCCGGCGATGCGGGCGGCGTGCTGAGCGGCAAGTCGGCGATCGACAACGGCACGCCGCGGCACGGTGACGCGCATGCCGTCACCGGCGACAGCCGGGCAGCGGTGCGGCTCATGGCCGGCGTCGCCGCGCGGACCGCGGCGGACGGCACCCGGGACAGGCACCGGGACATCCCCGTATTCCCCGGCTAGGGCAGGGCCTTCCCCCGCTGTAGACCTGCCGCGCGGGGGCGGAACAGGTCTGCCCGACCGTCCGGACGCCCCTCCGATCTCCGGATGGAGCCCCGGAGCCGCCACCGCATTCCGTGGTCCCTCATGGACGTGATCCCGGAGTTTCCGGATCCCTCACTCCAGGACCGCGGCCGGAGACGGCACCGGCATTGTCCCCAAGCCTGCCCAAGTCCCGAGGCCCTGAGTGCCCTGAGAGCCCTTCGAAGGAGCTCTCCCGTGTGCCTCGGACTCCCGAGGATCTAAGGATCTGACGTACGCATGAACAAGAACATCCGCCGTTCCATCGTCATAGCCGCCGGCGTCACCGGCGCGTGGGCGCTCGGTTCCGCCGTGGCCAGCGCCGACGAACTGCCCGCGTCCTCCCTCTCCGCGCCGGACGCCACCGCCACCGCCACCGCTGACGCGACGACCGACCTCACCGACACCCTCGGCACGGTCACCGGCACCGTCACCGACACGGTCGACGGAGTCGTCTCCGGCGTGCGGGACACCGTCTCCGGTGCCACCGTCACCACCGGCACGGCCACGAACACCGCGTCCACCGATGCCGCGGACCAGGCCCGCCGGTACGTCGACGCGAAGGTCACCGTCCCGACGGTGTCCAAGGTGAAGGGTGCCGCGGCCATCCAGGGCGCGCAGGCGGCCCGCGCGGCGCAGGCCGCCACGGCCACGGCGACCGTCACCGCCGACGAGAGCGTCACCGCCGTCCGCTCCACCGCCTCCGACGCGCGCGCTCACACTGCTCAGATCGATTCGAGCACTCCGAGCACTCCGAGCACTCCGAGTGCTCCTCAGAGCGAGATCGACTACCTCTTCGGTCCCCTCACCGCCTTCGCACCCGAGCTGGAGCAGGCGCTGGCCGCGGCCCAGACGAGGCTGCAGGGCGTCCAGTCCGCGGCCCGTTCCCAGGCGCAGGGCGTCGAGGGCGTCGTACGGACGAAGGCGCAGCACACGGTCGCCGGCGCGGGCCGCACGGCGGCAGGCGTGACCGGCGCGGCGCGGACCACGGTCTTGGGCGTCGAGAACCGGGGCGCCGGCGCGGCCACCACCGTCCAGGGTCCGACCGGTGCCGTGACGAGCGCCGCGGGGGCCACCGTCTCCTCCGTCCCGAGCCACCTCACCGGCACGGTAGGCGGAGTCGCCCGGCAGGTCACCGGCACGGTCGCCGGCCTCCCCGGCACCGTCACCCCGGTCGTCCAGCAGACGGCGGCAGCGGTTGTCCCGCCCGTGGCGACCGCCGCCGTCGGCGGGATCGTGCCGGTCGCCGGGCAGGCGGTGGCCGGTGTCGTGCCGAGTGCGGAGCACGCGGTCGCCGGTGTCGGGCCCGTCGCCGGGCACGCGGTCAACGGGGTGCACCCGGTCGTCACCGACACGGTGAACGGCGTGTATCCCGTGGTCACCGACGCGGTGAACCGCGTGGCACCGGTCGCGGGCGGCGCTGTGGCCGGGGTCGAGCAGACCGCCGGGCACACCGTCGACGCCGCGAGCGGGCTGGCGTACGGAGTGGTGGCCGACGTCCAGCCCGTCGCGGGCGGCGTCGTGCGGGGTGTGCAGCCGGTCGCCGCGGGTGCGGTGCAGGGCGTGCGGCCGGTCGTCGGCGGGGTCGGTTCCGACGTACCGCAGTACGCCGCCGCCACGGCCGGCGACGCCGGGTGGGTCGTGGACGGCGTCGCCACGGACGTGCCGCCGTACGCCACCGGCCTCCTCGGCCAGGTCGGCGACGGCACCACGGACGCCGTACTGCCGCCGGTCGCGAACGGCGCCGTGCACGGCGTGGCGCCCGTCGCCGGGCAGGCCGTCGCGGACGCGACCGCGCTGGCGTACGGCGTCACGCAGGACGTCCAGCCCTTCGCGTACGGCGTCGCCGCTGACGTACCGCCGCTCGCGCATGGTGTGAGCGGGCACGCGAGCGACCTCGGCCACGGCGTCGCCGGCCAGGTGGCGCCGTTCGCGCAGGGTGTCACCGGTGCCGTGCGGCCCGTCGTCGACACCGTCGTGGAGACCGTGCGGCCCCTCGTGCGGGGCGTGGGCGGCAGCGCCACCGCGCTGGCGTACGGCGTCACGCAGGACGTCGAGCCCTTCGCGTACGGCGTCGCGGGCGAGGCCGCCCCGTTCGCGTACGGCGTCGCGGGCGAGACCGCCCCGTTCGCGTACGGCGTCGCCGGCCAGGTCGCCCCGTTCGCGGAGGACCTGACCGGGACCGTCCGGGCCACCGCCGGTCCGCTCGCGGGCCACGCCGTCACCGGCATCGAGGGCGTCGCCCGGTCGGCCACCCCGGGCTACGTGCGGGACGTGCGGAACACGGCCGCGCAGAACCTGTGGGACGTGCAGCACACGCAGGCCGCACAGAACCTGCACCACGGCAGCACGTACGGCGTCTGAGTCCGACCGGACCACGGTCCGGGCGACTGCCCGACCACCTGACTCCATGAGGCCGCAGGACCCGGACGGCCGAAAGCCGTCGGTCCGTCCGGCCGGAACCTCATGGACGGGGCGCGTGGTCCCCATTGGGGTGGGGATCATCCGCCCCACGCCCCTCAGGGGCTGTTCAAAGGGCCTCACCGGGTCAACCCCAGCCCGGTGAGGCCCTCACACACGGCACCCCGTGCCGGTGAGCACGGCATCATGTGACAGGTATCACCGCTCAGGTGTGACCCGCGATTTAGAGGCCTCCGGCAAGCAGGGATAACCTGCGAGACGGACATGCCGCGCGCTCGGACACCGTGTGCGCCTCCCTTGTGACTGACAGACGGCGGACGTCACGTTGCCCTCGCGGCACGCCCACGCAGACAACGAACCGCGAGATCACTGATAGGGACGGAAGCGCGTGGACCTGTTCGAGTACCAGGCGAGGGACCTCTTCGCCAAGCACGATGTACCGGTGCTGGCCGGTGAAGTCATCGACACGCCTGAGGCGGCCCGCGCAGCCACTGAGCGTCTTGGTGGCAAGTCCGTCGTCAAGGCCCAGGTGAAGGTCGGCGGCCGTGGCAAGGCCGGTGGCGTGAAGCTCGCCGCCACCCCGGACGAGGCCGTCGCCCGTGCGACGGACATCCTCGGCATGGACATCAAGGGCCACACGGTCCACAAGGTGATGATCGCCGAGACGGCCCCGGAGATCCTGGAGGAGTACTACGTCTCCTTCCTCCTGGACCGCACCAACCGCACCTTCCTCTCCATCGCCTCCGTCGAGGGCGGCATGGAGATCGAGGAGGTGGCGGCCAACCGCCCCGACGCCGTCGCCAAGACGCCGATCGACGCCAACGAGGGTGTGACCCCGGAGAAGGCCCGCGAGATCGTCGCGGCCGCGAAGTTCCCGGCCGAGGTCGCCGACAAGGTGGCCAACGTCCTGGTCACCCTGTGGAAGACCTTCATCGCCGAGGACGCGCTCCTCGTCGAGGTCAACCCGCTGGCGAAGGTCGCCTCCGGTGACGTCATCGCCCTGGACGGCAAGGTCTCCCTGGACGAGAACGCCGAGTTCCGTCAGCCGGATCACGAGGCCCTCGCCGACAAGGACGCGGCCAACCCGCTCGAGGCCGCCGCCAAGGAGAAGAACCTCAACTACGTCAAGCTCGACGGTGAGGTCGGCATCATCGGCAACGGCGCGGGTCTCGTCATGAGCACCCTGGACGTCGTCGCGTACGCCGGTGAGGCTCACGGCGGCGTCAAGCCCGCCAACTTCCTCGACATCGGCGGCGGCGCCTCCGCCGCGGTCATGGCGAACGGCCTGGAGATCATCCTCGGCGACCCGGACGTCAAGTCCGTCTTCGTCAACGTCTTCGGTGGCATCACCGCCTGCGACGAGGTCGCCAACGGCATCGTGCAGGCGCTGCAGCTGCTCAAGGACAAGGGCGAGGACGTCACCAAGCCCCTCGTCGTCCGCCTCGACGGCAACAACGCCGAGCTGGGTCGCAAGATCCTCTCCGACGCCAACCACCCGCTGGTGCAGCGCGTGGACACCATGGACGGCGCGGCCGACAAGGCCGCCGAGCTCGCGGCTGCGAAGTAAGGAAGAGGGACAGACACAGCCATGGCTATCTTCCTCAACAAGGACTCAAAGGTCATCGTCCAGGGCATGACCGGTGCCACGGGCATGAAGCACACCAAGCTCATGCTCGCGGACGGCACCAACATCGTCGGTGGCGTGAACCCCCGCAAGGCGGGCACGTCCGTCGACATCGACGGCACCGAGATCCCGGTCTTCGGCACGGTCGCCGAGGCGATCGAGAAGACGGGCGCGAACGTCTCCGTCCTCTTCGTGCCGCCGGCCTTCTCCAAGGCCGCCGTCGTCGAGGCGATCGACGCCGAGATCCCCCTCGCGGTCGTCATCACCGAGGGCATCGCGGTCCACGACTCGGCCGCGTTCTACGCGTACGCCGTGTCGAAGGGCAACAAGACCCGGATCATCGGCCCGAACTGCCCCGGACTCATCACCCCGGGCCAGTCCAACGCCGGCATCATCCCGGGCGACATCACGAAGCCGGGCCGCATCGGCCTGGTCTCGAAGTCCGGCACGCTGACCTACCAGATGATGTACGAGCTGCGTGACATCGGCTTCTCGTCCGCCGTCGGCATCGGTGGCGACCCGGTCATCGGTACGACGCACATCGACGCGCTCGCCGCGTTCGAGGCCGACCCCGACACCGACCTGATCGTCATGATCGGCGAGATCGGCGGCGACGCCGAGGAGCGTGCGGCGGACTTCATCGCGAAGAACGTGACGAAGCCGGTCGTCGGTTACGTCGCGGGCTTCACCGCGCCCGAGGGCAAGACCATGGGCCACGCCGGCGCCATCGTCTCCGGCTCCTCCGGCACGGCCGCCGCCAAGAAGGAGGCCCTCGAGGCCGCCGGCGTCAAGGTCGGCAAGACGCCGACCGAGACGGCGAAGCTGGCGCGCGCCATTCTCGGCCACTGAGCACAGCTCACCGGCTGAACCAGGCGCAACGCCGCACAGCAGCGGGAAGGGCCCGCATCCTCACCGAGGATGGGGGCCCTTCCCGCTGTGCTCAGCCTCTGCTCAGCGGCCTTGCGGCACCAACCGCATCGGCCCGTTCACCGTCTCCTCCCGCAACCGCTCCCGCAGCTTCTTGTCCGCCTTGGACAAGGAACCCGGCGCCACCGGCGGCGGCACTCCCCGCACCGTCTCGCCCGGCGCCACCGGCGGCTCGTACCGCATGGGCGCCGTCCGTGCCGTCAGCGCGGTCGTCCCGATCAGCGCGACCGTGAAGGCGATGGCGGCCCGTGTCCAGAACCGGGCCCGGCGTTCGCTGCCCGTGCGCACCGTCGGCGGCTTGGCGGCCCGCAGCCGCTCCGCGGAGGCCAGTTCGACCAGCCGCCGGTTCAGCTCCTCGGGGTCGGACAGCTCGGGCAGCCGTGCGGCGACCGCCTCGCGCGCGTACAGCAGCCGGTTCGCGGTCGCCGGCGTGCTCGCCTCCGTCTCCGCCGCCGTCTCCGGCAGGTCGAGGCGGACACCGTCGTACAGCAGGAGCGTACGGCGGTACGGCGGCGGGAGTTGCAGGAGCACGTCCATCAGCGCGCGGTCGGACGCGTCGGCGGGCGGCGCCTCGGGGTGCCGGTAGCGCGGACGGAAGCGGTGCCAGGGGGAGAGGGCGTACTCGTACGCCGTGGCCCGCACCCAGCCCGCCGGGTCCCGGTCCACCGCCACCTCCGGCCAGCGCTGCCACGCGAGTTGGAAGGCCCGCTCGACCGACTCGCGTGCCAGTTCCCGGCGCCCGGTGAGCAGATAGGCCTGCCGGACCAGTGCGGGGGCGCAGAAGGCGTACAGGGCGTCGAAGGCCTGAGCGGGCGTCAGGGACTGCACGGTGACGTCCGGTTCGGGCGTCGGTGCGGTACTCGGTTCTGGTGGTGGCGCGGGACTCGGTTCGGGTGGCGGTCCGGCTGTCGGTGCGGGGCTCGGTTCGGGTGGTGGTTCAGGCGCCGGGGGGGCTTTTGTTCGTACGGGGCGCTCGGTGGCGCCGGTCGCCGGCTGGGCCGACTGGGCCGGCTGGGCCGACTCGGCCAGCTCCGCCAGCAGGCTCGCGTACGCCTCCCGCCTCCGGCGGCCGTGCGGTGCCGCACGGCCGCTCTCCCACGCCTGCAGCGTCTCGAGCCTGACGCCCATCCGTGCCGCGACCTGAGCCTGTGTCAGTGACCCTGCCTCGCGCAGGCGTCGGCGCTCTTTCGGCGGGGGGAGCTGGGTTGCAGGACTCTGCGTCACCGGGCGCCCCTTCGTACGAAAAAGTACATAAACGTATATTGAGCGACACTTCGGAGGTTCGCCTGTTGCGACGAGAAAGCGTGTGCCGTTGGGAGCATGACGGTCGTGATCCAGATGCCCGCACGCCGACCGTCGTTCTCGTCCCTGCGCACCCGGCTGCTCGACCGGTCACCCGGACTGGCCGCCGGCTTCCTGGGGGGTGCGTTCGCGGCCGGGCTGGGACTCGGTTCGTTCGCCGTCCTCGTGATGGTGCTGTGGATCAGCTCGCCCTACCCCGACAGCGGTCCCGGCGGCGCGCTGCACGTCGCCGTGGCGCTGTGGCTGCTGGCCCACGGTGTCGAACTGGTCCGCACCGACACGCTCAGCGGCGTCCCCGCCCCCGTCGGCGTCACCCCGCTGCTCCTCCTCGCGCTGCCGCTGTGGCTGGTGCACCGGGCGGCCCGGGACGCGACCGACGGGGGCGAGGAGGCCGACGGGCCGACGGCCGGCCCGGCGCGGCTCGCCGTCCCGGCACGGACGGCTGTCTCGGGACGGACGGCCTGCGCGGGTGTCGTCCTCGGCTACCTCGCCGTAGGCGTCGCCGCCGCGTTCCAGCTGACGGGCGGCGGCCTGCGTCCGTCCTGGGCGTGGACGGGCGTGTGGGTGCCGCTGGTCGTGACGGTGGCGGCGGGCACAGGGGTGTGGACGGCGTACGGCCGTCCGCGCGCGGTGCTGGACGACGCGCTGATCCTGCTGCCGACGGGCCTACGACGGCTCGTCCTCGGCCCGGACGCCCGGGTCCGCCTCGGCACGGCCGTGCACGCCGCGGGCGCGGGGACGGCGGCCCTCGTCGGCGGCGGGGCGCTGCTGCTGGCCGCGTCGCTGGTGTGGCACGGCGGCGCCGCCCGGGAGTCGTTCCTGCAGCTCACGGAGGGATGGTCGGGCCGGTTCGCGGTCCTGCTGCTCTGTCTCGCCCTGGCCCCGAACGCGGTGGTGTGGGCGGGGTCGTACGCCCTCGGCCCCGGCTTCGCCCTCGGCGTCGGCCACGCCGTGACCCCGCTCGACTCCGCGCCGGCCCCCCTGCTCCCGCCGTTTCCGCTGCTGGCGGCGGTACCGGACACGGGCCCCGGAACGCCACTGCACTGGGCGGCCGGTGCGGTGCCGGTGGCGGTCGGGGTGACGGTGGGGTGGTTCGTGGGTCGGGCCGCCGGCGCAGGGGCGGCCGACGGGGGCACGGTCGGCGGTCCGGTGACGGAAGCCTGGTCGCGAGGCCGGACCGCGGCTACCGCCGGACTGGCGGCCGTACTGTGCGCGACCCTGCTCGCCGTCCTCGCGGCGCTCGCGGGCGGACCGCTCGGCGTCGGCGCGCTGGCCCGCTTCGGACCGGTGTGGTGGCAGACGGGGGCGGCGGCCCTGGCGTGGACCTCGGCGCTGGGGGTTCCCACGGCCCTGGGGGTGCGGGCCTGGCGGAGCCGGGAGCGTGCGGTGCGGGTCGCAAGTGAGAGCGGGGAGCGCGGGGGGCGCGGGGCGACGATCGGGAAGCCGCGGGCGGAGGAACCGACGGCCTCGGGCGTGCCGGACGCCTCGGAGAGGCCGAAGACCTCGGGGGTACCGAAGGCGTCGGACGCACCGAACCCCTCGGACGCGGCGAAGGCCTCGGACGCACCGAAGCCCTGGGACATGCCGATGGACGACGACAGCACCTTCGAGCCGTACGACTTCCTGCCCACCGAGGCCGCGCACCCGCTGTGGCACGACGACGACGCGGCGCGCGAGGCGCGCTGGGCGGCGCTCAAGAAGGCGGTCTCCGAGCCGGAAGCCCCGGGGTCGCCCGACGCCCTCTGAGACTGAGGCGCTGAGGCGATGGGACGCTGAGCTGCTGGGGCGCTGAGAAAGCCGCCGTCAGCTGCTCGCCCCCAGCACCCCCCGCAGCTCCTTCGGCAGAAGGTCCGCGCAGGACTGCTTCGCCTCGTTGGTGAGGGCGTCGTTCGTGCAGGTGTAGTAGTCGCTGTAGACCAGCTTCACGGTGAAGCCCGCGGCGACCAGGGCGATGGCCAGGGACGCGGTGACCAGCCCGCTCACCGCGGCGGTCCGCTGCGGGCGGCCGCTCTGCACGGGTGCCGGGATGTTCGGGTCGGGCGCGGCGGGGGGCTTGGCGCGCAGGGCGCTGATGCCCCAGTACAGGGCCAGCGCACCGAGGAGCAGTGCCACGTAAGGCCAGCTGAACAGTGCGAAGAAGAAGGCCCACATGCCGCTCAGGAGGGCGTACCGCGCGCGCCGCTGGGACGGGTCCGTCGGGTCCCAGCGCAGGCCCGGTCCCTGCCCGCCGCCGTTCGGCCCCTCGGGACCGGCGCCCGGGCGCTCGCCGAAGCGGTCGGGGGAGCGGCCGGGCTGCCGGTCGCTCCACTGACTGCCCCAGGGAGTTCTGCCACCCTCACCGCTCGAACCGTCGGACCCCTGACCGCCTTCGCCGGTCTCACCGCCCGGCGGGTGGTGACGCGGCTGCCACGGCCGGTCAGGCGTGCCCTCCGGCGGGGGAGCGAACGGGTTGTCGTCCGAGGCAGGAGCCGGAGACGGAGCCGAGCCACCCTGCCCCTGCCCCGGAGCCGAGCCACCCTGGTCCTGGCCCTGCCCTTCGCCGGTCTGCCCGCCCGAGGGCGCGTCGGGCGGTGAGGTGGGGCGCTCCCGCAGAAGCACGCCGCTGCGCTCCCCTCCCTGCGATGACTGCGGGGGGAGCGTAAGGAGTCGCAGACTGCGGTCCGGCATCAAGTGAGCGTCTTCCCCTAGGTGATACGGCTGGCTGTCCTGAGCTGTCATGTGGAGAACGCGCCGCACGACGACCGCGTTCCCGAGCCCGTTCCTCCCAGACGCTACCTTCCGGCCACGCCCCCGTCCCGTGGGGGCCGCCCGGTGTGCCGGTATCGTTGCTGACGGTCGGCCGCTTCGTAGACTTCCCCGTATCCCGGGGCGCGAAGCATTCGTACGACCGTACAAACGCACCCCCGAGAAAGGGCCTCACCGTGGCCGCCAAGCCCGTGGCCAAGCGCCTCGTCGTGCTGGTCTCCGGTTCCGGTACCAATTTGCAGGCGCTGCTCGACGCCATCGCGACCATCGGCACCGAGGCCTACGGCGCCGAGATCGTTGCCGTCGGTGCGGACCGCGCGGGCATCGAGGGACTGGCCCGCGCCGAGCGCGCCGGAATCCCCACCTTCGTGTGCCGGGTGAAGGACCACGCCACCCGTGACCAGTGGGACGCGGCCCTTGCCGAGGCCGTGGCCGCGTACGAGCCCGACCTCGTCGTGTCCGCCGGTTTCATGAAGATCGTGGGCAAGGAGTTCCTCGCCCGCTTCGGCGGACGGTTCGTGAACACCCACCCCGCTCTTCTCCCCAGCTTTCCCGGCGCCCACGGCGTCCGTGACGCGCTCGCGTACGGCGCCAAGGTCACCGGCTGCACCGTCCACTTCGTCGACGACGGCGTCGACACCGGCCCGATCATCGCTCAGGGCGTGGTCGAGGTCCGGGAAGAGGACCACGAGGACGAGGGTGCCGCTCTGCACGAGCGCATCAAGGAAGTCGAGCGAAGGCTGCTCGTCGATGTCGTGGGGCGGCTCGCCCGCAACGGCTATCGCATCGAGGGACGAAAGGTAGTTATCCAGTGACCGCCGAGAGCAACAAGCGGGCCATCCGACGGGCGCTCGTCAGCGTCTACGACAAGACGGGCCTCGAAGACCTCGCACGCGGCCTGCACGAGGCGGGCGTGGAGCTCGTCTCCACCGGGTCGACCGCCTCCCGCATCGCCGCCGCCGGCGTCCCCGTCACCAAGGTCGAGGAGCTCACGGGCTTCCCCGAGTGCCTGGACGGCCGGGTCAAGACGCTGCACCCCAAGGTCCACGCGGGCATCCTCGCGGACCTCCGCCTGGAGGACCACCGACTTCAGCTCGACGAGCTGGGCGTGGAGCCGTTCGACCTGGTCGTGGTCAACCTCTACCCCTTCCGTGAGACGGTCGCCTCCGGCGCCTCCCCCGACGAGTGCGTGGAGCAGATCGACATCGGCGGTCCGTCGATGGTGCGCGCGGCGGCGAAGAACCACCCGTCGGTGGCGGTCGTCACCAGCCCTGCCCGCTACGCGGACGTCCTCGGGGCGGTCAAGGACGGCGGCTTCGACCTGCCCACCCGCAGGCGCCTTGCGGCGGAGGCCTTCCAGCACACGGCGTCGTACGACGTGGCGGTGGCGTCCTGGTTCGCCTCCTCCTACGCCCCCGTCGACGACTCCCGGTTCCCCGACTTCCTGGGCGCGACCTGGGAGCGCAAGAACACCCTGCGCTACGGCGAGAACCCGCACCAGCCGGCCGCCCTCTACGTCGACGGCACCGGCGGCGGCCTGGCCGAGGCCGAGCAGCTGCACGGCAAGGAGATGTCGTACAACAACTACACGGACACGGACGCCGCCCGCCGTGCCGCGTACGACCACGACGAGCCCTGCGTCGCGATCATCAAGCACGCCAACCCCTGCGGTATCGCGATCGGCGCGGACGTCGCCGAGGCGCACCGCAAGGCCCACGCCTGCGACCCGCTGTCGGCCTTCGGCGGCGTGATCGCCGTCAACCGCCCGGTGTCGAAGGAGATGGCCGAACAGGTCGCCGAGATCTTCACCGAGGTCATCGTCGCGCCCGACTACGAGGACGGCGCGCTCGAGGCCCTCGCCAAGAAGAAGAACATCCGCGTCCTGAAGGCCTCCGGCGCCCCCTCCACCCCGGCCGAGCTCAAGCCGGTCGACGGCGGCGTCCTCCTCCAGGTGACGGACCGCCTCCAGGCCGACGGGGACGACCCGGCCAACTGGACCCTGGCGACGGGCGAGGCGCTGAGCGCGGAGGAGCTGTCCGACCTCGCCTTCGCGTGGAAGGCCTGCCGTGCCGTGAAGTCCAACGCCATCCTCCTCGCCAAGGACGGCGCCTCGGTCGGCGTCGGCATGGGCCAGGTCAACCGCGTCGACTCCTGCAAGCTGGCCGTGGAGCGGGCGGGCGAGGAGCGGGCGCGCGGCTCGTATGTCGCCTCGGACGCGTTCTTCCCCTTCCCTGACAACATCGACGTCCTGAGCGAGGCCGGTGTCAAGGCCATCGTCCAGCCCGGCGGCTCGGTCCGTGACGAGCTGGTCGTGGAGGCCGCGGAGAAGGCGGGCATCACGATGTACTTCACGGGGACGCGGCACTTCTTCCACTGACGGTGGGGGACAGCGACGAGCGAGGGCCCGCCGGTCACCGACCGGCGGGCCCTCGCGTGCCCGGTGGCCGCGTAGATGATCGTGCCCGCGAGGGAGAAGACGTCGGAGACGGTGTCGCAGCGGCCCTCGCGCAGGTATTCGGGCGGCATGTAGGCCGGCGCCGACCCGGTTGCCGGTCGTGGTGATCGCGCTGCTGTCGGCGGCCTGCGAGATGCCGAAGGCGATGACGTGCGCGCCCTGCGGGGACAGGATGACGTTGGACGGCTTGAGGTCCCGGTGTACGACCCCGGCGGCGGCCAGCGCCGACAGCGCCTTCCCCAGCTCCGCCACCAGCCGCCACACCCCGGCCGGCTCCAGCGGGCCGCACTCGCGGACGGCGTCGGCGAGGTTGAGGCCGGGCAGGTACTGGGTGGCCATCCACAGCAGCTCGTCCCCGAACCCGGTGCCGAGCAGGCGCGGCGCGTGCGGATTGACGACGCGCGCGTGCACGGCGGCCTCCCGCTGGAACCGCCGTCGGAAATCCGGGTCCTCGGCGTACTCGGGACGGATCACCTTCACGGCGGCGAGTCCCGGTGCGTCCTCGGCGGGCCGCGCGAGATAGACCCGCCCCATGCCACCGCTGCCGAGCAGCCCCAGCGACACATACGGCCCGATACGCCCGGGATCGGCGGGCCGCAGCGGCGCCGCCCCGGCCTGCTTCAGAGCGGCGCCACCGGACGCCGGGTCGTACGACGCTTGGGGTGCCGTTGGTCTGTCATGGATCCCCCGCGTGCGGTTCTTCCCCAACCGGCTGATGAGTCACGTCAGTTGACGCGAGGCTATCGTGCCGGTGCGGGGGAGCACCCCGGAGGAGCAGAAGTGCGGAGGCTGCGGCGCCCCTGACGGATGCCGCAGCCGGTTGAACGCACGCCTCCCCCAGGTGACGTGTGAACACTGTGCCGGGTTGACGGGTCGGGCGGTACCTGGAACTTTCCAGGGGAACCGGGGGCCCTCAGTACCAGGAGATGGTCTCGGCGCGGTGGTGGATGCGGGTGCCCTCTGCGGGGATGCGGTACCCGTCGCCCTGCTTGACCTGTGCGAGGTGGTAGGCCCCGCCGTCCTGAGACTTGGAGCTGTCGCCTCGGTGGAACGTCACGTAGCCGTACGGTCCACTTCCGTCGTACAGCACGACGGAGCCGCTCCACTTGAGCTGGTCGTCGGCCTTGCTCCAGGTGTTGTCGCCGACCTTGCCGTCCGCGCCGAGTCCGTAGCGCTTCTGCCAGGCAATGGTGGCGTCTTTGGTCCCGGGGCCGAACTGCCCGTCGATCTCGAAGAGATCCAACAGGTGTTCGGAGGCCAGGATGCTCTGCCACAGGAAGACGATGTCGGTGTTCGAGGACTCTCCGCAGCCGTAGCAGAGGGAGTTGCCGAGTTCGTCGAAGTGGTCGCCGAAGTCGTCGGTGACCTTGTCGTCGCCGTCCACGAACGTGGTGCCGTACGCCCCGGAGTTCCCCGCGTAGGCGGCCTGCGCCGGGGCGGTGGCCAGTATCAGTGACAGTCCCGCGGCCAGTGCGCCCACGCCCAGCTTCCAACGAGTGATACGCATGAGAGTGTCCGTCCTCAGAGGGTGGTCAGTTGGTTGAAGTGGACGCGCGATCCGCGCATCGCCTTGACGCCGTCGTACTGGTAGACCTCGTGGACTCTGTAGGCGCCGCTGTCCTGGGTCTTCGACGTGCTGCCGCGGTTGAAGACCACAGCGCCGGAGTTGTACTTCCCGGTGTAGGTGATGTCGACGTTGGAGAGCCACACGAGCTGGTCGTCGGCCTTGCTCCAGGTGTTGTCGCCGACCTTGCCGTCCGCGCCGAGTCCGTAGCGCTTCTGCCAGGCAATGGTGGCGTCTTTGGTCCCGGGGCCGAACTGCCCGTCGATATCTCCGAAGTCCAGCAGATCCTCGGCCACGAGGATGCTCTGCCAGAGGACGACGATGTCGGTGTTCCGGGATTCTCCGCAGCCGTAGCAGAGGGAGTTGCCGAGTTCGTCGAAGTGGTCGCCGAAGTCGTCGGTGAGTTTGCCGGCGCCGTCCACGAACGTGGTGCTGTACGCCCCCGAGTTCTGCGAGTACGCGGCATGCGCGGGGCTGACAGCAAGCATCGTGGCCATTCCTGCGGCTATGGCGGCGAGGCCGATCTTCCCTTGTCTCTTCAACGCGGGTTCCTTTCGGGCGGAGGGGCAGCGCGTGGTCGTGCAACCAATGTGACCGGGATGCGGGGAAGGCGGTACCTGCAAAGTTTCAGGGGGAGGTGGGTGCATCCGTCTGCGCCGCCGATGCGTCCGAGTGAAGCTCGCACCACACGGTCTTGCCGGCGGATGTCAGCCACACGCCCCAGCGTCGGGCGACCGCGTCGAGCAGGAGAGCGTTGGTGAGCAACTCGCTGACGCAGAGCTGGGCTTGGGGGCAGGGTGCGCCCAGGTGCTCGCGTACCGCGTGGCGTACCTCGGCTACGGCCTTGGGGAGCGCGATCAGTTCGAGGACGAACGGTTCGGTCACGGTCCCGCCGCCTTGCGCAGGGCGGTGATCAGGGCGCGGGTGGTGGCCTGGTTGCAGTTTCCGAGCGCGATGAGAGGCCGTGTGGGGAGCGTCCCGGCGAAGGTCGGCAGGTCGACGCCGAGGGAGGGGAGCGTGATGCCGTTCGCCTCCAGGGCGGTGCGGAGGTCTTCGACGCAGGCGTCGGTTTCGTGATGGGGGTGGGGGTGCATGGGGGTACACCTCCGTGTGTGATCCGTGATGAATCACTCACAGGCTGGCGTCGAGTTGCGTACCGTGAAAGGGGTTTTGGCTGTGCACGAGCAGTTGTGCACGAGCAAGTGAGAAACGGCGGTGGTGGGTTGTGCCCGTGAAGAAGGACCCTGACGCGTCGATGAACGTCCCCTGTTTCCAGGGCGCAGAGTTGCGCTTCCGGAAGGAGCAAGCGCGGCTGACGCTGGAGCAGGTGGCCGAGGGGAGCTTCCGGGGGATCTCGCTATCCGGCCCATGTGCAGGCGTACCGTCGTAAGTACGATCTGCTCAGGGCCGTCGCGCTGTCACCCGAGGCGTCCCTGGCCTTGATGCCCGAGTTCTGTCGCTTGGCGCAGGAGCAGCTACAGCAACGCCGAAGGCGGCGAGTGCGTCGAAGTAGCTGACAGCCTCCCGGGCACCGTCCGTCCGCGACTCCAAGAACCCCGCAGGCCCCGTCCTCCTTTTCGGGGACAGGGCCTGGGCCCAGTTCGTCGGTGCGCTCAACGCGTAGCGGCTCCCAGCTGGTCGGACCACTGGTGGAACTTCGGGGCGACGCGCAGCAACTCCGCGCTGTTCGGCCCGGCCGTCAGGTAGTACAGCGACTCGTCCCCTGGGTCGTCGTCGCCGCCCCAGCGGACCGCTCCCGCGCAGTCCGCGACGATGTCCCGGATCGTCCGGACCTGCTGCGGGAAGTAGCTGCCCCGGGATCTGGCGCCGGGGACGAGCCGTAGGGCCGTGCCGGACGACAGGTTGGAAGCGGGGCTCGTCAGCGGCGTCCGGCCGATTCTGCTCCAGCCCTGTAGGTCGCCGGTGCGGAGTTCCTGGACCTCGTAGTGGAAGCGGCGCGCTATCTGGAGGAGAAGGAGCTCCGGCAGCCCGATCCGTACGTCGATGCTGAGCCCGGTTCCGGAGACGGAGCGGGTCCAGACCGTCGAGACGTGGTTGGCCTGGCTCTGGATCTGCCAGCCGTTCTGCGACAGTGGGATCTTCGTCGGCTGTGGGCCGGACGTCGGCGTGGTGCGGTCGGCCGCTGTGGCGGTGCCGGTCGGAAGGAGATATGCGGCCGTGGCCGCGGTGCCGACGGCCAGGACGGTACGTCGGTTGAAGTGTCCGCTCATGTCGAAGCCCTTCAGCTCGTCCGGATGGTCCGGTTGTACTGCTCCAGGACCTGGTACAGGCGGATCAGTTCGCGCCCGTACTGCTCGGCCTTGTCGCCCGTGCCGTTGTAGCGGGCGAGGATGGCCTGTGTGTCGCTGTCGCTCGTGTCGAGGCCGGGACGCGAGACGTTGATCTGATGCGCGTTGTAGATGGTGAGGTAGGCCGCGGTGCTGATGTTGTACGTCGGGTCGTCGTGCAGGCGATTCCACACGGACGTCTTGTCGTCGTCGGTGAGGAGGTCGCCGTTGATGATTCCCTTGTCGATGCAGTAGTTGCGGGCCTCGATGGCCACCCAGGCGAAGATCTGCCCCCAGCCGGTGCTCGAGTCGTCCCTGTCGCCGGCCTTGACCGCGTCGTCGGCGAACTTGTCCAACGGGTTCCACTTGCGCAGTTCCCACAGGACAGGAGCCTGCACCAGGGCCTTGCGCAGGCGGAGAATCCTGGCGAGGTCGGTGAAGAGCCAGTCCATGCCGATGACGGCTTCGAAGGCGTCGGTGGTGGAGATTCCACCGATGGTGGCCCAGTCGTTGTCGTTCCAGTTGTCGCCGCCGGTCTCGGGAACCCCGATCGACTCCAGGCAGCTCCGGACGTCCCGAAGGGCGGCGTCGTGGTAGGAGGAGACGAAGTCCTTGTCGAGACCGGTGGGGTCCAGGCCCGGGTCGAAGGAGTTCTGGCCCAGGTCGCGGCCGGAGACGATGTCGACGTCGATCTCGATTCGGCCGTCGCCGGAGCCGACGGTCTTGGTGACGATCTGGTCGAAGGCCCAGTTGCGGGGGAGGGGGTACCCGATGTTGCCGGAGAACCCGGCCGACATGTCGGACACGAAGCTCGTGACGGCGTACCCCTGGTCGGAGACGCGCTGACACACGTTACGGGCGCCGTAAATGCCCACGTTGTACGAGGAATTCTCGCCGATCGTCCGGTGCACACCCTTGAAGTGCGGGATGATGAAGTCGGTGACTTCCCAGTCGACGGCGTCGTAGTCGACGGCGAAGTAGATGGTGGTGCCGTTCTTGAAGCCGTGGAACTTCGCCCAGCCGATGGCCGCGAGAGCGGCGTGCACGCCCGCGTCGTAGGAGAAGTCGTCCGCGGCGCGGCTCCACGTCTGGTAGATCGGGTAACAGCTCAGGCCGTTGGTGGCGATGAAATGAAGCTCGTCGGGCTGGATCTGCTTCTCCGGCAGCTCGCTTCCTCCCGGGTTGAGATAGCGGCCGACGACCTCAATGCCCTCGGCCTTGAGGGTCCTGGCGCGGGCGCTGGTGATCCTTGTGACGCCGTCGCAGGCGGCTCCCTTGCGGGTCTGGTCGCCGTAGGAGACCAGCAGTGATGCCCAGGTCGAGGCGTCTGCGGTGCCGGTCACGGGGAGTGCCACGAACCGCTGGAAGGCGCGGACGGCGTCGGCCATGCTGGGGTCGTAGGTCGCGGTGAAGGTGGTGGATCGCTTGGTGAAGCAGAGCGCCGCGGAGAAGAGGCGCACCCAGTTTCCCGTGGAGCCGACGGCCAACTCGTGTCCCTTCAGCCCGGCCAGTGTCCCCGAACCGAACCAGCCGGTGGCGACGCCGTCGGCCATGCCCAGCTCGTACTGGACGGCGTAGATCATGGACGTGGCGACGTTGCGGGAGTAGTGGCCGTCGCAGGGCATGATGAAGAAGTCGCGGCGCTTGGCGTAGCGGCCGTTGAGCCACCGCTGGATGTCGCGGACCGTGTCCGACCCGTTGTTCACCACCACATAGGCGTCCATCGTCAGCAGGGCCTTGAAGACCTTGGGGACGAGGTCCGACCCGGGGAAGGCGGCGGCGACGCCCATCCGCTGCTTCATGAGGGTGACCGCGGCGGCGGTCTCGTCGTCGTAGACGCCGTTGATGCCGCTTCCGTTGTAGCCCTTGGCATAGAGCGCGGACTGGATGATCATGGTGACGTTGGCGGGGGTGTCGCGGAAGCCGATGCTCGGCCAGGTCGACTCCAGCCTGGACAAGGTCGTCGGACCGAAGTTGTTCGACAGGCCGGTGATCCCGAGCTCGTACTGGAGGGCGCGGGTCAGGGCATACATCAGATCCCAGCCCGTGTTGCCGTCCTCGTCGACCTTCATGCCGATCTTGGCTTCGCCGTAGACGGTGTTCACGAATCTCTGGGCCCTGCGGACCATCTCGTCTGCCACGTGACGTCCCTTTCCGGAGGGGTGGGAGGTCCACCGTGGCCGTGGACGGAGTGCAGGGGTACCTCAAAAGTTTCAGGGCAGCCGAGGCGGAGTGGTGTTCAACAGCGCTCCGCCCAGCTGCTCAGCGAGTCGTTCGCGTGGTGGAGGGGACGACGGCTCAGCCGTCCACCTCGTACCGCCCGACCTCCAGTGGCCGCTACGGTCAGGGCGGCGAGAGTCAGTCTCAAGAGGGGACCTTCGTCGCGAATGTCGGGAGAAGGGATTTCACGCAGAACCGGCGGATGACGCACAGGCTCCGGGCCGATGCCGCCGAAGTCGGGAACCGCGGCATACGGCCCTCCCCGAGCCCTGTGCCTCATCTGCCGGTGCGGATATCTTCCCTCCGATCACACCGGAGTTCATTGCCAGAACCAGGCAGTCCTCGGGGCTTGTTGTCGCTGCTCGGTTCTCGTCCTTCAGGGCCCTCGAACTTCAGGACCCTCGAATGTTCCAGGTTCCCCGGCCCTCACACCTGCGGCACAGTGACCGGCACGACCGAGAGCGGCGCATCAGGCCTCCCCGCCCTTGCGCAGCGCGCTCCACGTCGTCGGTCCCACGATCCCGTCCGCGTCCAGCCCGGTTCGCTTCTGGAACGTGACGACCGCCCCATGGGTCAGCGGCCCGAAGTCGCCGTCCACCTCGCCGACTTCGTTGATGCCGTGCAGGTGCCGGAGCAGGCACTGGGCCTCACGGACCTGGCTGCCGCCGTCGCCCTGGGCGATGACGAAGTCCCATGTGCTGTTCCAGCCCGCGGTGTAGCCGCGGCCGTGCTGCTCGTCCTCGTACGCCGCGGGCTTCTCGCAGCTGGGAGGCGCCGCGGCGGCGGGGGCGTCGTCGCGCAGGGTGTATGTCACCGTCGTCGAGCCCAGGGCGGCGGCCACGAGGAGCGCCGCGACCAGCACCGGGCGCCGCCACCGCCGGGGCCGCAGCCGCGGCAGCCGGGCCGACCGTAAGGCGCCCGCGGCCTGTTCCGCCCGGCGCAGGAGTGCCCCGGTGTCGGGGACACGAGCGGCGCGTTCGCTGTGCGTGGGGGCCAGACAGTCCCGGACGATCTCCCGCCAGGCCTCCGGGAGTTCGGGGGACAGCCGCAGCTCCTCGGCGCCGCCCGCGTAGCGCGTCGCCGCGTCGGTGCGGGCCTCCGTACTGCCGCCCGGCAGCGGGAAGGAGCCCGTCAGGACGAGGTGCACGATGACGCCGAATGCCCAGATGTCGGCGGAGGGCCGGATCCGCGTGCCCCGCTCGTCGATCTCGGGCCAGAGCAGCTCCGGCGGCGTGTAGTCCGGCGTGGCAAACGCGGGTGTGTACGCGTGGGTGCCCTGCAGCTCGGAGGCCAGGTTGAAGTCGGCGAGCCGTACCGAACCGTCCTTCATCAGCAGCACGTTGGCGGGCTTCAGGTCCCCGTGCACCCAGCCCGCGTGATGCAGTTGGTGCAGGCCCTCGCAGATCTGGGCGAGCAGCACGGGGCCCGCCTCCGGCTTCGGCGTGTGCTCCAGTACGGCGTCCAGGGCGCCCTCGGCGCGCTCCAGTACGAGGACGGTGGCCCCGTCGAGTTCGGGGTGTTCCGGGTCGTCGACCGTGAGCGTGTCGTACATCCGGATCAGGCGCGGTGCGCGCAGTTTCTCCAGCAACTCCACTTCCCGCTCGGCCAGTTCGCGCAGGTGGTGCAACTGGCGAGGGGTGCGGGTGCCGGTGGGCAGGAACTTCAGCGCCGCCTGGCGGGGTAGTTCCGGGTCCTTCTCGCCCGTGTGTCTGGCCGCGTAAACGGTGGCGAACGCGCCGGAGGCCAGAGGCTCGCGGACCTCCCAGGAGCCCACCCGGTAGCCCTTCGGCACGGCGACGGCGTACGACCTGTTCACCGCAGTACCTCGCTCCGGGCCGGGGCGAGCACCGCGAGGTCGTCCTCGCGGATGAGGTCGAAGCGGAGCGCCAGGGACACCAGCGACTCCTTCTTGCCGTTGACGCGCAGACCGGGCTCCGCGGTGTCCGGGGCGGGCCGCAGCCGCAGCTTGACAGCGAGGTAGTCGATGTTCCAGTAGACGGTGGAGCGGCTGACCGCGGGCCACACGGACCGCAGCCGGTCCACCAGTTGCTCGACGGCGGGCAGCGGAGCGTGCGGCTCGCCACGCAGGCGGGGTTCGCACAGCGCGGCCAGGACCGCGAAGTACCGCTTGGTGCGATCGAGGGCGAACGCCGGTGCGGTCAGCGCCCCGGAGAGCCCGTGGCGCTCGACACTGCGAAAGGCGTGGCGCGGCGCCCAGACGTCGAAGGCGAGCAGGTCGCCGGCGGCGGGGAGCACCACCCGGGAGAACTCGAACGGCACGGGCGCGTCCAGCCGGCCCGGCGCGACCTTGACGTGCTCGCCCGCCCCCTCCGGGTTGTCCACGACGTAGGTCTGGTCCTCGCTGAGATTGCTCAGCAGCCAGAAGTTCCGGTGTGCCGTGATCTCGCCGGCGACCCGGGGCACCCCTTGGTGGTCGATGGTGAGTCCGCCGTCCGTCTCGGCCCTGCCGAACGTGAGCCGTTCGCCCGCGGTGATCCTGACCTGCCCGTCCGCGCTGCCGCGCGTCGGTGGTACGACGATGACGCTGTACATGGAGTTGTCCCCCTCCTCCTACGACGCCAGGGGGCGCAGCCCCCCAAGTCCGACGAGGGGGAGGGTAAGGGACGTTCCCGAACGAGTACGAAGCATTGCGCCTGATACGGCGCGTCTGTGAAGAGTTCGTGAGAGAAGGCGGCGCAGCGGCCTCGGGCGTGACTCGCACCGTGCCGGGACCGAGGTGAAGGGGGTACCTCAGACCTCTCAGGGTCACTTCTTCCCGGCCGGCGTGTACTCCTTGAGGTAGTGAGCGACGCGGGCGGCGTAGTCGCGGTACTTCGGGGGAACCCCGCCCGCGTCGTTCACGCTCGTGGACGACGTCCGGTAGGCGGCCGCCAGCAGCACCCGGCGGTCGCCGGACAACCCGGTCTGGTCGAGGCGCGGTTCCATGAAGCAGAGGTAGCGGCCCACGGCCGGGATGGACTCGGCGGGGGTGAGGGGAGGCCGGGGCGTCGTGGTCGCGGGGGTGCCGTCCGCGCGGATGTACCAGCGCAGCAGGCTCGGGGTCCAGCGGGCGATGCCGTACTCGCCCTCCTCGCCCGCGCCGGGGTCGGACAGGCCGGGGTCGAAGTTGCTCTCCGCCTTCAGCAGCGCGGCGATCAGCGCGGGTGTGACCTCCGGCTGGCGGCAGTCGTGCGCCGAGTCGACGATCAGCCGGCGGTAGGCCACCGGGACGCCCTTGTCCGTACGCAGTTCCAGGGCGCCGTAGGTGGCGGCCGTGGCCTTCTCGGTCTCGGCGCCGGCCGACCCCTTGCCGTCCGCGCCGGAGCCGGCCCAGTCGCCGATGCCGTAGCCGAGGACCGCGACCGCCGCGGTGGCGGCCATGGCGGCCAGGACCGTCGTGCGGCGGGAGCGGCGGCGGGGGAGCAGGACCCCGGGCAGCCGGGGTGAGCGGCCGGTGCCCGCGGCCGTCTCGACGCGTCTCAGCAGGGCGTCGATGGCGATGCGGTCCGCACGCGTCCGGGTCAGGCAGGCCCGCACGATCTCCCGCCAGAGGTCCGGCAGTTCGGGGGACAGGCGCAGCTCGTCCGTGCCGCGGGCGTACGCGGCGGCCGCGTCCCGGCGGGCCGTCGGGGTGCCGCCCGGCAGCGGGAAGGAGCCGGTCAGCAGGAGGTGGGCCAGCACGCCGAAGGCCCACACGTCCGCCGAGGGGCGGATGCGGCGGCCGCGTTCGCCGATCTCCGACCAGAGGAGTTCCGGCGGGGTGTAGTCCGGGGTGGAGAAGGCCGGCGTGTAGGCGTGGGTGCCCTCCAGCTCCGCGGCCATGTTGAAGTCGGCGAGCCGGGCCGAACCGTCCTTCATCAGCAGGACGTTGGCGGGCTTCAGGTCCCCGTGCACCCAGCCCGCGCGATGCAGCTGGGCCAGCCCCTCGCAGATCTGCGCGAGCAGCGCGGGGCCGGTGGACGGCCGGGGCGAGGAGGCGAGCAGGGCGGACAGGGAGCGTTCCGCCTTCTCCAGTACGAGGACGGTGGCGCCGTCGAGCGCGGGGTGCCCGGGGTCGTCGACGGTGAGGGTGTCGTACATCCGGATCAGCCGGGGGCGGCGCAGCCTGCGGTGCAACTCCACTTCCCGGTCGATCAGTTCTCGCAGGTGGGCCAGCTGGCGGGGGGTGCCCGTGCCGGTCGGCAGGAACTTCAGGGCCGCCGTCCTCGGCAGCTCCTCGCCGCCGTCCGTGCGCCGCGCCTCGTACACGCTCCCGAACGCCCCCGTCGCGATCGGTTCGCGCACCTCCCACACGCCGAGCCGGTACCCCCGAGGGACCTGCACGGCGTAGGGCTCGGTCACCGTGGGCCCCGGCGGTCCGGGCCCGCCAGGACGACGAGGTCGTCCTCCCGGACCAGGTCGAAGCGGAGTGCCAGGGAGACCAGGGACTCCTTCTTGCCGTTGAGGCGGGGGCCGGTGTCCGCCGTCTCCGGGCCGGGCTTCAGCATGATCTAGCGCGGAACCCCGGGCGTTCACGCCCGGGAGGAAGCGCTTCTTAACGCTGCTCTGAGCTGCGCGGGTGCACGGGTCTGCGCTGTTGACCTCAGCCGGGACGTTTCTGGTTCTCGATGTACTCCTTGATGACGGCGAGCGGGGCGCCGCCGCACGAGGCGGCGAAGTAGGACGGCGACCAGAAGTGCTCGCCCCACAGGTACGTGCGGATGTGGCCGGGGAACTCCTGTCGCAGGCGCCGGGCGGAGACGCCCTTGAGGGAGCCGACGAGTCGGGAGATGGCGACCTTGGGCGGGTAGTGCACGAGCAGGTGGACGTGATCGCGTTCGCCGTTGAACTCCCGCAGCTCCGCGCCGAAGTCGGTGCACACGTCGCGCATGACCTCTTCGCAGCGCCGAAGGATCTCGTCGGTGAACGGTCCGCGCCGGTACTTGGGGGTGAAGACCAAGTGTGCGTGGAGGGTGTAGACGACGCTACGTCCCCTGCGGATATCGGGGTTTGGCTCCCAGCGTGGTGACATAGATCAATGCTACGATCACGCCCGTGAAGATGGTGACGCAGGTCAAACTCATGCCGGATGCCGTGCAGGCATCCGTGCTTGAGCGCACCCTGCGCACGGTCAATGACGCCGCGAACTGGGTGTCGGAGGTGGCGTTCGAGCACGGCGTGCCGCGTGAGTACGAGCTGCGCAAGCACACCTACGCCGAACTCAAAACCCGTGGGCTGGGAGCGCAGGCCGCGCAACACGTCATCAAGAAGGTGCGTGACTCGTACACCACGCTCAAGGCCAACATCCGGGCCGGGAACCTCGGCAGGGAAGGCTCCAGGCGTCGCCGCAAGGCGGAGTCCAGGCCCGTCACCTTTCGCCCCGAGGCCGCCCAGCCGTATGACGACCGGTGCCTGAGCTGGCAGTACGACCAGCGGTCCGTGTCCA
>NZ_JBXEJE010000065.1:0-47088 GCF_056820935.1 Streptomyces sp. Q2 | reverse complement strand
ACGGCCCCGGCCGGCCGCGGCCTCGGCCTCGGCGACGCTGCTGTACAGCTCCTCGTCCGGCTCGAAGTCCGGCTCGGCCAGCGCGAGGGGCTCGGCGACCTCGGCGGCCACCTCGTCCTCGGTCTCCTCCAGGGCCTCCGCGGTGTCCACGGCCGCCTCGTGCTCGTGCTCGTGGATCTGCCCGTCACCGCCGCGCCCGCGCTTGCGGCGCTTGCCGCCGCCTCCGGCGGAGGTCGGCTGCTCCATGTGGACGATGACGCCACGGCCGTTGCAGTGGACGCAGGTCTCGGAGAACGACTCCAGCAGCCCCTGGCCCACCCGCTTGCGGGTCATCTGGACCAGGCCCAGCGAGGTGACCTCGGCGACCTGGTGCTTCGTACGGTCGCGGCCCAGGCACTCGAGCAGGCGCCGCAGCACCAGGTCCCGGTTGGACTCCAGCACCATGTCGATGAAGTCGATGACGATGATGCCGCCGAGGTCGCGCAGCCTGAGCTGACGCACGATCTCCTCGGCCGCCTCCAGGTTGTTCCTGGTGACCGTCTCCTCGAGGTTGCCGCCCTGACCGGTGAACTTGCCGGTGTTGACGTCGACGACGACCATCGCCTCGGTCCGGTCGATCACCAGCGAACCGCCGCTCGGCAGCCAGACCTTGCGGTCCAGCGCCTTGGCGAGCTGCTCGTCGATCCGGTACGTGGCGAAGACGTCGACCTCGCTGGTCCACCTCTGCAGCCGCTCGGCGAGATCCGGCGCGACGTGCGAGACGTATCCGTGGATGGTCTCCCAGGCGTCGTCACCACTCACGATGACCTTGGTGAAGTCCTCGTTGAAGATGTCGCGGACGACCCGGACGGTCATGTCCGGCTCGCCGTAGAGCAGCGTCGGCGCGTTCGAGCTGCCGCCGTTCTTCGACTTCTTCTGGATGTCCTCCCACTGCCCCTGCAGCCGCTCGACGTCCCGGCGCAGCTCGTCCTCGCTCGCGCCCTCGGCGGCGGTGCGCACGATGACGCCCGCGTCCTCGGGGACGATCTTCTTGAGGATGGTCTTCAGCCGGGTCCGCTCGGTGTCGGGCAGCTTGCGGCTGATGCCGGTCATCGAGCCCTCGGGCACGTACACGAGGTAGCGGCCGGGCAGCGACACCTGGCTGGTCAGCCGCGCGCCCTTGTGACCGATCGGGTCCTTCGTCACCTGGACGAGCACCGGCTGCCCGGACTTCAGCGCGCTCTCGATGCGCCGCGGGCCGTTGCCCATGCCCAGCGCCTCGAAGTTGACCTCACCGGCGTACAGCACGGCGTTGCGGCCCTTGCCGATGTCGATGAAGGCGGCCTCCATCGACGGCAGCACGTTCTGCACCTTGCCGAGGTAGACGTTGCCGACGTACGAGGTCGACTGCTCCTTGTTGACGTAGTGCTCGACGAGCACGCCGTCCTCCAGGACGCCGATCTGCGTACGGTCGCCGTACTGCCGGACGACCATCACCCGCTCGACGGCCTCGCGGCGGGCCAGGAACTCCGCCTCGGTGATGATCGGAACGCGTCGGCGCCCCTGCTCACGGCCTTCCCGGCGGCGCTGCTTCTTGGCCTCCAGACGGGTCGAGCCCTTGATGGACTGCACCTCGTCGGAGGGCTCGGCCTTCGGACGCGGCTCGCGGACCTTGACGACGGTGCGCTCGGGGTCGCCGTCGGTGGGCTCGGCCTCCGGGGAGGAGTCACCGGCACGCCGGCGACGACGCCGACGGCGACGGCTGCTGCTGGAGCCGCCGGAGTCCTCGCGGTCGTCCGCGTCCTCGGCGTCCTCGTCGTGCTGCTCGGCGCTGTCCTCGGTGTCCTGCGCGGCCTGCTCGTCGGCGTCCTCGTCGCCGTCGTCCTGGCCGTCGCCGGACTCGGAGTCGGCCAGGTCGCCGCGGCGACGGCGGCGGCCGCCCCGGCGGCGACGACGGCGCGAACCGGTCTCCTCGGCCTCGTCGCCCTCGGCGGAGTCGTCGGCCTCCTCGGCCTCGTCCGGCTCTTCCACCACGGCCGTCTCGGCGGCCGGCGTGGCCTGGACCTCGGGCTCCTGCGCGGGGGCGGAGCCCCGGCGGCGGCGACGGCGACGGCCGCCCTGCTCCTCGGCGGTCTCCTCGACCACCTCGGCCACCTCGGGCCGGACCTCGGGCTCCGCCTCGGTCTCGACCTCGGCAGCCGCCGCGGCAGCGGCCCGTTGCGGCGTCTGGAACTGCGGCTCGGCGAAGACGGGCGCCTGGAACACGGCGACGGCGGGCCGCGACGGCCGGCGCGGAGCGTTGTCGTCGGTGCCGCCGGCCGGCTGCGCGGGCGCGGCAAAGCCGGTGGCGGCCTTGCGGGCGACGCGACGACGCCGACGCGGAGAGGCGTCCTCGGCGGTCTCCTCGTCGGCGGGAGCCTGCGCGGCTTCGGCGCGCTCGCTCTCGGCGGCGGGAACCTCGGGCTCGGGAGTGCTCGTCACCACGGCCTCCTCGGCCGACTCGGAGTCGGTACCGGCGGGCGTGGTCACCCGGCGCGTGGCACGCCGACGCGAGCGCCGCGGAGCGGCGTCCTCGTCGGTCGCGGGCTGCTCGGCGGGCGCGGCAGCGGTGTCGGTGGGGAGGTCCACCGGCTCGCCGACGGCCTCGGCCGTCTCGACGGCCTGCGCGGCCTCCAGCGTCTCGGCGGCATCGTCCGCCTTCGGCGCCCCGGCGGGCGCGGAGGCACGGCGGGTGGCCCGGCGCCGCGTGGTGCGAGCGGCGGGTGCCTCGGCCGAAGCCTCGACGGTCTCGACCGCGGCGCTCTCGGCAGCGGCGGGCGCGACGGTCTCGGCGACCTCGGTGGTCTCACCGGCAGCAGGAGCCCCGGCGGGTGCGGACACCCGGCGCGTGGCACGACGCCGTGCACGGGGCGCGGGCGCCGCCTCTTCGGCCGCGGGGCCCTCGACAGCCTCGGCGACCTCCTGCGCGCCGGCGTCACCGGCAGCGCTCACAGGCACGACGGTCTCCGCGACCTCGGAGGCGGCAGAAGCCCCGGCGGGTGCGGACACCCGACGCGTGGCACGACGCCGCGTACGCGGAGCGGGCGCCGCCTCTTCGGCCGCGGGGCTCTCGACAGCCTCGGCGACCTCCTCGGTCTGTGCCGTCACGGTGCCTTCGGTGAGTTCTTCCTCGTCGGTGACGAGGTCCTCGGCCTCAGCGGCCGCCACGGCCGGTGCGACGGTCTCCTCCGGAGCCTGCGACGAGGCGACCGGCGGACCCGCCGGGCGGGAAGCGGCCCGGCGCCGGCGGCGCGGCGGCAGGGTGTCGCTGGGGGTGTTGGGTTCGGAACCCTCGGTGGGTTCGGTCGGTTCGAGCATGCGGGCATATCTCCCGTCAGGCTCCCGGGCGCCGCGCCTGGTCCGGCGATGATGCCGGTGACGTCCGCGGCTCGCGCGTTGCGCGGTGCCGCCGTCCGGGGCGCGGGCGCCGCACGGGAGCTCTCTGTGTCCTGTCTCGCCGGTTCCGTACGCCGAATGCGTACGGCCTGGCGAAAGTCTTGTGGTAGGTGCGCTGCCCGACCCAGATGGCTCCCGAGTACCAGGGCGGCGCTTACGACGTGCGTCCCTACGCGGAACCTTCCGGCACCAGCGCCGTCGCGGCGGCAGCCGCAGCGGCCGTCGAGAGGGCCGCCGCTGCCTCGCGGTCGGGTGCGAGCGGGTCGGTCACCGTGCCGGTCTCTTCATCGAACAGCCCCTGCGCCAGCCTGGTCACCGCTGCGGGGACCGGCGGCGCCAGGTCGGCCACGGCGCGGAGACCGGACAGGACGTCGTCGGGTCGTACGGCAGGCGTCACGTGCCGAACAACCAGCCGCAGTATCGCACAAGGCTGGTCGGTCGGCCTATCAGCCTGCGGACCGTGCGTTTCGAGGTGCGCGACCGCCGGGCGGGCGTCGAAGGTCCGTACGCCGTTCTTAATCCGGCGCTGGACCTCGACGAACTCGGCGGCGTTGAAGGCCGCCACCGCGCGCTCGACCTCGGTCGGGTCCGCCCCGTCCAGCCGCAGCTCCCACACGGAAGCCGTGAGCCGGTCGGCGAGCCCGGGGGTCCGGGCCTCGACGGCGTCGATGATGTCGAGCCCCGCGGGCAGCGACTCGTCGAGCAGAACCCTGAGCTTGTCCGGGTCGCGCGCTTCGGTGAGCGCGATCTCGAGAAACTCCGCCTCACTGCCCGTGCCGGTGGGTGCGGCATTGGCGTACGACACCTTCGGGTGCGGTGTGAACCCCGCCGAGTACGCCATCGGCACCTCGGCACGGCGCAGCGCACGCTCGAAGGCGCGCTGGAAGTCACGGTGGCTGGTGAACCGGAGGCGGCCGCGCTTGGTGTAGCGCAGTCGGATGCGCTGCACCGCGGGTGCGGGCGGCGGGCCTTCGGGCTGTCGCTTGCCCAGTGTCGTTCAGTCCTTCGTGAGAGCGGTCGTACTACTACCAAGAGTACGTGTCTCGGCGCCCACAGGTTCCCGCCGGTCCACCACCTGCGGCCGGCTCGGCTCCCCGAAGACCATCCGACGGAAGTCGGCGCGGGCCTGGCGCGCGGACTGGCGGGCGGCGGCCAGTGCCTGCCGGGTGGCCCGCCCCACACCGCGCGCGGCCTCGGCGACGGGCCGCAGCACCATGTCCCGGACGACGTGTCCGACCGGCGTGAGCACGCTCCGGTACACCCAGCGCACAGGCTCCACGAAGACCCACCGGAAGAGGGTCCCGAGGAAACGCCCGACGGCGAGCGAGACGTACCCCGCGATCCGCCAGGCGTGCCCCAGCGCCGCGCCGATCTCCCGCGCGATGACGGCGAGGACGTGCCCGGCGGGCACGAGGATCCAGCGCCACAGGGCGAGCACGGGCAGGACGAGGAGGATCCGGGTGATCCAGTAGAGGGCCACCCCGACCCCGGTGACGATCATGCGCAGGCACCACACGAGTCCCCTGGCACACCAGGCGATCGCCCGCCCGACGGGCGTGAGAACCCACTCGTACACCCACACGGCGGGCACGACGAGGAGATACCGGACCAGCCAGGCGACGACGCGGTAGACGCCGATCGCCAGGGCGGCGAGCACCGCCCCGAAGCCCCTGAGCAGCCACATCACGCCGCGCCCGACCGGCGTCAGCAGGCGCGCGTAGACCCACACCAGACCGGCCCCGATCCCGCGCGCGGTCCACGCCAGACCGGCCCCGATCCCGCGCGCGGTCCACGCCAGGGCATGCCCGAGCGGCGTCAGCAGATACCGGTACAGCCATCCGAGCGGCACGATGACGAGCAGGTGTCCGAGCCACCCGAGCGCCTTGGCGAGGGGCACGAGCAGATACCGCCACAGCCCCACGAACGGCCACACGAAGAGAGCCCGGCCGATCCAGAGCAACGCCCGCCCGAGCGGTCGCAGCAGCACGTCGTTCAGCAGCCGCCCCACGAAGACGAACGCGTCCCACACCATCCGCACCGGCACGACCAGCACGAGTACGACGATCCGCACCGGAATACGGATCGCGACGGCGAGACACCCCTCGGGGTGCTGTGGCTGTGGCTGCGCCTGCGACTGCGGCCGTGGCGACGGCTTCTCCAGATCCATACCGGCGTAGACGCCTCAGTTGCCCGTCCGGATCCCGAAAGGCGACTTTCCGCCCCGCTCGTCCGCGAACTCTCCACCTCGCCCGCCTTCATGGCAGGCCTGTTCTGGGGTCTCGGCCTAGGCCCAGGCAGTATGTGCCCATGATTACGCTCACGAAGGAAGACGGCCCCGCGGACCTGGACGGGGTGACGCACCTGACCATCGGCGTGTCCTGGGACCCCACCGCCGGCGCCAGCGGCGGAGTGATGGGCAAGCTCCGCCGGAAGACCGGCACCGACCTCGACCTGATCGCCATCGCCATGCACGACGGCGACCCGGTACGCCTGGCGGGCCTCGACTCGCTCGACCCCATCGGCAACGGCTCGCTGCTGCACAGCGGGGACAACCAGACCGGCCACGGGGACGGCGACGACGAGACCGTCACGGTCGAGTTCTCGAAGATCCCGCCCCACATCACGTCGATCGTGTTCGTCGCCGCCGCCTACAAGAAGGGCAGTTCCTTCCAGAAGGCGCGCAACATCAGCTTCAAGGTCTACGACGCGACCGGCGGCAGCTCTCAGCAGGTCGCGGACATCTGGCCCAGCATGCTCACCCAGGACAACGGCTGCGCCGTGGCCAAGGCCGTGCGGTCCGGCCCCACGTGGAAGCTCCAGGTGATCAACGCGACGGGAAAGATCAAGCAGGGCGACCAACTCGCCCTGATGCGCTTCGCCGCCAACCAGTAACCGCGCCCCTCGGCTGCCGCCGGCCCGAAACCCCGGCGGCAACCGACGCGGCCGGGCGTCGGTGAAGCCGGACAGATCGGCATCCGGGTTCACCTCCGGTTCGGCCGCGGCAGAAGTAGACGAAGTGGCCGTCCGATGAGTTCCTGAGCCCCGTGGGGTCTGCCTCTGCGCAAGGGAAAGCCGCGCACGAGATCTGTGAGGGGACCATGAGCGCCCACGCACTACCACCCGTCGTCGACACCGCGACCTGGGAGCACCGGCTCGAGGCACTGCGTGCCCGGGAGAAGGCCGCGACGCGCGAACTCGACGCCATCGCCGCCGAGCGCCGTCGCATGCCGATGGCCGAGATGCCCGCCTACACCCTTGAGGGCGAGGACGGCCCCGTTCGGCTGGCGGATGTCTTCGAAGGCAGGAGTCAGCTGATCGTCTACCACCACATGTGGTTCGGCGGCAAGGAATGGCAGTGCCCGGGCTGCACGGGGTTCACCTCGCAGTACACCCGCCTGGAGTTCCTCGAGAACTACGACGCGCGATTCGTCGTCGTCACCCAGGGTCCGATCAAGGAGGCACTCGCCTACAGGCAGCGGGTCGGCAACCGGATGCCGTGGTACTCGACTGCGAACAACTCGTTCGGAGCCGACGTCGGCGCGCCGCCCGACGGAGGATTCGCGGTCAACGTGTTCCTGCGCGACGGCGACACCGTCTATCGCACCTGGCACACCGACGGCCGGGGTACCGAGCAGCTCGGTCACGCCTTCGCGCTGATCGATGTCCTGCCGTACGGACGCCAGGAGGAGTGGCAGGACTCGCCCGAGGGCTGGCCTCAGTCGCCCACCTACAGCAGGTGGGCGACCTCCAAGGACATCGCCGCGCTCTACGGCTCGCCTTCGGGCCCGGGGTCGGGCTCCGGCGGCTGAACCGACCGCGCCCGGCCGGCCCTCAGTGCGAGTGGCCGCTCGGCGCCGGCGCGGCGTTCTTGACGGCAAGAGGCAGCAGCTTCTTGCCCGTCGGGCCGATCTGGATGCTCGTGTCCATCTGCGGGCACACGCCGCAGTCGAAGCACGGCGTCCACCGGCAGTCCTCGACCTCGGTCTCGTCGAGCGAGTCCTGCCAGTCCTCCCAGAGCCAGTCCTTGTCGAGGCCCGAGTCGAGGTGGTCCCAGGGGAGGACCTCCTCGTAGGTGCGCTCGCGCGTCGTGTACCAGTCGACGTCCACGCCGAAGGGGGCGAGCGCCTTGTCGGCGCACTTCATCCAACGGTCGTAGGAGAAGTGCTCGCGCCAGCCGTCGAAGCGGCCGCCGTCCTCGTAGACCGCGCGGATGACCGCGCCGATGCGGCGGTCGCCTCGCGACAGCAGACCCTCGACGATGCCGGGCTTGCCGTCGTGGTAGCGGAAGCCGATCGAGCGGCCGTACTTCTTGTCGCCGCGGATCCGGTCGCGGAGCTTCTCCAGGCGGGCGTCCGTCTCCTCGGCCGAGAGCTGCGGGGCCCACTGGAAGGGCGTGTGCGGCTTCGGGACGAAACCGCCGATCGACACCGTGCAGCGGATGTCGTTCGAGCCGGAGACCTCGCGGCCCTTCTGGATGACGTTCATCGCCATGTCGGCGATCTGGAGCACGTCGTCGTCGGTCTCCGTCGGCAGGCCGCACATGAAGTACAGCTTCACCTGACGCCAGCCGTTGCCGTACGCGGTGGCGACCGTGCGGATCAGGTCCTCTTCGGAGACCATCTTGTTGATGACCTTGCGCAAGCGCTCGGAGCCGCCCTCGGGGGCGAATGTCAGGCCGGAGCGGCGGCCGTTCCTCGTCAGCTCGTTCGCCAGGTCCACGTTGAACGCGTCGACACGGGTGGAGGGGAGGGACAGGCCGACCTTGTCCTCCTCGTACCGGTCCGCCAGGCCCTTCGCGATGTCGCCGATCTCGCTGTGGTCCGCCGAGGACAGGGACAGGAGGCCGACCTCCTCGAAGCCCGTCGCCTTCAGGCCCTTCTCGACCATGTCGCCGATGCCGGTGATCGACCGCTCACGCACCGGGCGCGTGATCATGCCGGCCTGGCAGAAGCGGCAGCCGCGGGTGCAGCCGCGGAAGATCTCCACCGACATCCGCTCGTGGACCGTCTCGGCCAGCGGAACCAGGGGCTGCTTGGGGTAGGGCCACTCGTCCAGGTCCATCACCGTGTGCTTGGACACGCGCCACGGGACACCGGACTTGTTCGGTACGACACGGGCGATACGGCCGTCCGCGAGGTACTCGACGTCGTAGAAGGCCGGGATGTACACCGAGCCCGTCTTCGCGAGGCGGAACAGGACCTCCTCGCGGCCCCCGGGCTGCCCCTCGGCCTTCCACTCCCGGATGATCCGGGTCATGTCCAGCACGGCCTGCTCGCCGTCGCCGATGATCACCGCGTCGACGAAGTCGGCGATCGGCTCGGGGTTGAAGGCGGCGTGGCCGCCGGCCAGCACGATCGGGTCGTCGATGGTCCGGTCCCTGGACTCCAGGGGGATCCCGGCCAGGTCCAGCGCCGTCAGCATGTTGGTGTAGCCCAGCTCCGTGGAGAAGCTCAGCCCGAACACGTCGAAGGCCTTCACCGGCCGGTGGCTGTCCACCGTGAACTGCGGGACGTCGTGCTCCCGCATCAGCGCTTCGAGGTCCGGCCACACGCTGTAGGTGCGCTCGGCGAGGACGCCCTCCTGCTCGTTCAGCACCTCGTAGAGGATCATGACGCCCTGGTTGGGCAGGCCGACCTCGTACGCGTCCGGGTACATCAGCGCCCAGCGGACGTCGGTCGACTCCCACGGCTTGACGGTGGAGTTGAGCTCCCCGCCGACGTACTGGATCGGCTTCTGCACATGCGGGAGCAGAGCTTCGAGCTGCGGGAAGACCGACGCAGCGACTTCGGCAGGCATGTCGCGAACCTTCGTGAGCTGGGCTGAACTGACAGGAGTGACCATCTAGCGTAACGCGGCCGCGAGCACCCCCCGCACGCCCGGAAGCCTCAGAGGGCCGCCGTCCCGTTCTTGATCCCCTTCCAGAACTCGGGCAGTTCCGCTTCCACGGCCGCCGCCCGCTGTTCCTCACGCCCGTAGAGCAGGCCGTACGTGAAGGCGCTCTCCCCCGCCGCGTGCGCCACCGCGGACAGCTCGCGCAGGGCCTGGCGGGCCATCACGCTGTCCTGGTGCTCGCCGAGCAGGGTCTGCAGGGACTTCATGGACCTGACCAGGGCCTGGGCGGGCTTGCCGAGCGCCGGCTGGGCCGCCTCCGCCGCGTAGCGGGTGCGCTTGGTCTTCTTGCGGGCCTCGTGCACGGCGACGTCCCGGTCGGTGCCGGGCTCCAGCTCCAGCGCCTGTTCGACGAGCTCGGAGACCTTGCGGAAGTCCTTTTTCACTGCCTTGGTGATCACCTTGCCGGGCTTCTTCCCGGCGGCGTCCCGCAGCGGCGGGTCGGCGATCACCGCGTCCAGGGCGTCGAGCAGGGCGAGGTACCGGCGGGAGTCCAGGACGCCGATCAGCCGGCCGCGCCCGTGCTGGGCGCTCGCCCAGCGGCCCAGCCGTTCGGCGACCGGGCCCGAGACCAGCGTGCCGGGCACCGCGTCGAGTGCCGCCGTCAGGCGTTCGCTCAGCACCTCGTGGTCCCGGTCCACGCCCAGCTCGCCGGCCAGCCACTTCAGCTCCTCGCCGACCGGGTCGGTGACGCCCCGGTCGAGGACCGTGCCGTACGACTTGAAGGTGCTGCGCATGCGGCGGGTGGCGACGCGCATGCTGTGCACGGAGTCCTCGACCTCCTGGCGTACGGCCGGGTCGAGCCCGACGATCGCGTCGCGCTGGGCGCGGACGTACGCGAGGACGTGGTCGCCCGCGGTCACCGGGTCCTTGAGCGAGCCGGCCCGGCGCTTCTTCCTGGGCGCCGTCTCCGCGAGCGCCCGGGCCAGCTTCGACGAGGAGGCGGACGGCCGTACGCCCGCCTTGCGCAGCCGCTTCTCCACCTTGTCCAGGAAGACGGGGTCGGCGCCGTCGGCGAGTTCCACCTCGATCTCGGTCCACTGGGCGACGCCGTCGCCCCCGGTCAGCCGCTGAGCGTGGACGGCGTCCACGCTGACCTCGGCGAGCAGCCGCCCCTGGGCGTCGAGGAGGTCGCGCACGTCACGGGCCGAGCGGAGGCGCACCACGGGCCGCAGCTCGGCGTCCCGGACCCGGGAGCGGACCAGCCCCGCGAGATCGTCGGGGAGGGTGTCGGAGAGCGGGGCCTGGATCTCGTCGCGCACGCCCGGGGCGACGGGGAACTTCAGGTGCCAGCCCGCGTCGGAGCCGCCGGTGCGGCGGCGCAGGGTGATCGAGGACGCGGCGAGGCGTTCGTCGGGGGTGTCGTAGTAGGTGGCGTCCAGTTCCGCGACGCCCTTGTCGAGGACGGTCGCCACGCCGGCGACGCCGGTGAGGTCGGGCAGTCCACTGTCGTCGGATTCGTACTTGCGCTCGATCTCTCGTTTCGTGGCCGCCATGAACCCGAATCTAGTCGCAGTCGGGGCGGTACGGCAGAGGGCCGCCCGCCCGACCGCTACGCCGACATCGGCCGTTGCACCCGGATCGACTGCAGCAGCCCCACCGCGACCCACACCGCGAACATCGACGAGCCGCCGTACGACACGAACGGCAGCGGCAGGCCCGTGACCGGCATGATGCCGAGGGTCATGCCGATGTTCTCGAAGGCCTGGAAGGCGAACCAGGCCACGATGCCGGCGGCGACGATCGTGCCGTACAGCTCGGTCGTCTCGCGGGCGATGCGGCAGGCCCGCCACAGCACCACACCCAGCAGGACGATGATCAGGCCACCGCCGAGGAAGCCCAGCTCCTCGCCCGCGACCGTGAACACGAAGTCGGTCTGCTGCTCGGGCACGAACTGGCCCGTGGTCTGCGAGCCGTGGAACAGGCCCGAGCCCGTCAGACCGCCCGAACCGATCGCGATCCGGGCCTGGTTGGTGTTGTAGCCGACGCCGGCGGGGTCGAGGCTCGGGTTGGCGAAGGCGGCGAAGCGGGCGATCTGGTACTCGTCCAGGATGTGCAGCTGCCAGACGGCGATCGCGCCGGCGGCTCCCGCGCCCAGCAGCCCGAACACCCAGCGGTTCGAGGCGCCGGAGGCGAGCAGCACGCCCAGCACGATGATGACCATGACCATGACCGACCCGAGGTCGGGCATCAGCATCACGATCAGCATCGGTACGGCGGCCAGTCCGAGCGCTTGGAGCACGGTGCGGTGGTCGGGGTGGGCCTTGTCGCCCGCGTCCACCCGGGCGGCCAGCAGCATCGCCATGCCGAGGATGATCGTGATCTTCACGAACTCGGAGGGCTGGAGCGAGAAGCCGCCGCCGAGGACGATCCAGGAGTGGGCGCCGTTGACCGTCGTGCCGAGCGGCGTGAGCACCATCAGGATCAGGAACACCGAGATGCCGTACAGGAGCGGCACGGCCGTGCGCAGCGTGCGGTGGCCGAGCCACACCGTGCCGAGCATCAGGGCGAACCCGATGCCGGTGTTCATGAGGTGCCGGATCAGGAAGTAGTACGGGTCGCCCTGGTTGATCTCGGTGCGGTTGCGGGTCGCCGAGAAGACGAGGATCGAGCCGATGCCCGAGAGGGCCAGCGCCGCCAGCAGTATCGGCCAGTCCAGCCGGCGGGCCAGCGAGTCACGGGCGAACAGGCGGGTCCAGCCCGCCCGTTCCGGCCCGTAGCCGGAGACCTGGAAGGTGTTGGCGCCGGTCATGCGGGCATCCTCCGGCTTCCCCTTCTGCGCGGCCGGCGCCGGGTGTTCCGGTTACCGGTGGTCGGCGTGTTCACGGTCGCCGCCAGCTGTGTCGCGTCCGGCTCGGCCTCGCCCCCCTGGCTCACCCGCTGGTCCTTCGCCGGGTCCTTGCCGACCTTCGGGGACTTGATCGTCCCGTCGGTCTGGACCTTCGGCAGGCTCTTCTGCGGGGTCGGCAGCAGTGCGTTCTTCGGGTTGATGGTGCCGTCGTCGGCAACGCCGTACAGCGCGTTGTAGATCTTGCGCACGGCGGGGCCGGAGGCGCCGGAGCCCGTACCACCCTGGGAGATCGTCATGACGACCGTGTAGTCCTTGGTGTACGTGGTGAACCACGAGGTGGTCTGCTTGCCGTAGACCTCGGCCGTACCCGTCTTGGCGTGCATCGGGATCTTGTCCTGCGGCCAGCCGCCGAACCGCCAGGCGGCGGTACCGCGGGTCGCGACTCCTTCGAGGGCACCGTCTATCTCGCTGAGGGTCTTCCGCGTCATCGGCAGCTTGCCGTGCGCCTTCGGCTCGATCTCCTGGACGGTCCTGCCGTCGGGGCTGACGATCGCCTTGCCGACGGTCGGGTCGTAGAGGGTGCCGCCGTTGGAGATGGCCCCGTAGATCGTCGCCATCTGGATCGGGGTGACGAGGGTGTCGCCCTGGCCGATCGAGTAGTTGACGGAGTCACCGGCGCGCAGCCTGTTGCCCTCCAGGCAGTTCTCGTACGCGATCTGCTCGGCGTACGTGCCGCCCTTCTTGCCGTACTTGCACCAGGAGTCCTTGTTGGCCTTCCAGTAGTCCAGCTTCCACTGGCGGTCGGGGACGCGGCCGGTGACCTCGTTGGGGAGGTCGATGCCGGTCTCCTTGCCGAGGCCGAACTGGTGGGCGGTCTTGTAGAACCAGTCGTGGGCGTTCTTCTTCGGCTTGTTGCCGCCGTCCTTCTGCCACTCCTGGTGCGAGAGGCGGTAGAAGACGGTGTCGCAGGAGACCTCCAGGGCGCGGCCGAGGCTGATCGGGCCGTACCCCTTGGACTCGAAGTTCTTGAAGACCTGGCCGCCGATCGAGTACGAGCTGGAGCACTGGTAGGGGCCGTCGAAGGAGTAGCCGGCGTTGACCGCGGCGGCCGTCGGGATGACCTTGAACACGGAGCCGGGAGCGGACTGCCCCTGGATCGCGCGGTTCAGCAGCGGGTAGTTGGACTTCTTGCCGGTGAGCTGGGTGTAGTCCTTGGCGGAGATGCCGCCGACCCAGGCGTTCGGGTCGTATGTCGGGTTGGAGGCCATGGCGACCACGCGGCCGGTCTTGGACTCCATCACCACGACGGCGCCGGAGTCCGCCTTGTAGTTCTCGCCGGTGTTCTTGTCGTAGGTCTTGCGGGCCTCTTTCATGGCGTCGTTCAGCTCGTACTCCGCGACCCGCTGTACGCGGGCGTCGATGCTGGTGACGAGGGAGGAGCCGGGCTGGGCGGGGTCGGCCTCGGCCTCGCCGATGACGCGGCCGAGGTTGTCGACCTCGTAGCGGGTGACGCCCGCCTTGCCGCGCAGCTCCTTGTCGTACTCGCGCTCCAGGCCCGAGCGGCCGACCTGGTCGGACCGCAGGTACGGCGAGTCGGTGTCCTGGGCCTTGGTGATCTCCTCGTCGGTGACGGGCGAGAGGTAGCCGAGGACCTGGGCGGTGTTGGCCTTGCCGGGGGCGGCGTAGCGGCGCACGGCCTCCGGCTCGGCGGTGATGCCGGGAAAGTCCTCGGCGCGCTCACGGATCTGCAGGGCCTGCTTGGCGGTGGCCTCGTCGGTGATGGGGATCGGCTGGTACGGCGAGCCGTTCCAGCAGGGCTGCGGCGTCTTGGAGTCGCACAGCCGGACCTTCTCCATGACCTCCTGGGGCTTCATGCCCAGCACGCCGGCCAGCTTGGTGAGGACGGCCTTGCCGTCGTCCTTCATCTTCAGCAGGTCCGTGCGGGAGGCGGAGACCACCAGCCGGGTCTCGTTGTCGGCGAGCGGCACTCCGCGCGCGTCGAGGATCGAACCGCGTACGGCGGGCTCCACGACCTGCTGGACGTGGTTGCCGGACGCCTCCTTGGCGTACTCGTCGCCCTCCCGGATCTGGAGGTACCACAGACGTCCGCCGAGGGTGCCGAGCAGGGAGAGGACGAGGATCTGGATGACGACGAGCCGGATCTGGACCCGTGGGGTGCGGCCGGTCTCGGGAATGTTGGTCATGGGCGCGGCCCATTCGTCGGAAGGGCGGTGGCGGGCGACGGGTGGGCGGTCACTGCGGCTGCCTCCCCCTCTCGGTGTGTGTATGTGTCATATACGACGGACCTGTGAGCCCTTGCCTCCGTACCACGGCCGACTCCCCCGTTCTCACAGCCGCTTGACCCCCTTGATGCGGCCGGCGCGCGCCGTGCGGGCCCGGGCGGCCTTCACCTTCAGTCCGCCGAGTCCGTTGCGCTGTCCCCCGATCCGCAGGCCCGTGCCCGAGGAGAGCCAGCCGGTGGAGATGTCGGTGGCCTTGACGGTTGAGCTGGTCTCGGCGAGGGGGTCGTTCTCGGCGCGCCGGGCCAGCGCCATGATGCCGGGGACGACGAACGGGGCGAGCAGCAGGTCGTACAGGGCGGCCGTGAACAGCAGGCTGCCGAGGCCGACATGGCGGGCCGCGGTGTCGCCGACGAGGGCGCCGACACCTGCGTACAGCAGGGTGGTGCCGACGGCGGCGGCGACCACGACGAGCATGGGGCCGGTGGCCGACTTCAGCCGGCCGTTGTCCGGTTTCGCCAGGCCCGCGAGGTAGCCGATGACGCACAGCACGAGGGCGTAGCGGCCGGCCGCGTGGTCGGCGGGCGGGGCGAGGTCGGCGAGGAGGCCCGCGCCGAACCCGACGAGGGCGCCGCCGACATGGCCGTACACCATGGCCAGGCCCAGGACGGTGAGGAGCAGCAGGTCGGGGACGGCGCCCGGCAGGTGGAGGCGGGCCAGGACGCTCACCTGGAGGACCAGGGCGACGACGACCAGGGAAGTGGACAGCAGGATCCGGTTGACGCGCATGGGTTACAGCTCCTACTGCTCTTCTTGCTGGATCTGGCCGTCGACCGGCGCGCCCGCGGACGGGGTGACGGTCACCGTCACGGTCGGCGTGGGGGTCGGCTTGGGCTTGGCGGGCAGCACCGTGTCGCGCGGATCCTTCTTCGGGGCCTGGACGACGACACCGACGATGTCGAGCTTGGTGAAGCTGACGTACGGCGTGACGTAGAGGGTGCGGGTGAGGTCGCCGGCGGAGGGATCGACGCGGGAGACCACGCCGACCGGCACGCCGGGCACGAAGGGCTTGTCGGCCTGCGAGCCGAAGGTGACCAGGCGGTCGCCCTTCTTGATCTCGGCCTTGCCGTTGAGGAGTTCGACGCGCAGCGGGCGGTCGCCCTGCCCGGAGGCGAAGCCGAGTTCGTCGCCGGCCTCCACACGGGTGCCGACAGTGAAGTCGGGGTCGTTGGCGAGGAGCACGGTGGCGGTGTTGGGGCCGACGGTCGTCACGCGCCCGACCAGCCCGTCCCCGTTGAGAACGGTCATGTCGCGCCGGATGCCGTCGTCGGCGCCGACGTCGATGGTGATGGTCCAGGAGAAGCCCTGGGCCGCGCCTATGGCGATGACCTGGGCACCCTTGATGCCGTACTGGCCGGCGCCCGAGAGCTTCAGCATCTTGTCGAGCTGGGCCAGGCGGCTGCGGCTGCGGTCGTCGCTGCCGAGCCTCGCCTCGAGGGCCGCGTTCTCCTTCTCCAGCTCGGCGAGCCGGTCGTGCCGCTCGCCCGAGTCACGGATGGCCGATACGGCGTTGCCGACCGGGTCGACCGCGGCCGACACCCCGTCCTCGATCGGGCCGAACACCGTGGCCGCGCCTTGTCGGGCACCGTCGACCGGTGAATCCTCCCCACCGCGGATGTCCACCGTGATCAGCGCGAACGCGACGGCGACCAGCAGCACCAGGAGCAGCCGGCTCTCTCGTGTGTCCCTCACGTGCGGCGGCCGTGCCCTTCCTCATAGGAATGCGAGTGCAATGTTTACGTGTCGTCACTTACGGGGCGTGTTGATGCATATGGGCGAGCTTATGCCTCGATACCAACGATCCGCCGTACGAGAGGAGATCATCCCGTACGGCGGAATCGAAGAGTTACGTCATCTGCGCGGCTGGGCGTCCAGCACCTGCTGCAACGCCTCGAATTCCTCGACGCACTTCCCGGAACCGAGCGCCACGCTGTCCAGCGGGTCCTCGGCGATGTGGATCGGCATGCCGGTCTCGCGCCGCAGTCGCTCGTCGAGGCCGCGGAGCAGCGCGCCGCCACCGGTCAGGACGATTCCGCGGTCCATGATGTCGCCGGACAGCTCCGGCGGGCACTTGTCCAGGGTCGTCTTGACGGCGTCCACGATCGCGTTGACGGGCTCCTCGATCGCCTTGCGGACTTCGGCGGCCGAGATGACGACGGTCTTGGGCAGCCCGGAGACGAGGTCCCGGCCGCGGATTTCGGTGTGCTCGTCAGCGTCGAGGTCGTACGCCGAACCGATCGTGATCTTGATCTGTTCGGCCGTCCGCTCACCGAGGAGGAGCGAGTACTCCTTCTTGATGTGCTGGATGATCGCGTTGTCCAGCTCGTCGCCCGCCACCCGGATGGACTGGGCGGTGACGATGCCGCCGAGGGAGATGACCGCGACCTCCGTGGTGCCGCCGCCGATGTCCACCACCATGTTGCCCGTGGCCTCGTGGACCGGCAGGCCGGACCCGATGGCGGCCGCCATCGGCTCCTCGATGATGTGCACCTGACGGGCACCGGCCTGGGAGGACGCCTCGATGACGGCGCGGCGCTCGACCCCCGTGATGCCCGAGGGCACACAGACGACGACCCGCGGACGAGCCAGATACCGCCGCTTGTGGATCTTCAGGATGAAGTAACGGAGCATCCGCTCGGTGATCTCGAAGTCGGCGATCACGCCGTCCTTCAGCGGACGGACGGCAACGATGTTGCCCGGCGTGCGCCCGATCATCTTCTTTGCTTCGGCGCCGACCGCGAGGATGCCACCGGTGTTGGTGTTGATCGCGACGACGGACGGCTCGTTGAGTACGATCCCGCGACCCCTGACGTACACCAGCGTGTTGGCGGTCCCGAGGTCGACAGCCATGTCACGGCCGATGAACGACATTGAGTTCCCCATCAGGATTCGACTGGCCTTCCCAGGAGCTTTTTGAGGGCTTTTCAGGTCGGCGAAGGTGGGTGCGGTGACGTGAAGGCTTCCATCGTAGACGCGCCTTCGCGAACACTGCGTGAGGGTCTCCGCCATTGTCAGCAGATGCCGTGTGGGTTCGCTTGTGGAGACGGGCGTTCGGGGGGACTCGTTCCCTCGATCGCCACGCATATGCCAGAAAGTCCGGGGACAAAAGCCCCCAGACTCTCACTCGGCCGACGCAGGCGCTACGCGCGGCCGGGGAAGAAGATCTTCACCTCACGTTCGGCGGACTCCTCGGAGTCGGAGGCGTGGATGAGGTTCTCCCGCACGATCACGCCGTAGTCACCGCGGATCGAGCCCGGGGCGGCGGCGATCGGGTCGGTCGGACCGGCCAGCGCCCGCACCCCCTCGATGACCCGGTCACCCTCGACGATCAGCGCCACGACCGGACCCGAGGCCATGAACTCCACCAGCGGCTCGTAGAAGGGCTTGCCCTTGTGCTCGCCGTAGTGCTGCTCCAGCGTGTCGTGGTCCAGGGTGCGCAGTTCCAGCGCGGTGATCTGCCAGCCGGCCTTGCGCTCGATACGGCTGATGATCTCGCCGGTCAGGCCACGACGAACGGCGTCGGGCTTGAGGAGGACGAGGGTGCGCTGGCTCACTACGGGGCTCCTTCGGGTCAAGGATGGTGCGGGATGCTGAGGTTACAGGGCGTGTCCGACCCCTTGTCACGCAGCGTCAGGTGTAGAGGAACCCGCCTGAGCGGCGAATCTCGCCTTCGCCTCGTCGATCTTCCGTCCGTAGTGCACGGACGCCCACCACAGGGCCGCGAAGATCGCCCCGAGGAAGAACATCGTCGGGACGACGACACCTGAGGCGATCAGGGCGATCTGGAGGGCCCAGCCGAGAGCGACCCCGCCGGTGCGGGTCACCATGCCGCACAGCACCAGGCACAGGAACATGGCGACGCCGCTGACCGTCCACACCGTCGTCGTGGACAGGTCGGGATCCTTCATCGCGACCAACCCGGCGAAGCCGATGATGAAGACCTCGCCGATCAGGGTCGATGCACAGAGCGTACGCATGCCGGTCTCAGCCCTTCCCCAGCAACAGCCGGGCCTCGCCCACGGTGATGACGGAACCGGTGACGAGCACACCGCCGCCCGCGAACTCGCCCTCCTCCTCGGCCAGCGTGACCGCGGCCTCCAGGGCGTCCGGCAGCCGCGGCTCGACCTGCACCCGCTCGTCGCCGAACACCTCGACGGCGATCGCGGCGAGCTCGTCCACGTCCATCGCGCGGTGGCTGGCGTTCTGGGTGACGACGACCTCGGCGAAGAGCGGCTCGAAGGCCTCGAGCAGCCCGCGGACGTTCTTGTCCCCGCTCGCCCCGACGACCCCGATCAGCCGGCTGAAGTCGAACGCCTCCCCGACCGCCTCGGCCGTGGCCCGGGCGCCCGCCGGATTGTGCGCCGCGTCCAGGACGACGGTCGGTGACCGCCGTACGACCTCCATCCGGCCCGGCGAGGCCACGGACGCGAACGCCTTGCGGACGGTGTCGGCGTCGAGCGGCTCCGGCCGCTGCGAACCGACGCCGAAGAACGCCTCGACGGCGGCGAGCGCGACCGCCGCGTTGTGGGCCTGGTAGGGGCCGTGCAACGGCAGGTAGACCTCGGGGTACTCCCCGCCGAGCCCGCGCAGGGTGAGCAACTGCCCGCCGACGGCGACCTGCCGCGCCACCACCCCGAACTCGAGCCCCTCGCGGGCCACCGTCGCATCCACCTCCACGGCCTTCCTCAGCAGCACCTGCGCGGCGTCGACCGGCTGCTGCGCCAGGATCACCGCCGCGTCCTGCTTGACGATGCCGGCCTTCTCGGTGGCGATCGCCGCGGGCGTCTCACCGAGCCGGTCCGTGTGGTCGAGGTCGATGGGAGTGACGACGGCGACGTCCCCGTCGATGACGTTCGTGGCGTCCCAGGACCCGCCCATGCCCACCTCCACCACGGCGACGTCGACCGGAGCGTCCGCGAAGGCGGCGTACGCCATCCCCGTGAGCACCTCGAAGAAGGACAGCCGGTACTCCTGCTGCGCGTCGACCATCTCGACGTACGGCTTGATGTCCTCGTACGTCTCGATGAACCGCTCGGCGGAGATCGGCGCCCCGTCCAGGCTGATCCGCTCGGTGATCGACTGCACGTGAGGGCTCGTGTACCTGCCGGTCCGCAACTCGAAGGCGCCCAGCAGGGCCTCGATCATGCGGGCGGTGGAGGTCTTGCCGTTGGTGCCGGTGATGTGGATGGAGGGGTACGACCGCTGCGGCTCCCCCAGCAGGTCCATCAGCGCGGAGATCCGGCTGACGGAGGGCTCCAGCTTGGTCTCGCCCCAGCGGGTGGCGAGCTCCGCCTCGACTTCCCTCAGAGCCTTGTCGACCTCGGGGTCCGCCGGGCGCGCGGGCACGTCGGCCTCCGGCGGACCGCCCTGCGTGCGCAGGGTACGGCTGCCGGCCTCGATCACCGCGAGATCCGGGTCCCGCTCGGTCTCGGCCGCCATGATCTCGTCGAAGCCGCCGATCGGGCCGGGCTGCTCGCTGTCGTCGTACGGGGGCTGCTCACTCACGGGACCAGTCTACGGAGGCCGGGGGTGGGTGCGGGTCCACGGGTGCCCGCGGGTCCGCGGCGGCCACCGCCTTTGGGGGCTCCGCGCCCAGGGCCGGCCACCGCCTTTGGGGGCTCCGCCCCCAGACCCCCGGCCCACGCCCACCCACCACCCGACTCGGTCGGCCAAGAGGTGCCCCCTCACCGCCGGCTGCCGCGCCGCGGCGGGCAGTCGTGCCGCCGGAGCGGCACGGGTGACGCAGCGGCACCCGCCGGGCACCGAGCACGCACAGCTGCGGGCAGTCGTGCCGCCGGAGCGGCACGGGTGACGCAGCGGCACCCGCCGGGCACCGAGCACGCACAGCTGCGGGCAGTCGTGCCGCCGGAGCGGCACGGGTGACGCAGCGGCACCCGCCGGGCACCGAGCACGCACAGCTGCGGGCAGTCGTGCCGCCGGAGCGGCACGGGTGACGCAGCGGCACCCGCCGGGCACCGAGCACGCACAGCTGCGGGCAGTCGTGCCGCCGGAGCGGCACGGGTGACGCAGCGGCACCCGCCGGGCACCGAGCACGCACAGCTGCGGGCAGTCGTGCCGCTGGGGCGGCACGGGTGGGCGCAGCGGCACCCCGTCAGCGCCGGGCCGCGCGACCCACCCCACGGCAGCCGAAGGCCCCCGGAGCCAACCAGCTCCAGGGGCCTTCGCCGACGTACGCCAACCGCCTACACCTGCGGCAGCCGGTCCAGCTGCGCGGCGATCCGTGCGATGTCCTCGTCCGCCTTCGCCAGCCGCGCCCGGATCTTCTCCACCACGTGGTCCGGAGCCTTCGCCAGGAACGCCTCGTTGCCGAGCTTCGCGTTCGCCTGGGCCTTCTCCTTCTCCGCGGCGGCGAGGTCCTTCGCCAGCCGCTTCCGCTCGGCCGCCACGTCGATCGTGCCGGACAGGTCGAGCGCCACCTCGGCACCGCCGACCGGCAGCGTCGCCGTGGCGGTGAAGGCGTCGCCCTCCGGCTGGAGCCGCAGCAGTTGCCGGATGGCCGCCTCGTGCGGGGCGAGCGCCGTGCCGTCGAGGGACAGGCGGGCCGGGACGCGCTGACCGGGCTGCAGGCCCTGGTCGGCGCGGAAGCGGCGGACCTCGGTGATGACGGACTGGAGGGTCTCGATCTCCTTCTCGGCACCCGTGTCACGGAAGCCGCTGTCCGCGGGCCACTCGGCGATGACGAGGGACTCGCCACCGGTCAGCGTGGTCCACAGCGTCTCCGTGACGAAGGGGACGACCGGGTGCAGCAGGCGCAGCGTGACGTCCAGGACCTCACCGAGGACCCGCTTGGAGGCCTCGGCCGCCTCGCCGCCCGCCTGGAAGGTGGTCTTCGACAGCTCGACGTACCAGTCGAACACCTCGTCCCACGCGAAGTGGAACAGCGCGTCGGAGAGCTTCGCGAACTGGTAGTCCTCGTAGAACGCGTCGACCTCGGCGACAACGGAGTTGAGCCGGGACAGGATCCACCGATCGGTCGCCGACATCGCCGAAGGCTCCGGCAGCGGGCCTTCCACCGTCGCGCCGTTCATCAGCGCGAAGCGCGTCGCGTTCCAGATCTTGTTGGCGAAGTTGCGGGAGCCCTGGACCCAGTCCTCGCCGATCGGGACGTCGACACCGGGGTTCGCGCCACGGGCGAGGGTGAACCGGAGGGCGTCGCTGCCGTACTTGTCCATCCAGTCGAGCGGGTTGACCGCGTTGCCGAAGGACTTCGACATCTTCTTGCCGAACTGGTCCCGGACCATGCCGTGCAGGGCGATGGTGTGGAACGGCGGGGTGCCGTCCATCGCGTACAGCCCGAACATCATCATCCGGGCGACCCAGAAGAAGAGGATGTCGTAGCCCGTGACCAGGACGGAGTTCGGGTAGAACTTCGCGAGCGATTCGGTCTGTTCGGGCCAGCCGAGGGTCGAGAACGGCCACAGGCCGGAGGAGAACCAGGTGTCGAGGACGTCGGTGTCCTGACGCCAGCCCTCGCCGGTCGGAGCCTCGTCGTCGGGGCCGACGCAGACGACTTCGCCGTTCGGCCCGTACCAGACGGGAATCCGGTGGCCCCACCACAACTGCCGCGAGATGCACCAGTCGTGGAGGTTGTCGACCCAGTCGAAGTACCGCTTCTCCATCTCCTGCGGATGGATCTTGACGCGTCCGTCCCGGACGGCGTCACCGGCCGCCTTCGCGAGCGGGCCGACCTTGACCCACCACTGCATGGACAGGCGCGGCTCGATGGTGGTCTTGCAGCGCGAGCAGTGGCCGACCGAGTGGACGTAGGGCCGCTTCTCGGCGACGATCCGGCCCTCGGCGCGCAGGGCGGCGACGATGGCGGAGCGGGCCTCCAGCCGGTCCAGGCCCTGGAAGGGGCCGTGCGCGGTGATGACGGCGTGCTCGTCCATGATCGTGATGGCGGGCAGGTCGTGGCGCTGGCCGATCTCGAAGTCGTTCGGGTCGTGGGCCGGGGTGACCTTGACGGCACCCGTACCGAACTCGGGGTCGACGTGCTCGTCGGCGACGACCGGGATGGAACGCTCCGTCAGCGGCAGCTTGATGAGCTTGCCGACCAGGTGCTTGTACCGCTCGTCGTCGGGGTGGACGGCGACCGCCGTGTCACCGAGCATGGTCTCGGCACGGGTGGTGGCGACGACGATCGTCTCGTCCCCGTCGCCGTACTTCATGGAGACCAGTTCGCCGTCGTCGTCCTGGTACTCCACCTCGATGTCCGAGATGGCGGTCAGGCAGCGCGGGCACCAGTTGATGATGCGCTCGGCGCGGTAGATCAACTCGTCGTCGTAGAGCCGCTTGAAGATGGTCTGAACGGCCTGCGAGAGGCCCTCGTCCATGGTGAAACGCTCACGGGTCCAGGCGACGCCGTCGCCGAGGCGGCGCATCTGACCGGAGATCTGTCCGCCGGACTCGGCCTTCCACTGCCAGACGCGCTCGACGAAGGCCTCACGGCCCAGGTCGTGCCGGGACTTGCCCTCCTTGCCCAGCTCCCGCTCGACCACATTCTGCGTGGCGATGCCGGCGTGGTCCATGCCGGGCTGCCACAGCGTCTCGTAGCCCTGCATCCGCTTTCGGCGGGTCAGCGCGTCGATGAGCGTGTGCTCGAAGGCGTGGCCGAGGTGGAGGCTGCCCGTGACGTTCGGCGGCGGGATGACGATGGTGTACGGAGGCTTGTCACTCTTCGCGTCCGCCTCGAAGTAACCCCGCTCCACCCAGCGCTCGTACAGCGGCCCCTCTACATCGGCCGGCGCGTACTGGGTCGGCAGTTCGATGGCGGGCTCTGGTGGCTGCTGCTGAGCGTTCTCGGTCACGCGCTCAGTTTAGGGGTGTCACGGGGCAGTCCCGAAACGGGATTCCTCTGTAACGGTAGGCCCCCGATGCCCTGCCTGCGCTGTGGCTACGCCAGGATGTCAGGGACACATAAGCATCTGGAGGGGAACCCAGAAATGAGCCACAACCAGCCGGGCCCGTACGGCGGGCAGCCCCAACAGCCTGGACCGTACGGTCAGCCCGGCCCCTACGGCCAGCCGGGTCCCTACGGCCAGCCGCCCCAGGCTCCGCCCGCCCAGCCCGGCTACGGCTACCCCCAGCAGGCCCCGCCCGCCCAGCCGGGCTACGGCCAGCCGCAGCAGCCCCCGCAGGGCGTCCCTCCGCAGCAGCCCTACGGCCAGCAGGCTCCTTACGGCCAACAGCCGCAGCAGCCGTACGGTCAGCAGCCGCCCTACGGGCAGGCCCCGTACGGGGTGCCGCAGCAGCCGGCCGCCGGTGGCGGCAAGAAGAAGACCGGCATCATCATCGCCGCCGTGGCCGTCGTGGCCGCGATCGGCGTGGGGGCGTACTTCGTCGTCGGCGCGGGCGGGGGCGGCCTGGAGGACGACGGCCCGCACAAGCTGGACAATCCGGCGACCGTGGCCGGCGAGTACAAGCGGGTCGGCGAGAGCGGCGAGGTCAAGGACGCGGACACCACCAAGTACCTCGAAGCGAGCGGCATGAAGGACGGCAAGGCCGTCGTCCTGCAGTACTCCACGGCCGACTTCAGCGGTTACGACCCGAGCGACCCGACCACGCTGCCGCCTCAGTCCGAGCTGCTGGTCGCCAAGGGCGTCACGGTCGTGGGCGGTTACGGCAAGATCGCGGACCCCGAGGCCGCACTGGACAAGTACTTCGCCGCCATCACTAAGGAGTTCACGGACAACGCCTCCAACTCCTCCTCCGGCGGCGGCGCCGAGCTGATCGGCCAGCCCGAGGAGGCCGACCTCGACGGGGCGCTCATGAAGTGCCAGTCGGCGAAGAGCACCAACGGCCTGACCAAAAAGGAGTCGACCGACTGGTTCTGCGTCTGGTCGGACTACAGCACGGTCGCCATGGTCTCCCCCGGTGACAACACCAAGAGCACCACCAAGGACGTCGCGATCGACCTGACGAAGAAGATCCGCGGGGAGATCCGCGTCAAGGCCTGACGCCGGACGACGCGACGGCACAACGACGAAGGGGCCCCGGTCTGCTGACCGGGGCCCCTCGGTGTCCGTACGTCCGTGCCGCTACGCCGTCTTCTGCTCGCCCGGACCCCGGCCGCGCGCGTCCCGCGGGATCAGCGTCGGGTTCACGTTCGAGTGGACGACGTCCGCCGTGATGACGACCCGGGCCACGTCCTTGCGGGACGGGATCTCGTACATCACGCCCTGGAGGACTTCCTCCATGATGGCGCGCAGGCCGCGCGCGCCGGTCTGGCGCAGGATGGCCTGGTCGGCGATGGCCTCCAGGGCCTCGCGCTCGAAGTCCAGCTCCACACCGTCGAGTTCGAAGAGGCGCTCGTACTGCTTGACGAGCGCGTTGCGCGGCTCGACCAGGATCTGGAGGAGGGCCTCGCGGTCGAGGTTGTGGACCGAGGTGATGACCGGGAGCCGGCCGATGAACTCGGGGATCATGCCGAACTTGACCAGGTCCTCGGGCATGACGGACTCGAACTGGTCCTTGGCCTCCAGCTCGCGCTTGGAGCGGATCGTCGCGCCGAAGCCGATGCCCTTGGCGCCGGCCCGGGACTCGATGAGCTTCTCCAGGCCCGCGAAGGCGCCGCCCACGATGAACAGCACGTTCGTCGTGTCGATCTGGATGAACTCCTGGTGGGGGTGCTTGCGGCCGCCCTGGGGCGGGACCGAGGCGGTGGTGCCCTCCAGGATCTTCAACAGGGCCTGCTGCACGCCCTCGCCGCTGACATCGCGGGTGATCGACGGGTTTTCGCTCTTACGTGCGACCTTGTCGATCTCGTCGATGTAGATGATCCCGGTCTCGGCCTTCTTGACGTCGTAGTCGGCCGCCTGGATCAGCTTGAGCAGGATGTTCTCGACGTCCTCGCCGACGTATCCCGCCTCGGTGAGGGCCGTTGCGTCGGCGATCGCGAAGGGGACGTTCAGCATGCGGGCGAGGGTCTGGGCGAGGAGGGTCTTGCCGGAGCCCGTGGGGCCCAGCAGGAGGATGTTGGACTTCGCCAACTCGATGGCGTCGTCGCGGCCTTGGGCGCCGCCGTTCTCGCCGGCCTGGACCCGCTTGTAGTGGTTGTACACCGCGACCGAGAGGGCCTTCTTGGCCGGTTCCTGGCCGACGACGTACCCCTCGAGGAACTCGTAGATCTCGCGGGGCTTGGGAAGTTCCTCCCAGCGGACCTCGCTGGTCTCGGCCAGCTCTTCCTCGATGATCTCGTTGCAGAGATCGATGCACTCGTCGCAGATGTAGACACCGGGCCCTGCGATGAGCTTCTTGACCTGCTTCTGGCTCTTGCCGCAGAACGAGCACTTGAGCAGATCGCCGCCGTCACCGATGCGTGCCACGGTGTGCTTCCCCTTCGCCTGGGAGACGCCTAGGTCCAGCGGCTCCTGGTGCTGCCTTATGTCCGACGGTACCTTGCCGGGCCCCTCGTTCGGGCCCCCCTTGGCACGGTTCACTTCGACGTGCGCTTTGTCGTGCACAGTCCTGAACCGTGCCAAGGAGCGGCAGACGATACAGCGTCCGCCGTCAGCGCACGCTCGCGTTGTTCATCTTCCGGGTGGAGATGATCTGGTCGATCAGGCCGTACGCCAGGGCGTCATCGGCCGTGAGGATCTTGTCGCGCTCGATGTCCTCGCGGATCTTCTCGATCGGCGTGGTGGAGTGCTTGGCCAGCAGGTCTTCCAGCTGGGCGCGCATCCGCAGGATCTCGTTCGCGGCGATTTCCAGGTCGGAGACCTGGCCGCGGCCGGTCTCGCTGTAGGGCTGGTGGATCAGCACGCGGGCGTTCGGCAGCGCCATGCGCTTGCCCGGCGTACCGGCGGCCAGCAGGATGGCGGCGGCCGAGGCGGCCTGGCCCATGCAGACCGTCTGGACGTCGGGCTTCACGAACTGCATGGTGTCGTAGATCGCAGTGAGCGCCGTGAAGGAGCCGCCGGGGCTGTTGATGTAGACCGAGATGTCACGGTCGGGGTCCATCGACTCCAGGCACAGCAGCTGCGCCATGACGTCGTTGGCGGAGGCGTCGTCGATCTGGACTCCGAGGAAGATCACGCGCTCTTCGAAGAGCTTCGCGTACGGGTCGTACTCGCGCACGCCCTGCGAGGTGCGCTCCACGAAGCGCGGGATCACGTACCGGGACTCGGCCACGGGCACCGTGCTCTCGGCGCGTGCGCGGTCGTACAGGCCGCTGCCGGGGAAGTCGTTCACTGTCTCTCTCCTAGGGGCTGTGGCGGTCGGCTGGGGGCTTGCAGGGGGCCTCAGGCCCCGGTGCCGCCGCCGCCCGGCATGTTGGCGGCCGTGGTGATGACCTCGTCGATGAGGCCGTAGTCCCTGGCCTCGTCGGCGTCGAACCAGCGGTCCCGGTCGGAGTCGCGGGTGATCTGCTCGATGGTCTGGCCGGTGTGGAAGGACGTCAGCTCGGCCATGCGCTTCTTGGTGTGCAGAAGCCGCTCCGCGTGGATCTTGATGTCCGACGCCGAACCGGCGAGGCCGGCGGACGGCTGGTGGATCAGGATCTCGGCGTTCGGCAGCGCGAAGCGCTTGCCGGGCGTACCCGCGCTGAGCAGGAACTGGCCCATGGAGGCGGCGAGGCCCATGGCGATGGTCACCACGTCGTTCTTGATGTACTGCATGGTGTCGTAGATCGCCATGCCGGCCGTGATCGAGCCGCCGGGGCTGTTGATGTAGAGGTAGATGTCCTTGTCGGGGTCAGCGGCAAGGAGCAGGAGCTGTGCGGTGATCTTGTTGGCGATGTCGTCGTCGACCGCCTGGCCGAGGAAGATGATCCGCTCGCCGAGCAGCCGGTTGTAGACCTGGTCACCGAGGCCACCACCGATGGAGGGGTCGCCGGCGGCGGAGGGCATCAGATTCGTCACGTATCCACCTGCTCGTCTTACGACGGCGCCGGGCCGTCTCACGTTTCCCTGCGGGGCTGGAGCCGTTTCGGGGACTCCCCTGCCCTCGTATTCATGGACCCTAACGCGCTGGTCCCTCCGGAGAATCCCGGAGAAGAGACTGTTCGCTGTCAGCGCATGTCGCTCCGTTGGGTGGGGCGGGTTCATCGCCGTGGGCCCATTGGCCGGTGGGCGGGTGCCAGTCCGCTGTGGCTCGTCGCGCAGTTCCCCGCGCCCCTTCGCGGCGATGTCCGCCGTACGCCGACAGGCCCCGGGGGGCGTGATGCTCCCCGGGGCCTGTCGTACCGGCGTCAGTGGCGCCGTGGGTGTCAGCCCTCGGTCTTCTCGGTCTCGGCCTCGGTGGTGGCCTCCGTGGTGGCCTCCGCCTCCGCCTCGGGCGTCTCGGTGGTGGCCTCGTCGGCCTCCTCCTCGTCGTCCAGGTCGATGACCTCGCCGTTGGTGTCCTTGACCGTGGCCTTCTCGACCACGACGGCCAGAGCCTTGCCGCGGGCGACCTCGCCGACGAGGAGCGGAACCTGGCCGCCCTCGACGACCGCCTGGGCGAACTGGTCGGGGGACATGCCGGAGGAGGACGCACGCCGCATGAGGTGCTCGGTGAGCTCCTCCTGGTTGACGTTGAGCTTCTCCTGCTTGACGAGCTCGTCGAGGACGAACTGCGTCTTGATGCCCTTGACCGCGGCTTCCTTGGTCTCGGCGTCGAACTCCTCGGCCGTCTTGCCCTGGATCTCGAGGTACTTCTCGAGGTCGAGGCCCATCTGGCCGAGCTGGTGGTGCTCGAGGTTGTGCTTGCGGGTGTTGATCTCGTCCTCGAGCAGCTTCTCGGGGACCGGGACCTCGACCAGGTCGAGCAGCTTCTCCAGGACGCGCTCCTGGGCCTGCGTGGCCTGGTCGTACTGCTTCATGTTCTCGAGGCGCTTGCGGCTGTCGGCCTTGAGCTCTTCGAGGGTGTCGAACTCGGACGCGAGCTGCGCGAAGTCGTCGTCCAGCTCGGGCAGTTCGCGGGCGGCGACCTGGGTGACCTTGACGGTGACCTCGGCCTCCTTGCCGGCCGCCGAGCCGCCCTTGAGCTCGGAGGTGAAGGTGGCCTCGCCACCGGCCTCCAGGCCCGTCACGGCGTCGTCGATGCCTTCCAGCAGCTCACCGGAGCCGATGGTGTAGGAAACGCCGCTGGCGACGCCGTCCTCGAGGATCTCGCCGTCGACCTTGGCCTCGAGGTCGATCGTGACGACGTCGCCGTCCGCGGCGGCCCGCTCGACGGGGGACGTCGAGGCGAAGCGCTCACGGAGCTGCTCGACCGACTTGTCGATGTCCTCTTCGGTGACCTCGACGGCGTCGACCTCGACCTCGATGCCGGAGAAGTCCGGGATCTCGATGGCCGGGCGGACGTCGACCTCGGCGGTGAAGTTCAGCGTCTCGCCGTCCTTCAGCTCGGTGATGTCGACCTCGGGCTGGCCGAGGACGTCGATCTCGGCCTCGTTGACCGCCTCGGTGTAGAACTTCGGAAGCGCGTCGTTGACCGCTTCCTCCAGGACCGCACCGCGGCCGAACCGCTGGTCGATGACGCGCGCCGGGATCTTGCCCTTCCGGAAGCCCTTCACCGTGACCTGCTGGTTGATCTTCTTGTACGCCGCGTCGAGGCTGTCCTTGAGCTCCTCGAAGGGCACCTCAATGCTGAGCCGAACCCGAGTCGGGTTCAGGGTCTCCACGGCGCTCTTCACGGTTCGGTCTCCTTGGGGGCTGACTTCTTGGTTTCTGCCGGAGCCAGACCGGCCCCGGCGGATTCGCCGCCCGGAGGACTTCCAGAGGAGAGAGACACACGGGCGTGCAGCTTGCATAGTAACGGCAGCGGCGACACGCCCCAAAGGCGATCACGTCGAGTGGTCACGCGAGGTGACCGTGGAGTGACCGGGCTGACCGGTACATGGTCGGGGTGGCGGGATTTGAACCCACGGCCTTCCGCTCCCAAAGCGGACGCGCTACCAAGCTGCGCCACACCCCGTCTGGTGCGAGACGTAGGCTACATGCCCGCAGGCAGCGAGGTCGCCGCAATTCACCGGCGCGCTCCGCCACCCGGGCGGACACGAACGCGGTGTGCGACGGAGGGGGACTACCCGCTACGATGCCATCAGTGCCGCGGTCAGCTGACCTGCGGTGCGCGCTGTGCGGGCGTAGCTCAATGGTAGAGCCCTAGTCTTCCAAACTAGCTACGCGGGTTCGATTCCCGTCGCCCGCTCCGAACAGGCCTCCGGCCCGGTCCTTCGAGGATCGGGCCGGAGGTCTTTGTGCTGTCCTGGGCTGACCGTGGCGTCTGCGGCGGCGGACCATGCGGGGCGCGCCTAGAACTGGATCGAGTTGATGGTCTCCGCTATCGAGTTCAGGAACCGCTGGATGTCGTCGGCCATCCCGGTCGAGGCGAGGAAGAAGCCGAAGAGCACCGCGACGACGGCGGGGCCGGCCTTCAGCGAGCCTCCCCGGATCAACACCACCAGGATGATCGCCAACAGCAGCACCACTGACAGAGAAATGGCCACAACTGATCACACCCTTGGTCGGTCCGCTCTCCCGGCCCGGGGACGCGACCGTGCGCACCCCCGCCAGAACCATCGTGCCACCAATGAGGGCCGCATATGCGGCGCGTGACGGATCGTTGGTCACTTCCATGCCCGGAGCCACCCGTGGCCGGGTGTACGGGCGGGCCGACTCGGCCCGCCCGCACAGTAATTCGACCGGGCACCCGCACGGGGAATTCAACAAGTTCGTTTCCGTGTCCACACAACGTGTTCGCAGTTAATTCGAATTGACGCCACAGGTACGTCGACTGCCGTGCCGGGCGGCCACCAAAGGCGCCTTATGCCCTATTTAGTCAGGATGAATCGCGACAATGAGGGCGCAGGTGGTGCATGCGGTCAGGCATGGGACATGTGTCGGTCATCACGCGGACAACGATGCCAACTTCCGGAAAACGGGGGTATCCGCAGCCATTAACCAGGAATGACGTCGAGGGTTTTACGAAAACCCACAGCCAAGGCTAGGGTGCCTCAGATGTTCCACGCTGCCTCGTCCCCCGCCAACGCAGCGAGGTCCCCGATCGTCTCCCCCCGTTCCTGGTGGGAGGGTCTGTGACGAACTCGCTGCGACCGCACGGCCAGAACCGAGCGCCACTCCCCCCGGCACACGCGCCGACGGACGGAGTGCCCAGTCCGCGCTCGCCGCACGACACCAGGGCGGCCACGGCCGGCCGGCCCGCCCCCTCGGGCAACAAACCCGGCAAACAGCGCGACGCGTTCTTCGACAACGCCAAGTACCTGGCGATCGTGCTGGTGGCGATCGGCCACTCCTGGGAGCCGCTCAAGGGCGACAGCCGGATCCTGGAAGGCGCGTACACGGTGGTGTACGCCTTCCACATGCCGGCGTTCATCGTCATCTCCGGCTTCTTCTCGCGCAGTTTCGACATGCGCGCCGACCGGCTGCAACGGCTGATCACCGGCGTCGTCGTGCCGTACGTCCTCTTCGAGACCGCGTACACGCTCTTCAACCGCTACGTCGGCGGCTCGCCGGACCAGGCCATCAGCCTGCTGGATCCCTGGTACCTGACCTGGTTCCTGATCGCGTTGTTCGTCTGGCGGCTGACCACGCCGATCTGGAAGCTGGTGCGGTGGCCGCTGCCGTTGGCGCTCGCCATCGCCATGCTGGCGTCGGTCAGCCCGGAGATCGGTGACGACCTGGACCTCCAGCGGGTGCTGCAGTTCCTGCCGTTCTTCGTGCTGGGCCTGCTCATGAAGCCCGAGCACTTCCGGCTGGTGCGCCGGCGTTCGGTGCGGATCCTGTCGGTGCCGGTGTTCGCCGCCGCGCTGGTCATCGGCTGGTGGTCGGTGCCGCGCATGGCCACCGGGTGGTTCTACCACCGTGACGCCGCGCAGGAGTTGGGCGCGCCGTGGTGGACCGGACCGGTCATGGTCCTCGCCCTGTTCGGCTGTTCCCTGCTGCTGACCGCCTGCTTCTTCTCCTGGGTGCCGGGCCGGCAGATGTGGTTCACCTCGCTCGGCGCAGGCACGCTCTTCGGCTATCTGCTGCACGGCTTCCTGGTCAAGGCCGGCGACTACGCGGGCTGGTTCGAGCACCCGTGGCTGCACCGGCCGCTCGGCGAGATCTTCGTGAGCGTCTGCGCGGGCGCCGCCGTCACCGTGCTGTGCACCGCGCCGGTGCGCCGCGTCTTCCGGTTCGCCATGGAGCCGAAGATGGAGTGGGCCTTCAAGCGGGATGCCACCGAGGTCGCCCGCGGCCGCGAGCAGCGTGAGAAGACCCCCGTACGGGAAAAGGAGAAGGTCTCGGCCGGCTGAGACCGCGACGGAGCCCCCCACCGCCGAGCAGTGGGGGGCTCCGTCGTTCCCGGGCCGACCGGGCATTGCCGGGCCGACCGGGCTAGTCGCCCTTCAGGTGTCTCATCAGGCGCTCGAAGTCCTGCCAGCCCGACAAGTCCGACGGGTCGCCCGGCAGCGGGTAGTACAGCGCGGGCCGGGTCCTCGGGCCCAGTTCTCGCGGGGCCTGTGCGAGGGGCGTGCGGCGGGCGCGGTCGCCGGGCATCTGGCGGACCTCCTCGGCGCCCAGGACGAACGCGTACGGCACGCCGGGGCCCTCGAAGTGGGGCGGGACGGACAGGTCCCGGCGGGCCCGGCGGATCTGGACCAGCATGGACTGCAGGTCGTGCCGGGTGGCGAGGGCCTCGGCGGCGGCCTGTACGGCGTCCGTCGGCAGCTGCTCGCCGGGGCCGTAGCCGAAGGCCATGGTCACGTCCTCCTCGACACCGCCCTTGGTGCGGGTGATGCGGACGGTCGCGAGGCCGGGACGCTCCGGGGTGCCGACGGCCACCAGCCAGGTCGGCGCGGGCGAGCGCTCGTACGCCACGTCGGTCAGCTGCCGCACGGACCAGGGGAGGTTGGCGGGCTCCTCGGTGCCCCAGCCGGCCGGCGGTTCACCGGTGATCTCCCGCCATACGGCCTCCAGGGCGCCGCCGAGGACGAGGCGGTCGTCGGCCGGGTGGACGGTGCGGAACGAGATCGCCAGCTGGCGTTCGCCGGTGTCGCCCTTCGCGGCGGCGCCCTCCCGATAGGTGGCGGCGACCGGGGTGCGCGGGTCCTCGCGGGTGGCGTCCGGGGGCTCGACCGTGACGAAGAGGCCGTTCTTCCACTCCAGGACGGCTCCGGACAGGCCGTCGTAGTAGCCGTCCCGCTCGTCCTGCACCACCCAGCGCGAGGGCCAGCCCGGCAGGCTGCCGCGGACCGCCGGGGAGAGGCGGGTCCCGGCGGGGGTGACGATCTGGAGGCCGAGTTCGGCGTTCGCGGCGGCGCGGAAGGCGTCCGAGAGCCAGGCGGTCATCGCGACCACCGGACGGTCCTGGATGATGACCGCGACCTTGTCGGTGAGGACGTCCACGGCGGGCTGGGCGGCGGCCGGGACCGGCGCCGCGCTCATGCCGTCCGTGTTGACCACGGCCAGCGACCAGGCGACCTCGGGCGGCCAGGCCGTCCCGCCCACCAGCGTGGCGAGCCGGGCGGCGAAGGTACCGGCCAGCTGCTCGGCCTCCTTGACGCCGGTGGTGGCGCGGGCCTCGGTCCACCAGTACGGCACCTCGGGCGCACTCGCCCCCAGCAGCCGCTCGGCCTCTCCCCTGACCTGCACCAGCAGGGGTGCCTCGACGGAGACCAGCGGGCGGCCCTGCTCGTCGCAGAGCTGCACCACCGCGCCCTCTCCCTCGGTGCCCACGAGCCGGTCCGGGCCGCCGGAGAGGAGTCCGGCGATCACGCTCAGCGGGTCGGGCATCTTCTTCGTGAGGGTGATGACGTCCTTCGTCATGGATTCACCTGGTCCCCGTGTAGACGGTCTGGATCAGCCGGTTCGGCTGGCCCCTGCGGACCAGCACCCCGCGGCCGGGCGGCTGTGCGCTCGCGTACACGCCGGGGAAGAGCTGGCCCTCGCTGCGGTCGCCCGCCATCACCAGCGCAGAGGAGCCGGACTCGCGCAGCCCTTGCAGCATCGGCTCGTACAGGCCGCGGGAGGCGCCCGCGACGCGGCGGGTGAGGATGAAGTGCAGGCCGATGTCGACGGCCGAGGGAATGTACGGCACGAAGGGCGCGAGCGGCTGCTGGCCCGCGGTGGTGAGGACGTCGTAGTCGTCGACGAGGATCACGATCCGCGGGCCGGAGAAGCTGCCCGGCTCCAGGTCCTCGCTGTCGGCGCTCTCGTCGGGCAGCCGCTTCTCCAGCTCCCCGGCGATGCCCGCGGCGAGGCCGGCGGCGAGCTTGGAGTTGTAGGCGTAGCCGCCCCGGTACTCCTCGGGGATCGCGCCGCGCAGGCCCCGGCGCGGGTCGAAGACGCCGAAGACGAGCTCGTCGTCGCCGTAGCGCTCGATCAGGCCCTGGGTGATCACCTTGAGCAGGTTGGTCTTGCCGCACTCGCTGTCACCCATGATCATCAGGTGCTGGTCGTGCTGGAAGAGGTCGAGCAGGACCGGGGCCAGCTGTGTCTGGTCCAGGCCGATCGGGACGCGGCGCGGCTCGGACGCCGGGCCGGGCAGCAGCTCGGGCTCCAGGACGTGCGGCAGCACCCGCACCGGCTGGGCGACCTCGCCGGTCCAGGTTGCGCGGAGCTGGCGGGCGGTGCGCTCCAGGACCGCGCCGAGGTCGGCGGTGTCGGCGAGGCCGTCGGTGCGGGGCAGGGCGACCTGGGCGAAGAGCTTGCCGTCGGTGAGGACACGGCCCTTCTCCTCCGGGGAGAGGGTCTGGGCGAGCTTGCGGTCGATGCTCGACTCGCTCGGGTCGTTCAGGCGCAGCTCGACGCGGGTGCCGAACTGTGACTGGGTGGCGATGCGCACGTCGTTCCAGCGCAGCATGCCGGCGACCACGTGGATGCCGTAGCCGCCGCCGCGCTTGAGGATGTCGATGACGGCGTCGTCGAGGTTCTCGAAGTCGTCGCGCAGGGCGCCGAAGCCGTCGATGAGCAGCACGATCTCGGTGGAGGCCAGCTCCGGCACCTGGCCCGCGGCGCGCCGGGTGCGCAGCTGTTCCAGCGAGTCGATGTTGTGGATGCGGAAGAGCTCCTCGCGCTGGTCGAGCATGGCGCGGACGGAGTCGATGGTGCGGGCGGCGCGCTCGCGGTCGGCGCGGCCGGCGACCCCGCCGACGTGCGGCAGCCCGGACAGGGCCTGCAGGCCGCCGCCGACCAGGTCGAGGCCGTAGATGCCGACTTCCTGCGGGGTGTGCGTCAGGGCCAGCGAGAGGGCCAGGGAACGCAGCAGGGTGGTCTTGCCGGACTGCGGGCCGCCGATGACCGCCGCGTGACCGCCGGAGAGCGTGAGGTCCAAGTACCACTGGCCCTGCTGCTGCTTGGTCGGGTCGTCGATGATGCCCAGCGGCACCTGGAGGGGGCCGCGTCGCTTGGCGAGCTGCATGCCGCGCGCGCCGACCTCGACGGGGCCGGCGACCTTGTCCAGGGGGACGGCGGCGGGCAGCGGGGGCAGCCAGATCTGGCGTACCGAGCGGGCTCCGGCGTTCTCCAACTGGTCGATGAGCACGCCGAGTTGGGTGGGTCCGGTCTCCCGGCGCCGCATCTTCGGCTCCTCGGGCGCGCTGTTCCCGTCGTCGCCGAGGGTGTTGTACGCCTCGTACTCCAGGGCCAGCGGGCCGGTGTCCTCCTCGTCGCGCTGCACGGGGCCGCTGTAGGCACCCGAGACGTAGCTGGCCTTGAACCGCTCGTAGTGGCTGGTGTCGACCTTGAGGTAGCCGAAGCCGGGCAGCGGGGGCAGGTGGAAGGCGTCCGTGGTGTCCAGGACCGTGCGGGACTCGTCGGCGGAGAAGGTGCGCAGGCCGAGCCGGTACGACAGGTAGGTGTCCAGGCCCTTGAGCTTGCCGCCCTCGATGCGCTGGCTGGACAGCAGCAGGTGGACGCCGATGGAGCGGCCGATGCGCCCGATGGACAGGAACAGGTCGATGAAGTCCGGTTTGGCGGTGAGGAGTTCACCGAACTCGTCGATCACCACGAACAGGTGCGGCAGCGGCTCCAGGTCGGGGCGCTTCTCGGCGCGCAGGGCGGCGTAGTGGCCGATGTCGGCGACGTTGCCCGCGTTCTTCAAAACCTGCTGGCGGCGCTTGACCTCGCCGGCCAGCGAGGCGTGGACGCGTTCGACCAGGCCGGCCTGGTTCTCCAGGTTGGTGATGACGCCGGCGACGTGCGGGAGGCCGGCGAAGGGGGCGAAGGTGGCGCCGCCCTTGTAGTCGACGAGGACCAGGGCGAGGTCCTCCGGCGGGTGGGTGGCGACCAGGGCGAGGACGAGGGTGCGCAGCAGCTCGGACTTGCCGGAGCCGGTGGCGCCGACGCACAGGCCGTGGGGGCCCATGCCGAGCTCGGAGGACTCCTTCAGGTCGAGCAGTACGGGCTCGTGGGAGTCGCTGATGCCGATGGGCACGCGCAGGAAGGCGCGTTCGCCGCGCGGCGCCCACATCCGGTTCAGGTCGAGGCCGGCCACGTCGTCGATGCCGAGCAGTTCGGCGAAGTCGACCGGGCCGGTGAGCGGGGCGTCGACCATCGACTCGGCGGACAGCCTGAGCGGGGCGAGCATCCGGGCAAGGCCCTCGGCGAAGGGGAGGCCGATCTCGTCGACGGTGCCGTGGGCGCTGACCGGCTCCGGCATGCGCAGGTCCTCGATGACGATCTGCTCGCCGTCGACGGTGATACGCACGCCCACACTGCCCGGTTCCTGGATCCGCTGGTCCAGCAGGTGCAGGACGGTGACGCTCATGTCGCGCAGGCCCACCGCGTCGTCGGGACGCGGCAGTTCGACCGCGTCCTCGCCGTGTCCGTCGGCGACGACCAGCAGCCGGGAGGTCATGGCGAGGGCGTCCTTGCCGGACAGGCCGCGGCGCACCTCGGCCGCGTAGGAGGCGCGGCGGCGCAGCTCGGGGCCGATCTGGCGGGCCAGTTGGGGCAGCGAGGGCGCGATGCGGCGGGCGGCGACGGGGCCGTCGAACTGCTCGGAGTCGAGCAGGTGCGGCAGCCACTTGGCCCACTCCCAGTCGGCGATCCGGTCGCCGGACGCGGCGAGTGCCATGGCCACGTCGTCGGGCGCGTGGGTGGCGGCAGCCTGCACGATGAGCGCGCGGGCGACCCTCAGGGTGTCCTCGCGGCTGCCGATGACGCTGATGTTGCCGACCCGGTCGAGCGGGACGGTCAGCGGGAGTTCGGTGCCGACGCTGAAGCGGGACACCAGCGCGGACGCCTCGTTCAGCATGAACTGGTCGGGCGGGGTGAGCACGGACGAGCTCGGCTGGCCCACCCTCAGGTCCCGCACCGGCATCTCACCGGTGCCGACCCGGACCCGCAGGAAGTCGGCGTCCGTCCGGCGCCGCTCCCACAGCCGGGCGGGGTCGCGCACGATGTCGTACAGCGCGTCCGGCGGCGGGTTGAGCACCCCCGTGCTCTCGCGCCGTTCCCGCTCCTCCTTGGACAGCTCCTCCCGCGTGTCCTCCAGGTAGGAGAGGTAGGCCTCGCGCTGGGTGCGGCGGGTGCGCTGGGCCTTGCCGCGCTGGGAGAAGAGCATGACCATCGAGCCGACGATCGTGACGACGAGGATGATCGCGCCCAGCCCGGCGAACTGGCTGTTGCGCACGACGGTCATCATCACGACGGACGACATCACACCGGCGACGGGCAGCAGCGAGGTCGCGATCGAGCCCGTCTTGCCGTCGGGCAGGTTGGGCGGCGCCTCTATGGTGCGCGACTCGGGTGAGGCCGGGGGCCTGGTGGTGCGGGCCGGCCGGTGGATCAGTCGGGTGCTCATCGTTCTTGCCTCGTCCTCAGCGGTCTTCTGGTTCCCTTCGCACAGGGGATGGTTCAGCGGCTCTTCTGGGAGAGCTGGAAGACCTCCGCGGCCAGCCGCGTGGTGGCCTCCCGGGTGTCCCGGGCGAGCAGGTCGGTGCGGATGGTGCCGCCGGCCGCCAGATGCCGGTCGTAGGGCAGGATCCGCACGCTCGCCCCGGTCGTCTTCAGCTGCTCGGCGGCCTTCTCGACGTCGACGCCGGTGTGCGGGACGGTCTCGGTGAGTACGACGACGGTCGAGGTGGTGATGTCCCGGGGCAGTCCGCGCATCCACTGCAGGACGGCGTGCGTGCTGGCGACGCCCTCCAGCGTGGCCGGCACGGTGAGGATGCGGGCCTGGGCGGCGGAGAGCGCGGTGCGGGCGACCTCGGCGGGCATCGTCTCGCAGTCGACGACGGTCACCCCGAAGTAGCGGCGCATCGACACCATGACCCGCTCGTACGCCTTGGTGTCGAGCATGGCCCCGACCTGGCCCTGACTGCCGGGCAACAGCCAGGCGTTGTCGGGCAGTTGGACCAGGTAGCCGGTGATCTCGAGGAGCGACATCTGTGGCTGGACGACGTCGGCGAGGTCGCCGGTGGTCCAGCGCAGGGTCTCCGCGCCGAGCCTGAGCGGCAGCGAGCCGAGCGCCGGGTCGGCCTCGATGACGAGGGTGGGGTCCTGGCGGTAGTGGGCGTAGGTGGTGCCGAGCAGTGCGGCGATCGTGGTCTTGCCGGAGCCCCCGCGGATGGAGGTCACCGCGATCTGCCGGCCGGTGGTGACCGGCTGCTGCAGTATCTCGGCGGTCGCCGTGGTCTCGGCGACCTCGCGCGCGGCCGAGGAGGACACGGTGCGGCGTACGGCCCGCAGGGCGCGGGCGCTGAACGGCTCCCCGCGACGCGGCCCGCGGCCGGCGGCGGCGAGCTTCTTGTCCACGACCGGGCGGGAGTCGGGGGTGGCGCGGGGTGAGCGGGCGCGGGGGGCGGGAGCCTGTGGTGGGGCCTGGGCCGGCTGAGCCTGCTGGGGCTGGGCGTACGCCTGCTGCGGCTGCTGCGGCTGGGCGGGGTAGCCCTGCTGCGGATACGCGGCGGCCTGGTCGCCGTATCCCTGCTGCGGGTAGCCGTACGGCTGCTGCGGCTGGGCGGGGGCTGCCTGCTGCGGATAGCCGTACGGCGGCTGGGACTGCGGCTGAGGCTGGGACTGCGGCTGCGGCTGCGGCTGCGGCTGGGCCGGGTCGGCCTGCTGCGGGTGGCCGTACGCCGGGGGCGGGCCCTGCGGCGGGACGTTCTGCGCGCCCGGCTGCTGCCCCGCCGCCTGCTGCCCCTGCTGTCCCGTCGGCTGCTGCTCCGCCGACTGCTGTGGCTGCGCGCCCGGTTGGGGGACACGCTGCTGAGCCGCGCCGCCCTTCAGGTCGCGCAGCACGTCGCTCTGCCAGTTGTCCCCGCTCGGCATGTCGCCCTTCTCTCCTGCTACGCCGCCGCCTCCTCGTCCCGCCCGGAGCGAAGGCGCGGCGGCGTGTGGTCTTCGAAGTCTCAGAACTTGTTGAGCAGTTGCCCGTAGATGCCGAACGCCCCGATGGCGAGCGGGAAGAGCCCGATCACCCCGAGGGACTCGATCAGGTCGGCGAACCGCCGCAGCCGCACCTGGACGTGCTCCGGCGGCTCCACCGCGAGGACCAGCAGCGGCAGCAATGCCGCCGCGGCGAGCAGGACGAGCGCGCCGGCGCCTCCCGCGTGGTCCAGCCACAGCACCGCGAGGCGTACGACGAGCAGCGCCGCCGCCCCGAACAGCGCCACGACCTCGGCGACCAGCGGGAACGCCCGCGCCCGGGACAGCAGGACGACCGCTGTGAGCGAGGCGAGGGTCACCGTCCAGACGGTCGGCTCCTTCGCGGTGGTCAGCAGCCAGCCGCCGGCGGCGGCCGACGCCGCGGTGACCACGGTGGCGAGGGCGAGTCCGCGGTGGGTGGCGGCGAGGGCGTTGGCGACCTCGTGCCGGCTCACCGAGGTGCCCGAGGAACGCTTGTCGTCGAGCGCGGTGAGGCCCGAGGCCATCAGCGCGAACCGCGGCAGCAGCCCGAGCAGGATGACGGAGACCACGGCCATCACGGCGCCGATCCGGTCCGCCCGGTCCTGCATGAGGGCGACGGCCTCCCACACGGCGGCCACCCCGACGATCGCACCGGCCCCGATGAGCCCGCCGCGGCCGAGCGGCGAACAGTAGGCGAGCAGCACGAGCGTGAGCACCAGCGCGGCGGCGACGCCGGCCAGCCGGGCGGTCCCGGACCAGTCGTAGGCGTCGGCGGCGGTCCACGCGGTCAGCAGGCCGAGCCCGCCGGAGGCGAGCAGCAGCGCGGTGGCCAGGCCCCGGTTGCCCGCGCCGATCTTCGCGGTCGCCGCACCGGCGACCAGGAACACCGCGGTGACGACCGCGAGGCCGGTGGCGACCGACTCCAGCGCGAACTCGCGCCGCGCCAGCAGGGCCGCGATCACGGCGAACACGATGGTGGCCACACCGGCGGCGGTACGGCGTACGGCGGGACGCCAGCGCCAGCCGCGCAGATCGAGGTCGTCGGCGACCTGGTCGGTGACATCGTGCACGACCGGTGCCGGCGGTGCGGCGTGGGCGCGGACCAGGCGCAGCACGGCGCCGTCGGGGACCTCCGCCGACGACAGCGTGGCGTCGTGCGGCAGCGCGGAGCCGTCGGAGGTGATCAACTGCCGGGTGGTCGGCCGGGACGCGGCCCGGTCGTCGAGCAACTGCAGTATGTCGGGGAGCAGTTGGCCGATCGGAGTGTCCGACGGCAGCACGATGTCGGCGCGTCGGCGCTCACCGATCAGAGTGACCCTGCTCAACTGGGTCCGGAATGAAGTTGCTGTGCTCACCACTCACCGGAACCTATCATCGCGTCGTTTCGGGCATGGGCGCGCTCTGATGTGGTCACGCCCCCCGTCCACACCCTGTTCACTGCTTCTCCGCACCCTTGTCGCCGTTGTCGCCCTTGTCGCCGGCGCCGCTCGAAGAGGCGCTGGGCGTCGGGTCGTACAGCTGCCCCTGCTGCTGTTGCTGCTTTTCCTGTTCGGCCTTCTGCTTGGCCAACGTGGCCTGGAGGAAGGACCAGCCGATGCATCCGGCGCACAGTACGGCCGCGATCGCGATGCCCGCGAACATCTTGCCGAACCGCTCGTCCGCCGTCCGCCGGGCGCGCTGCGCGCCGAACAGCAGCGCGTCGCGCATCCGGCGCCGGCGCACCGCCACCGACTCCAGCAGCTGACTGTCGTAGTCCCGTGCCATTCAGTCGTCCTGTGTAGGGGGTGTACGTGGGGGGGTTGTACGTGGGGGTTGTACGTCGGGGGGGTCAGTCACCCGCGGCGAGGCCGAGGCGGTGCCGCATGGCGGCGTACTTCTGTGTGAGCCGCCGGGCGGTGTGCTCGTCGAGCACGGCGAGGCGGGCCGGGTCGGCGTTGTGCGCGAGATCGGCGGCCTTGACGAGCCGGGCCCCTTCAGTGGCCAGGATCCGGCCCGCGTACGCCTCCGGGTCCTCGTCCGGCCGCTTGGTCACGGCCCGTACGACGTCCTTGGTGCGCTGCGGGAGCGCCGCGGCGTCGAGCCAGTCCTCGCTGAGGACCCCGTCCTCGACGGCGTCGTGCAGCCACGCGGCGGCGACGAGCTCCTCGCCCCCGCCCCGGGCACGCACGCCCTCGGCGACGGCCGACAGGTGCTCGGCGTAAGGCCGTCCTGCCTTGTCCGTCTGCCCGGCGTGCGCGGCACGCGCGACGGCCTCGACCTCGCTGAGACTCATCTCCGCCCCGGTCCCGGGCGGCCTCTCCTGCGCCATGCGGATCCCCCTGACTTGGCTTCCGCAACATAGGACATGGACGCGCCACGCGTACAGCCGGGGTACGGCCGTCTCTCCAGCTCCGTCACGCCCCTCCCGACAATCCCGCCACGATCATGAAGAGCACCCACACCACCGGGACCAGCGCGATGTACGCGCGCGGCCGTCGGTGCACGGGCACGCCGGGGTCGTAGCGCGGGCCGAGCATTCCCGGCCCGGGAGCCGGGAGTTTCTTCACCCTGCGCACGGCGAGGAGGTTCCTTACCAGCGTCAACGGCGTGAAGACGAACAGGGAGAAAGGGCTCCACCAGCCCCAGGCCAGCGTGTGGGTGGTCAGCGCCCGGTACACGGCCAGCCCGCAGGTCAGGCACATCGGCCCGGCCGTCTTCCGGAACCCCATGAGGATCACGAGACCCCGATGGGCACGGAAGGCGACGTCCGCCGCGGGGGAACCTCCGCAGAACCTGCACATCGGCGGGGTGGGGGCTTCAGGGTGCGGGGTGAGGGCTTGAGGGTGCGAGGTGGGGAGTCGAGGCTGCGCGCCGGCGGAGGGGCCCGGGTCGGGCCGGTGCCGGCCTGCGGGCGGGGCGTCGGCCCGGAGCTGCTCCTCGGCGGACGGGTCGGCGTACCAGGCGCGCAGCGAGGTGGCTATGGCGTCCAGGAGACCGTTCCCCACGGCCTCCGCGATCTCCCCGTCGCTCATCCGCTCCGCGGTCACGACCGCGGTGGCGGCGCGCACGGCGTCGGCGGGCCGTAGCCCTCGCTCCGACGGTGCCTGGGGCATCGGGCTGTGCCGCCACCGGTGTTCGGGGGTCACGGCGCCGACACCGTGCAGGGCGTCGACAGCACGCTGGAGCGGCTTGCTGTAGAGGGGAAACGGCACGTGAATGGCACCGCTCGGCGACTTGTTCCCTCCGCCCCACCGTACGTCCCGGTCCTCGTCCGTGAGCGCGTCGAAGGCGTCGGCGAGCTCCTGCCACGCCTCCGCGTTGTCACGGTCGAGCTGGGCGAGCAGCCGCCGGTCGTCGGCCGGGGTGACGACACGGGCCAGCTCTTCGAGCGCGGCGACGTCGGGCGCCTCGGTGACCGGCCCGACACCGGGCTCGTGACTGAGCAGTCCGAGAACACCGAGGGGGGTGAGACCACGATCGTGAGCCTCACGGACCTTGGTGTACCACCCCAGCCCCGCCTTGTAGGCACCGGGACTGCTGGCGTTCCGGTGCATCCACTCGACGTCGGTGGCATCGCCCCAGGCGTATCCGACGACTTCGCCGTCGGGGGCGGTGACGGTGACGTAGTGCACGGGACTGGTCATGCTGGTCAGGCCTCGGGGGCCGTTACCTCCGCAGATACTCGGTTCAAGGGCGGGCCCACCGGCTGTTCGCCAGTCGCCTGTCCGTCATTCACCCTGGGCGAGGGACTTGACCGCGTCGGCGTTCGGGGCGTCGGTGAGGGAGCCGGGCAGGGCCCGTCCCCGGTTGCCTTCCGGGTTGGACAGCATCTCCGCGAGGGCCTGGGACGGCAGGATGCCCCGCCCCTTGGCCTCTTGCAGCCGGGCGTGCCAATGACCGCCCTCGGCGAGGGCCCGGCCTCCGGCGGCGTTGCGTGGCACCCATGCGGCGGCGTCGTCCTCGTCACTCGCCCACACATACCCGAGGGCCGCGCCACCCTCCTTGTCGACCACCGTGAAGTACCGCACCGGCTTGTCGGTCCGGGTGCGGTACCTCGACGGACCCGGCGCCACGAGGTCGAAGTGCACGTCCTCGGCGAAGCGCGGGTTGATCGGTCGTTCGCTGCTCATGAAAGCGGCATCCCGGCTCAGCCCTTGTCGGCCAGGTCCTTGACGACGTCAAGGCCCGAGGCTTCTTTGAAGGAACCGGGAACAACATGGCTCGGGTTCACCGGATCGGTATCCCGCATGAGCTCGGCGAGCGCCCCCGTGGGACTCAGCCCGCGGGCCTTGGCGTCGCGGAGCTTGGAAACGTAGAGGGCACCCCGATTGAAGGCCTCGTCGCCTCCCGCCTGCCGGGCTTTCCAGCCCGCGGCGTCGTCCTCGTCATTCGCCCATACGTAGCCCAGGACCGCTCCCTGCGGATTCGCCACCGTGACGTACTGCACAGGCTTGTCCGTGCTTCGGGCATAACGCGGCGGACCCGCGACCTCTTCGAACTGGAGAGGTTCGGTAGTCCGGGGATTTACTTGCCGTTCCCGGCTCATGTGGTGTCTTCCTCTCCCACTACCTGGGCAGAACTTCGCCGTACACCTGGATCTGGCCATTCTCCCTGAACACGCGGGTCACGCGGTACTCCGTACCGCGCCCGAGAAGGAGTTCCCGCTCGCCCATGCCGTACTTGCCCACCTTCTCCACCCAGAGAGCCGGAGTTCCCTTCGGCACCCTCAGATGCAGAAGGGCGTCCTCCCCTGCGAACGCGGCCACGGGGTGGTTCCCGAGCGAGGTGGACATGTAGCCCTTGTCCCTGTACGTGTTGCCCAGCATGTCGAGCGGATCGTCGAGGTCGAGGTGTCCGATGCCTGTACCGCGAACCACCAGGAGGTCCTCCGGGACAGCGTGGCCTGCGAGAGCCGCGTCGACCTCGTCAATGTTGTGCTGGACGTACGGGGTCAATTTGGAGTCGTCGCCTCGCAGGTATCCGTTCATTTCCTTGTAGGTGCCCCACCCGTCGGGGTGCGGTGCCGGAAGGCCGTAGTTGGGCTCATCGGTGTAGTCCCAGACCGATTGCCGCCGGACCTCCGGCATGTTCTCGGCGTAGTCGTTCCAATACGTCTGGCCGTACTTGATGGCGTCGGCGTCCGTGGCGAACGGCACCGTGCCGTCGGAGATTTCGGCGTACGCCACCTGATGTTGCTGAGCCGGTGTGAGCTTGTCCCACTCCGCGTCGGACACATGGGGCTGGTACTCGAACGCCTCCCCGGCCCCGCTGCCCGGCACATCCGCGCCCTGGTGCCCCGGAGCGACCGGAGCATCGGTGCCGTGGTGCGCGGCGGCGTCCCCGACGCCCGCGTGGTCACCGGTGTGCGCGGCATCGTCCGCTTGGCCGACACCGTCGTCACCGTGGCCGGCGCCGTGCGAGGCGTCGTCGGCGTGACCGGCTCCGGGGACGTCGTGCCCGGTGCCGTGCGGCGCGTCCGGGGTGCCGTGGCCGCCGGTGCCGGGGACGTCGTGGCCGCCGGTGTGCGGCGTGGTCGGGATGTCGTGCGCCGGGGTCGCCGCACCCTGGTGGTACCACGGGCTCGCGGCACCCGGGTGGCCGACGCCGCCGGGAGCGTCGTGACCGCCGGTGTGCGGCGTCGACGTCGGGGCGTCGTGCGGCGTGGCGGTCGGCGTCTGGTCGTAGGCGGACGGCGAAGGCGCGTGATCGTACGCGGACGGTGAGGACGCGTGATCGAACGCCGATGGCGACGGTGCGTGCCCGTACGGCGATCCCGACGGCGTCTGGGTGTACGGGTTAGTGCCCGGCGCCTGGTCGTAGGCGGAGGGCGAAGGCGCGTGGTCGTACGGGGATCCGGACGGCCCGGGACCGTACGGGGAACCCGACGGTGCCTGACCGTAGGGCGACCCGTACGGCGATCCCGCCGGCGCGTGGTCGTACGCGCTCGGCGACGGCGTCGTGTCGAAGGCGCCGCCCGGCGGGTGGCCCGCCGACGTGGTCGGCGTGTTGTAGTGGCCGGCGTTGTCGACCGTGTGTGCGGCCGCGTCGGTGCCCGCGTGGCTTCCGGCGTACGACGGGGTGGGGGCGCCCTGGGTCGTCCAGTGGGCCGGCAGCGTCGGCGTGGTCCCGGCGCCGTGCGGAACCGTCGGGGTGTTCGTCTCGTAGGGGACCGGCGTCGTGTCGATGGTGCCGTTGGGCGAGATGAGGTTGCCGTTCGGGTCCATCAGGCGGCCGTCGGGCAGGTTGACGGCTCCGTCCGGGAGGGTGGGGATGTCGATGTTGCCGACGCCCCGCAGGCCCTTCGTGATGTCGCCGATCTTGGACAGGCCAGCGCCCGCGCCCTTGGCGATGTAGGTCATCGGGTCGATGACCTTGCCCGCCTTGCCCGCGACCGACAGCACCTTCGCCACCGCGCCGGCCTTGCCCGCGCCCGCGACACCGGCGCCCGCGCCGCCCGTGAAGACGGTCGTCAGGACGTTGAAGGTAACCGCACCAGCCGCACGACCGGGGTTCTTGCCCCACTCGTCCCACGCCACCAGCGCCTTGCCGGTCTCCTTCATCGCGGTGCGCGAATCACGGATCCAGGACGGCAGCTTGTCGTCCGGCAGCGTCCAGAACATCGCGCCCACGCCGGGGATGGAGGAGATCGCCAGGCCGGTCGCCAGCTGGGCGAGGCCCTTCCACGCCTGGCCCATCGCGTCCCAGCCGCCGAACCCGACCAGCGTGCCGAGGCCCTTGATGGTGCCCCAGACACCGTCCACGATCAGGCCGTCCCACACGAACGACTTCACCCAGTGGCCGACCTCGTACCAGTGGTGCTTCTCCTCCACCGGGTCACCCCAGGGAAGCTTCGCGTTCTTCAGGTCGTCGGCCGCGAAGCCGTACTGGTCCTTACGGTCGGAGCCGTCCCCGGCCACCATCTGCGTCCCGCCCCACAAGGCGGTGATCTTGTTGTGGCAGGTCCGCTCGGCCGCCCAGAACGCCGCCACCGTCGCGGTGATGTCATCCCGGATCCGGTTGTGCTCGTCGACCTTGTCGCCGTCGTACTCCCACTCGTCGTCGTCCTTGACAGAGTCGACGAACGTGTGGGCCTTGGTCTTCAGTTCCTTCAGCTTGTCGACCAGGGGACGGATCTCCGTCGCGTACGACGACAGCGCACCGGACACCGTCTCCAGGTCGTCCCCGAACGTGTCCGCACGGTCCTTGACCGGCTTCGTCGTCGCGAACAACTGCTCCGCCTCCGGAGCCGTGTAATACGCCGACAGGCCCTGGAACTGGGAGTGGACCTCCTCGCCGGTCTTGCGCACATGACCGGCGTCCTTCTTCAAGTCCGCGTAGTCGGTCTCCAGCTGTGCCAGATCACCCGTGAACTGCGGAATCTGCTCCGGCTGGATCACCGCTTACCCACTCCCGGCAGATCGACCTTCGGCGCGGCCAGCGTGTTCCGCTGCGCCTCCGAGGCCATCTCCTGATCACCGTTGAGGTACGCGGTCGTGGCATCCACCACGCCCTGCAGCGACTTGCCCGCCCGGGCCGCGACGTACTGCAGGTCCTTCGACGCCCGCTCCGCGTACTGCGACAACGCGAGGGCGACCAGGCCACCCGCGGCCTTCTCACCGCCCTCGCCACCACCGCCGCCGCCCTCGGCGGAGATGGTGCCCGCGCTCGTCGCCGCCGACGTCAGATGCTCACCGAACGCCTTGCCGTACTTCTCCAGGTTCGACGCGGTCTCACCCGTCGTCTTCAACACACCGGAGATACCCTGCGGATTCAGATCCCAGCCGGGCACCGAAAACCCCCGTTTTCCTCAACTTCCGATACCGAAGAACAGCTGTCGGTCAGCCGATGTTGTCGACCGCGGCCTTGGCCCGCTGGATCGTCGACTGTGCCGTGCCGTCGTTCTTCTCCAGCGTCGACTTCAGCAGCGTGATGATGTTCTTCACCTCGTTGGAGGCGTTCGTCCACCGCTGTTCCTTGCCGTGGTACTCGTCCGCCACGCCATCCGCCGTGAAGTCCGCCATCGCGTTCTTCACCTGACGGTCACGGTTACCGATCACCTCTTCCAGACGACCGATCACCACCTGGATGTTCGACTGAGCATCAGCCGACGCACCCGTGTCGTACGACCGACGATCCGCACCAGAACCCGCCATCACACACCACTCCCCGAAAGTCGAAACACAGCCCGCACAGAACGACTCAGACCAACCTCAGCGGAAACGCGCCGCATCGAAGTTCGCCGCACCCATCTGCTGCTTCGCGTTGTCACCCTGCTCCTGGTCACCCGAGCTGAACGCCGAGTCCATCCCCGACTGACCACCCAGGATCGCCGACAGCGAGCCGTTCAGATCCGACGTGATCCTGTCCGCCTGCGCCTTGAACTGGTCGAACATCGCCCGACCCGAACCGTTGAACTTCC
>NZ_JBXEJE010000064.1:23022-48619 GCF_056820935.1 Streptomyces sp. Q2 | reverse complement strand
TCACCGCGCCCGCGGGCACGGCCCTGGCCGCGGTGGCGTCGGCGCTCGCCTCGGCGGTCCCCGCGGACGCGGGAACCCCGCCGGAGCGGAGCCGGGAGACCGGCGGCGGCCCGGTCGTGCTGTACGCCGGTGCGGAGCGGCTCGACGCCCAGCGCTGCACCCTGGGCGAGCCCCCGCTGATCGACGGCGCCGTGCTGTCCCTGGGCGCCCCCGGCGAGCCGGAGGCCCATCCCGAGCTGGACGACGCGCCGACCCAGCTCCATGTGGTCGCGGGCCCGGACGCGGGCGGGGTCCATCTCCTCCACGGCGGCCAGATCCACATCGGCCGCTCCGCCGACGCCGACGTCCCGCTCGACGACCCGGACGTCTCCCGCCTGCACTGCGCGGTGACCGTCGGCCCCGACGGCCGCGTCTCGGTCGCCGACCTCGACTCCACGAACGGCACCTCGCTCGACGGCATCCGCGTGAGCGCCCGCCCGGTCCGCTTCGTCCCGGGCGCACTGCTGCGGATCGGCGAGTCGGCCCTGCGGCTGGCCCCGGCCGGCGGCCCGGGGGCGCGGGTGCGGACGACTCCCGACGGGGAGGGGCAGGTGCGGGTGCCCATCGGCGGCGGTGCGGGGGACGGCCCCGCCCAGGCGCCCGGGTCCGACGGCGCACCCACCCCGTCCGGCCCCTTGGGCAGGACGCATCACGCGTACGGCTCGGCCGGCTGGGGTGCCTCGGCCGGCGCCCCTGGCGCACAGGGCCACGACCCCGCCGAACCCCCGCTCGTCGTACCGGGCCAGGGCGGGGCCCCGCCCATCGAGACCAGGGGGGCCCAGTCTCGCGGCCGGACGAGCGCCGTCCCCCGGGACGGCTCCGGCGACAGCGGGGCCACCCACGCCGGGCGCTTCGGTGTGGGTGCGGCTGGCAGCGCCTCCGGCGCGTTCGCCGAAAACGGCGGACGGACCCACGCGGGCCCGGCCGGGGCCACCGAGCACGGCGCGCACCCGAGCGATGACACCCACCACCCCCGGGGAGACGGGCAGGGCCCCGGCCCCGGCGAGGCGGACCACGGCACGGACCCCGCCGCCCCCTCCCCCGGCGCCGACCGCCGCAAAGGGACGCCCCTGCGCGGGACCGACGTACCGCCCGGCCTGCGTAAACGCGGCGGGCTCTCGGCGTGGGCGCGGCGGCTGACCGGCGGGCGCGGCGAACAGGAGCCGGCCGGACGCGGGACGTACGACGAGACCGACGAGACCGAGGGCAGCGTCTCCCCGGCAGCGCGGACGGCACCCGCTGTCCCTCCCTCCCAGGCCCCCGAGACCTGGCCGGACCCGGCGGCGCTGCTGCTCACGGCGCTGGGCCCCGGGCCCCGGCTCTGGGAGCGCGGACCGGGCCACCCGGAAGCACTCACGGTGCGGCTCGGTACGGCGGACCGGGCGGCGCCCGACGGCTCGGGCCTGCTGCCCGCCGTGCCGGTGACGGCCGATCTGCGCGAGGCCGGGGCCCTGGGGCTGGCCGGACCGCGCGAGCGGCTCGCCGGGCTGGCCCGCGCGGTCCTCGCCCAGCTCGCCGCGCTGCACTCTCCCGACGCCCTGGAAATCGTCCTGATCAGCGCGGACCGCTCCCGCCCGGTGGCCGAGCGCACCGCCGAATGGTCCTGGCTGGGCTGGCTCCCGCACCTGCGCCCGGGACACGGCCAGGACTGCCGTCTCCTCCTCGCCTACGACCGCGAACAGGCCAAGGTCCGCACCGACGAACTCCTGCGCCGTCTGGAGGACCACCTCGACCACCTGACGGAGTCGTCCCCCGGCCCCAGGCCGACGCGTGCGCGCACCGACCGGCGGGCGGGCGTCACCGGCGCCGGTGACAACGGCAGCGGCAGCGGCAGCGGCAGCAGCAACAGCAACAGCAACAGCAACAGCAACAGTGACATTCAGGGTGCCGCCTCCGAGGCGAACGGCTCCGGGGACCGCCTGCCGCCGGCCCGCGGTGCGAACCGGCGCCCTTCCTGGGCCCTGGACGACGACACGGCGGACCAGGGCAGGGGCGTGTTCCCCGGGCCCTTCACCGTGGTCGTCGTGGACGGCGATCCCGGCGGCGCCGCCGTCCGCGAGGCGGTGGCGCGGCTGACGCTGGAGGGGCCGCGGGCGGGCATACACGTCGTGTGCCTCGCCGAGACGGCCCCCGCGTCCCCCGCCTCGCCGGTGACGGAGACGTACGAGGCGGCCTGCGCGGCGGCACCGGCGTTCCGCGAGTGCGGTGCCGTGGCGCTGCTCAGCGGCGACGTGGCGACGGCCCTGCGGCTGATGCGGGTGGCGCGCGCCACGACGGACGGTTCCGCCACGCCCAAGGGCCCCACCGCCGGAAACGCCCCCACCTCCTCCGCCACCGCCGTCGGTCCGGTGGGCCACGGCACCGTCGCCGCCGTGGACGCCGTCTCGCTCGCCTGGGCCGAGCGGTTCGCGCGGGCGCTGGCACCGTTGCGGGCGGAGGGCACCGCCGGTGAGCGGCACACGCGCGTGTCGGCGCCGCTGCCCCAGGCGGCCAGGCTGCTGGACGAGCTGGGGCTGGCCCGGGCCACCCCGGCGTCGCTGATGACCCGCTGGGCGGACGCGGCCGACGACACGGAGGCGCTCGGCGGGCGGGCCTGGGCCGTGCTCGGGGCCGGACCGCGCGGCCCGGTCTGCGTGGACCTCGCCCTGGAGGGCCCGCACCTGCTGATCGAGGGACCGCCGGGCAGCGGACGTACGGAACTGCTGCGGGCGGTCGTCGCCTCACTGGCCGCCGCCGAGCGCCCCGACCGGCTGAGCGTGGTGCTGATGGACGGCCGGGACAGCGTGGGCACGGACACCGGCGGGCACGGCGAGGGCCTGCGTGTGTGTACGGACGTACCGCATGTCACCACCCACCTCACCGCCAACGACCCCGTGCGCATGCGCGAGTTCGCCCAGTCGCTGAGCGCCGAGCTGAAGCGGCGCGCGGAGCTGCTCGGGCGGTCCGACTTCGCCGAGTGGCACACCGGGCGCGAGGTGTCGGGCCGCATGGTCACCCAGCGGACGGCGCAGGCCCGCGGCGGGTCCGGCGCCGCAGAGCACACGGGGGACCTGGACGCCCCGTCCAGCTCCACCATCCGGTTGCGTCCGGCGGCCGCCCGGCGGCAGGCGGAGGCCGTGGTGCCGCTGCCCCGCCTCGTCGTGGTCGTCGACGACCTGGACGCGCTGGTCTCCCCCGCGCTGGGCTCACCGGGCAGGCCGGCGGCGGGTTCGGTGATACGCGCTCTGGAGGCCGTGGCCCGCGAGGGCGAGCGGCTCGGGGTCCACCTGGTGGCCGCGGCCGGCAGTGGCGGCCGTACGGCCCAGTCGGACCCGGCGCGCCTGGCGACCCTGCGCGTCACGCTGGACACCCCGACCCCGGGTCCCGACGAACCGGCCCCCGGGCGTGGCCGGCTGACCTGGTCGGACGGCCGGGTGACGCCGTTCCAGGGCGGCCGCGTGACGGGCCGCATCCCGCGCACGGCGACCCTGAGGCCGACGGTCGTCCCCCTGGAGTGGGACCGGATGGGCGACCCGCCGACCCGGCGCCCGGTGCGGGAGCTGGGCAACGGCCCGACGGACCTGGCGCTGCTGGCCAGTGCGCTGGAGCGGGCGGCACGAGAGGTCGCGGCGACCGAGGTGCCGTCACTCCTCTAGCACCGGTTCGGCGCATTTCAGCCCTTCCGGCGCTTGAGAACGAGGCCGTTCAGACCGATAGCGGGGGTCTGGGGGCAGCAGCCCCCAGCTGACGCGAGCCGCGCCCGCGCGCACCTGGTCACGAGGGGGTCACGATCTTCGGCTTGACACGCGATGCGCTCTTGCCGCCCCCAACCCCCCAGGCGTAGACCAGATCACGGGACAGCGCTCGAACGTTCGATGAGGCACGAAGAACGGGGCAGTGATGCGAAGCACGAGAAACACGAACCGGAACAACAGGGCCGCGAAAGCCGCAGCCACCCTCCTGGCGGGAGCGCTCGCACTCTCGCTCACCGCCTGCGGCAGCGACGACGCCGAGGGCAGCGAAAGCGACGCGACCGCCAAGGAGACCGGCACCAGCGTCACCCTTCCCAAGCTGGACGGACAGAGCCTTGAGGTGGCCGCCGTCTGGACCGGTGCGGAGCAGGCCAACTTCAAGAAGGTACTTTCGGAGTTCGAGAAGCGGACGGGCGCCAAGGTGACGTTCGTGCCCGCCCAGGACCCGATCGTCAACTTCCTCGGCTCGAAGATCGCGGGCGGCCAGCCGCCGGACGTCGCGATGCTCCCGCAGCCGGGTGCCATCAAGCAGGCCGTCGACAAGAAGTGGGCCAAGCCCCTCGGTGCCGACGCCCTCAAGGAACTGCAGAAGAACTACTCCCAGGGCTGGCAGGACATCGGCAAGGTCGACGGCAAGCAGTACGGCGTCTACTACAAGGCCGCCAACAAGTCGCTGATCTGGTACAACGCCAAGGTCTTCGAGAACGCGGGGGCCACCGAGCCCAAGACCTGGGACGAGCTCCTGACCACCGCGCAGACCGTCTACGACTCCGGCGTCACGCCGTTCTCGGTCGGCGGCGCGGACGGCTGGACCCTGACCGACTGGTTCGAGAACGTCTACCTCTCCCAGGCGGGCCCGGAGAAGTACGACCAGCTCGCCAAGCACGAGATCAAGTGGACGGACCCGTCCGTGAAGGACGCGCTGACCACGCTCGCGCAGGTCTGGGGCAAGAAGGACTATGTCGCNGACCAGCTCGCCAAGCACGAGATCAAGTGGACGGACCCGTCCGTGAAGGACGCGCTGACCACGCTCGCGCAGGTCTGGGGCAAGAAGGACTATGTCGCGGGCGGCGCGACCGGCGCACTGCAGACGGACTTCCCGGCCTCGGTGACGCAGGTCTTCACCGGCGGTGACCAGCCCAAGGCGGGCATGGTCTACGAGGGCGACTTCTCGCAGGTCAACATCGTCCAGGCCGGTGCGAAGGTCGGCACGGACGCGAAGGTGTTCCCGTTCCCGACGGTGGGAGACACCGCGCCCGTGGTCTCCGGCGGCGACGCGGCGGTGATCCTGAAGGACTCCAAGGCGGCGCAGGCGCTGGCCACCTTCCTCGCCTCCCCGGACGCGGCGACCGTCCAGGCCAAGCTCGGCGGCTACCTCTCGCCGAACAAGAACGTGCCGGACTCGGCGTATCCGAACGCGGTGCAGCAGAGGATGGCCAAGGCGCTGATCGCGGCCGGTGACGACTTCCGCTTCGACATGTCCGACCAGGCCCCGCAGGCCTTCGGCGGCACGCCCGGCAAGGGCGAGTGGAAGGCGCTGCAGGACTTCCTGAAGAACCCGACGAACATCGCCGGCACCCAGCAGAAACTGGAGGCCGACGCGGCGGCGGCCTACGGCGGCTGACGCGATGACGTCTGCCACAGCGGCAGGGGGCACCCCGCCCCCTGCCGCACCCAAGTCGCGCAAGAGCGTGACCGGCACCCGCAAGAGCGTGGCCGCGCTGTTCCTGCTGCCCGCTCTCGTGCTGCTGGGCGCGCTCGTGGTCTACCCGATCGGGTACTCGGTCGTCCGCAGCTTCTACGACCAGTCCGGCAACGGCTTCGCCGGATTCGACAACTACGAGGCCCTGTTCACCGACGAGGGCATCCGCACCGCCCTGAAGAACAACGTCATCTGGGTGGTGTTCGCCCCGACGATCGCCACCGCCCTCGGCCTGATCTTCGCGGTGCTGACCGAACGGGTGAGCTGGGGCACGGCGTTCAAGCTGGTCGTCTTCATGCCGATGGCGATCTCGATGCTGGCGGCGGGTATCATCTTCCGCCTCGTCTACGACCAGGACCCGGACAAGGGCGTGGCGAACGCGGTGTGGGTGGGCGTCCACGACACGTTCGCCGAGGCGTCCGCGTTCCCGAAGGCGCACCCGGGCCGCGATTCTCCGCTCATAGCCCAAGGAGGGAGCTTCGTCACCAAGGCGACGGTCCGCACCGGCGACACCGTCACGCTGCCCCTCGTGGGCGTCGCCCCCGACCAGATGCCCGGCGACGCGAAGAGAGCCGTGGCGCCGCAGGCCGAACCGGGGAAGATCACCGGCACGACCTGGCAGGACTTCACTCGCGGCAAGGGGGTGGGCACGCTCGGCGCGCCCGACCCGGCCGAGGTCGGCTACCCCGGCATGAAGATCGAGGCGGTCAAGGACGGCAAGGTCGTGGAGTCCACGAAGGCCGCCGACGACGGCACGTTCACCTTGTCCGAGAAGGCCGACGGGGCCCAACTGAGGCTCCCCGCGAGCAACTTCGCGGAGCCGTACAACGGCCTGGACTGGCTCGGCCCGTCGCTGGTCACGCCCGCGATCATCGGGTCGTACATCTGGATGTGGGCGGGATTCGCGATGGTGCTGATCGCGGCCGGGCTGGCCGGGATGCCCCGTGAGCTTCTGGAAGCGGCCCGCGTGGACGGTGCGAACGAGTGGCAGGTGTTCCGGCGGGTCACGGTCCCGCTGCTCGCGCCCGTCCTCGCGGTCGTCGCCGTCACCCTGATGATCAACGTGCTGAAGATCTTCGACCTGGTCTTCATCATCGCCCCGGGCTCCTCGCAGGACGACGCGAACGTCCTCGCGCTGGAGCTGTACCGCAAGGGGTTCTCCGAGGACCAGCCGGGCATCGCGAGCGCCATCTCGGTGTTCCTGCTCCTCCTCGTCATCCCGGTGATGTGGTTCAACATCCGCAGGCTCAGGCGGGAGGTGCGGCGATGACCACACATGCGGACAGGGTCGGTAAAACGGTGCCCGTCGAGAGTGTGAAGGCCAAACGGTCCCTCGGCGCACGCCTCGCGGAGGGCGTCGGCGGCGGCCTGATGCGCGTGTTCCTCATCATCGTCGGCCTGTTCTGGCTGGTGCCGACGATCGGCCTGCTGATCTCCTCGCTGCGCCCGCCGGAGGAGATGACCGCCAACGGCTGGTGGAACGTCTTCGCCGAGCCGTCCCAACTCACCTTCGAGAGCTACGACAAGCTCCTGCAGAACAGCGACATCACCGACTCGCTCGTGAACACCGTCCTGATCACGGTCCCGGCGACGGTCCTGGTCGTCGTCATCGGCGCGCTCGCGGGCTACGCGTTCGCGTGGATGGAGTTCCCGGGCCGCGACTGGTGGTTCCTCGGCGTGGTCGGCCTGTTGGTCGTGCCGGTGCAGGTGGCGCTGATCCCGATCGCCGAACTCTTCGGCAAACTCGGCCTGTTCGGCACGATCTTCGGCGTGGTGCTCTTCCACACGGGATTCGGGCTGCCCTTCGCGGTGTTCCTGCTGCGGAACTTCTTCGCGGAGATCCCGAGGGAGCTGCTGGAGGCGGCCCGGCTGGACGGCGCCGGTGAACTGCGGCTGTTCGCCCGGGTCGTGATGCCGCTGGGCGCGCCGGCGATCGCGAGCCTGGGCATCTTCCAGTTCCTGTGGGTGTGGAACGACATGCTGATCGCGCTGGTGTTCTCCGACTCCGGCAGCCAGCCGATCACGGTCGCGCTGCAGACGCAGGTCCGCCAGTTCGGCAACAACATCGACGTCCTGGCACCCGGCGCGTTCATCTCCATGGTGATCCCGCTGGCCGTGTTCTTCGCGTTCCAGCGGCAGTTCGTGTCGGGCGTGATGGCGGGCGCGGTCAAGTAGTCAGCACGGACAGTCACGTTCAGGGGGCGGACCGCACCGGTCCGCCCCCTTCGTCCGTCCACTGTCCCCCACATGCCGTAACGCATCGTAACCGATTCACTCCTTCGGCCGTTCCCGGGCAGAACGCCCGCGACGACCCTTGGATGTCCCCTTGCCCAGGTTCAGTGTCATCGTCCCCGCGTACAAGGTTCAGGCCTACCTGCACGAATGCCTGGATTCGGTGCTCTCCCAGTCGTATCCGGATCTGGAACTGATCGCGGTCGACGACGGCTCGCCGGACGCCTGCGGCGCGATCATCGACGAGTTCACCGCCCGTGACCCTCGCGTCCGGCCCGTCAGGCTGCCGCGGAACCAGGGCCTGGGCGCTGCCCGCAACACCGGGCTGCGCGCGGCGACCGGCGACTACCTGCTCTTCCTGGACGGCGACGACACCCTCGCCCCGCACGCGCTGGGGGCGATCGCCGACCGCCTGAAGGAGACCGGCGAGCCGGACGTCCTGGTCCACGACTACGCGCGCGTCGACTGGTCGGGCCGAACCGTCCGCAATCAGGCCGCGATCCAGCTCACCGAAAGCGGCCAGGCGTCCTTCGGTCTGGAGGACCGCCCCGGGCTGCTCAAACTGCTGACGGTCGTGTGGAACAAGACGTACCGCCGGGAGTTCGTCGAGCGCGAGGGCTTCACCTTCCCGTCCGGCTTCTACGAGGACGTCCCGTGGACGTACCCGGTCCTCATGGCCGCCGAGTCGATCACCACCCTCGACCGGGTCTGCGTGCACTACCGGCAGCGCCGGCGGGGCAGCATCACCCGTACCACCAGCCGCCGCCACTTCGACCTCTTCGCACAGTACGACCGTGTCTTCGCGTACGTCGGGCTGCGCCCCGAACTGGCGCGCTGGCGACCGGTGTTGTTCCGCCGCATGGTCAACCACCTGACGGCGGTCTTCGCCCACCGCGACCGGCTGCCGCGCGACGCGCGCGCCGACTTCCTGCGCCAGGCCCGCGCCCTCTGCCGTCGCCACCACGCCCCCGGCCATCCGGTCCCGCTGCGCTCCCGGCTGCGGCACACCCTCGTCCGGCTGGGCATGCACCGCACGTTCCGCACCCTGCAACAGGCGTCGGCACTGCGCCGCCGTGGCGTCAAGGCCCTCACGCGCCTGCTGAAGAGGCTGCGCACCGGCGCGCTCCGGCTGCACTACCGCCTCCAGCGCCGCCTCCCGCTGCGCGCCGACCGTGCCGTCTTCACCGCGTACGACGGCCGCGGTCACAGCTGCAATCCGGGCGCCCTGGAGAACGCGTTCCGTACCCACGCCCCGCACATCCGCACGTCCTGGGTCGCCCGCCCCGAGCACCACCACACGATCCCGTCCGCCACCCGCCGCGTCAGGCCCGGCACGGCCGCCTACTGGACGGCCCTCGCCCGCTCCAAGTACCTGGTCAGCAACGTCGACTTCGACCGGCGCCTGGTCAGGCGCCCCGGCCAGGTCCTCCTGCAGACACAGCACGGCACCCCGCTGGGGCACATGGGCCTCGACCTCCAGGAACGCCCGGCGGCCGCCCGCGGCACCGACTTCGCGGAGCTCCTGCGAGGTGTCGACACCTGGGACCACGTCCTGTCCGCCAACCGCCACTCCACCCTGACCTGGGAGCGCGTCTTCCCCGGCCGCTACAGCACGCTCGAGTACGGCCAGCCCCGCAACGACGTCTTCCAGCAGGCGACCTCCGCGGACGTGTCCCGGCTGCGCGAGACTTTCGGCATCCCGCGGGGCTCGGTCGCGATCCTGTACGCCCCGACCCACCGCGACCACCGCCGCAGCCAGCACGCAGCCCTCGACCTGGAGCGGGTCCTGCGCCGGCTCGGTCCCCGTTACGTCGTCCTGGCCCGCGCCCACCACGCGTACGGCGAGCCCCTGTCGGCCGGATCGACGGACCGGGTCATCGACGTCACCGACCACCCGAGCGTCGAGCAGCTCTGCCTCGCCTCGGACGTCCTGGTCACCGACTACTCGTCGATCCTGTTCGACTACGCCAACCTCGACCGGCCGATCGTGCTCCTGGCGGACGACCGGGAGGCGTACGAGGCGGCCCGCGGCACCTACGTCGACCTGCGGACGTTCGCGCCGGGCGCGGTCGCGCGCAGCGAGGACGAGCTGATCGACATCTTCGCCACCGGCCACTGGCGCGGCTCACGCTCCACCCAGCTGCGGTCGGCGTTCCGCGAGCGGTTCTGCCCGTACGACGACGGACGCGCCGCCGAGCGGGTCGTACGCCATGTCGTGCTGGGGGAGACGAACCTGCCGCCGGTCGTGCCGCTCGACGAACGTCACCCCGTGCCGTCGTCGGCGGCGGCTCTCGGCCGCTCGCCGCAGTCCAGCGTGCCGCAGCCCGCCGGTCCGGGCGGCGGTCCGGCCGCCGGTCCCCCGGCCATCGGCCCGCAGGGCTTCGATCCGCGACGCTTCGAACCTCGGGCGGGCGTTCCGCAGGGGGCCGTCGGTCCGCACGGCTTCGAACCGTCGGCCTTCGAACCGCGGGCGGGCGTTCCGCAGACCGTAGGTTCACAGACCTTCGAACCGTCGGCCTTCGAACCGTCGGCCTTCGAAGGGCGGGTGGGCGTTCCGCAGACCGTAGGTTCGCAGGCCGTCGTCGAGCGCGTCTGAACGCCGTTTCCGCTCCGGGGAGTTCGTATGCCCTCCAGTCCTTCGCGGCCGACCCCGACCCGGCCGTCCACGTGGCGCCCGGCGGGACGGCCCGGCCGCGGCGGCCGGGCCGTGGGCCGTGACCTGCCGGCGTGCTCATGAGGCCGCGTACCTGGGTGGCGGCGCTGGCCGCGGTGTTCGCCGTGCTCCAGCTCGCGAACGTCACCGGCCGGGACACCCCCGACACCAGGAACTACCTGTCGTACGCGTTGGACCTGCGCGGCGACAGCAAGCGGGAGGCGGCGGCCGCCACCATCGAGTACGCCTGCGCGGGCGAGGCGTCGGCGGCGTACCGCCGGCAGAAGGTGGACGTGGTGCGCTTCCACGCGCCGGACCCGCGTCGGCAGGTCAAGGCGGAGTGCCGGGCCGCGGCCTGGCGGGAGGTGGACGCGCGGATGCGGGCGGGGCAGACGGGTGGGCATACCGCGCCGTTCAGTTCGGAGCGGTTCCTGCGGATCTTCGAGTCGCGGCCCGGATACCCGGTGTTCCTGCTGCCGTTCGTCACCGTGCTCGGCGTGATCTGGGGGATGTGGACGGCGAGCGTCGTCATCGCCGTCGCGGGCGGGGATCCTGGTGTTCCTGATCCTGCGCACGCTGTCGCTGCCGGTACCGCTCGCGCTGACCGGTCAGGCGCTGTACTACGTGCTGCCGTGCGGTACGACCGCCATGCGGCCGATGACCGAGGGTCTGCTGCTGGCGCTGACCCTGGCGGCGGTGTGGGGCTGCGCGCTGGTGCTGCACGGGCATCGGACGCGGGCCGGCCTGGTGCTGGTGGGCGGCTCGCTGGCGGCGCTGTTCACGGTGAAGCACTCGCAGGCACTGTTTCTGGGGTTGTGCCTGGCGGGGGCGGGGCTGGTGGTCGGCGTACGGCGGCGGGGTCGGGAGCGGGATGCGGGGCGTGGGGTCGTGGCGCTCGCGGGCGTGGGCTGCTGTGCGGGGGCCGGGACGCAGCTGCTGGCGAAGGCGCTGGGCTATCCGTCCGCGTCCGAGAGCGTGCAGGATCTGCTCGCCAACCACTTCACCCGGCCCGACCGGACCCGGCCGTGGCCGGAGTTCCTGCACCTGGAGACCAACTTCTGGACGGAGTTGCTGCGTCGGCAGCTGTGGCAGCCGCTGTTCGCGGCGGCCCTGGCGGCGGGGGTGTGGGGCACGCTGCGGGGGCACCGCCGGGCATTCGGCGGGTTCCTGGTGGCGGCTGCCTTCACCGGGGTCCTCACGCAGGCCGGGCATCCGGACGTCAACATCTGGGGCAACCGGCTGATCGTGCTGGCGTGGCTGCTGCCGGTGCTGGGCGTGCCGCTGCTTCTGGAGCGTTTCGTCCGGGAGCGGGTGACACTGCCCGCGCAGGACCGCGCCGAACGGGCTCACTCGCTGGGGTGACGAGCGGCCGGGTCCGGCGTCCCACCCGTGTCAGGTCGTCCGGTCCCCAGGGCGAGGCGGCTCGCGGACGTCCACTCCGGCCTCGCCCAGACGTCGACCGACCCGCGTCGAGCGCACCGCGTCGTCCGCCCACTCGGTGATGGCGTGGAGCGGGCGGACGGGGGCGGTGCCGGCGCGGGTCGGGTGCGGCTCCGTGTGTCTGACCGGGGGTTACTCGATGACGAGGTCGACCTCGATGTTGCCGCGGGTGGCGTTGGAGTAGGGGCAGACCTGGTGGGCCTGCTCGACCAGCTTGCGGCCGGCCGCCTCGTCCACGGTGTCGGGCAGCTCGACGCGGAGGGTGACCTTGAGGCCGAAGCCCTCGCCCTGCTTGCCTATGCCGACCTCGGCGGTGACGGCGGCGTCGCTGACGTCGACCTTGGCCTGCCGGCCGACCAGGCCGAGGGCGCTGCCGAAGCAGGCGGCGTAACCGGCGGCGAACAGCTGCTCCGGGTTGGTGCCCTGCCCGTTGCCGCCCATCTCCACCGGGATGCCCAGCGCGAGGTCCAGGGTGCCGTCGGAGGAGACGGCACGGCCGTCCCGGCCGTGGGTGGCGGTGGCGACAGCGGTGTAGAGCGCGTCCATGGAAATCCATCCCTCTCGAGTCACGTCTCGGCGGCCTGTCCGGCCGCCGCACGACCACCAGTAGAGCACACAATTCAGTTGTGCACAATTAAATGGCTCGCTCGCGCTATCCTGGAGGCATGACCCGCACGCCGACCCCCTCCAGCGCCTCAGCTGCCGCATCAGCCCAGGAAGAGAACTGGCTGCGCCTCGACGGCCAGATCTGCTTCTCCCTGCACGCCGCCTCGCGTGCGTTCAACGGCGTCTACCGCGTGCTCCTCAAGGACCTCGGGCTGACCTACCCGCAGTACCTGGTGATGCTCGTGCTGTGGGAGCGGGGCGAGACGCCCGTGAAGAAGCTCGGCGAACACCTGCGCCTCGACTCCGGCACGCTGTCGCCGCTGCTCAAGCGCCTGGAGGCGGCCGGCCTCGTCCGACGGGAGCGCAGCGCCCGCGACGAGCGCTCCGTGGAGGTGCGGCTGACCGAGAAGGGCGCCGCGATGCGCGAGCCCGCCCTTCAGGTACCGCGCCGGATCTTCCAGGCGACCGGCTTCGACCTCGACGAACTCCGCGAGCTGCGCGATCGCCTCGACCAGCTCACGTCGACGCTGGATTCGGCGGCGCTGGAGGAGATGCCGGGCCGCGGGTAGCGGGGGCGCCCGCCCCGGCTACTCGCCGGGGCTCCCGACCCGGCACGGGGAGTCGCCGCCCCTCCACACGGAGTCATCACAGTCACCCGCACCGGACCGCCCCGCCTGCTTCACTGATGACGGGAGCCGAACCGCGCCCGGCACGCGGAGGCGACACGCACCACCACAGGCCAACTGACGAGGGGACGGCCGCACATGACCTGGCTGATCACCGGCGGCGCCGGTTACATCGGGACACATGTCGTACGGGCGATGACCGAGGCGGGCGAACGGACGGTGATGTACGACGACCTGTCCACCGGCATCGCCGACCGCGTCCCCGAGGACGTACCGCTGGTCGTGGGCTCGACCCTGGACGGCGAACGCCTGGCCCGCACCCTCGCCGACCACGAGGTCACCGGTGTGGTCCATCTGGCGGCGAAGAAGCAGGTGGGCGAGTCGATGGACCTGCCGCTGCACTACTACCGGCAGAACGTCGAGGGCCTGCGCGTCCTCCTGGAGGCCGTGTCGGAGGCGCGCGTGCCGTCCTTCGTCTTCTCCTCCTCCGCGGCGGTGTACGGCATGCCGGACGCCGAGCGCCACGGCGGCCTGGTGACGGAGGAGACGCCCTGTGTGCCCCTGTCGCCATACGGCGAGACGAAGCTGGCCGGCGAGTGGCTGGTCAGAGCGACGGGCCGGGCGACGGGCCTGTCCACGGCGTCGCTGCGCTACTTCAACGTGGCGGGCGCGGCGAGCCCCGAACTCGCGGACACCGGCGTCTTCAACCTGATCCCCATGGTCTTCGAGAAGCTCACGGACCACGCGCCCCCGCGCATCTTCGGCGACGACTACGAGACACCGGACGGGACCTGCGTACGCGACTACATCCACGTCGTCGACCTCGCCGAGGCCCATGTCGCGGCGGCCCGCGCCCTCCAGGCCGCCCCCGGCCGTGACCTCACCCTCAACATCGGCCGCGGGGAAGGCGTCTCGGTCCGCGAGATGATCGACCGCATCAACGCCCTCACCGGCTACGACCGCCCCCCGACGGTCACCCCACGCCGCCCCGGCGACCCGGCCCGCGTCGTCGCCTCCGCCGACCGGGCCGCCGCCGAACTGGGCTGGAAGGCCAAGCACGACGTCCAGGACATGATCATCTCCGCCTGGGAAGGCTGGGTACGCCAGCACCCGGAGGCGGCCCGCGGCTAGGTGCTTTCGTTTGGGTCAGGCCGGGCCAGGGAGCGGGGTCCGGTGCCGTGCATCGCAGGCAGAGGAGGGAGTCAGGGCGGAGCCCTGGCGACCGACGACAACGCGGCGGTGGGGCCCCTCCCGCGCGAGCGAAGCCGAGCGGCACCAGACCCCGCTAGCCCGGCATGATCCAAACGAGAGGCGCTAGCCCGCCCGCGGCCAGGGCCGCGACCACGGGCCCGTCCCCCGACCACGGCCTGCCTCCACGTCCTCCTACGAGGACGCCGTACGCGCCGCGATCGACCTCGGCGGCGACACGGACACCGTCGCGGCCGTGACCGGCGGCCTGGCCGGCGCGGTGTACGGCATCACCGCGATCCCCGACCGCTGGGCAGCGCCTGTGCACGTCCCCCTGCCGGGATTCGGCGAACGGTCCTGCGCACACCGGAACTGACGGAACTCGCAGTGCGGAGGCCGTCGCGGACGCCGCGGCGGCCCCCGCCTGTTGAGCACCCGGGCCCTCTGATCGGGGCCCACCGCGACCCGCCCACGGCGGACACCAGGAGAGCGCCGCTGTCGCAGCCCCAGGGCCCCGCCGCGATGAGCTCTCTCCCGGCGTGCGGGCAGCTTGGCTACACGTTGTTCAGGTACGTCAGCACGGCCAGCACCCGGCGGTGCCCGCTGTCGCGCTGCGGCAGTCCCAGCTTCAGGAACACGTTCCCGATGTGCTTGTGGACCGCCCGTTCCGTGACGACCAGAGTCTTCGCGATGGTGGCGTTGTCGTGGCCCTCCGCCATCAGCTTCAGCACCTCGCTCTCGCGCGGCGTCAGCGAGTCGAGCGGGGTGTCCCGGCGTCGGGTCAGCAACTCCGTCACCACCTCCGGATCAAGGGCCGTACCCCCGGCCGCGACCCGCTCCAGCGCATCGAGGAACTCGTCCACCCGCCCCACCCGGTCCTTGAGCAGATAGCCCACCCCGCTACTCCCCCCGGCCAGCAGCTCGGCGGCGTACGACTCCTCGACGTACTGCGAGAGCACCAGCACCGGCAGACCGGGCATCTCCTTGCGCGCGGCGAGCGCGGCCCGCAGACCCTCGTCGCGGAAACCGGGCGGCATCCGCACGTCCAGCACCGCCACGTCCGGCCGGTGCTCCAGCAACGCGGGCAGCACCTCGGGGCCGGTGCCGACGACGGCCGCCACCTCGTGCCCGGCAGACGTCAGCAGGAGGACGAGGCCCTCGCGCAACAGGGCGTTGTCCTCAGCGATCACGAGTCTCATGGCACCCATGTTCCTACGGGTCCGGCGGGCCGATCCCGGCAAGGCACGCTCACAGCGCCTTGAGCGCCTCCGCGGTGCCCCGCGCCAGTCCTCCCAGGTACCCCTTCGGGAGTTTCGGGTTGCGGATCACCACCGACCGCCAGTACAGCGGCCCCGAGATCAGGTCCAGGGCCAGGTCCTCGTCGAGCCCCTCACGGACCTCGCCGCGCTGCCGCGCCGCCGCCACGATCTTGCTGGCGACGCCCTCCTGTCCCTCCCGCAGGGTCTTCTGCATGGCCTCGGCGATCTCCGGGTTGCGCGCCGCCTCGGCCTGGAGGTCGGGGATGACCTGCGAGGCCACGGGGTGGCGCAGGGCGCGGGAGGTCACCTCGTACAGCATTCGCAGGTCGCCTTCGAGCGACCCGGTGTCCGGCACCGGCAGGCCCATCACCGCGAGCGCCGAGACGACGTCGAGGACGAGGTGCAGCTTGGAGCGCCAGCGGCGGTACACCGCGGTCTTGCCGACGCCGGCGCGGCGCGCGATCCCCTCGATGGACATCCGCGCGTAGCCGACGGCCGCGAGCTCCTCGAAGACGGCCGCCCTGATGGCCTCCGTCACATCCTCGCGGAGTACGGCGGCACCCGCGGGGGCACGGCGGCGCGGACGCGTCTGCGGCTCGTCGGCGTTCGTCGTCATGCGGACCAGCATAGGGGCGTCACGACGAAACGGTTGCGTTCCGACGTCAACTCGGCCTACGCTCACGTTGCGACGATACGGTCCCGTCCCGACGTAAGAGAACGTGAAGAGAAGCGTAAGGAAACGCCGGGCGACGGGCCCGCCCAAGCCGCACGCACCCCACCCCCCGAGTGAAAGCAGCGGATGTGAGCCAGGTCCTCCACACACCGCCCCCGACGACGGCGACCGCACCGGCCGAAGACGACCTCGCGGCCCTCGCCGCCCGCTACGGCCTCTCGGTCAGCGGCGCCCGCCCCACCCTGCGCGAGTACGTCAGCCAGCTGTGGGCGCGGCGCCACTTCATCGCCGCCTTCTCGACCGCCAAGCTCACCGCCCAGTACAGCCAGGCGAAGCTGGGCCAGCTCTGGCAGGTGATGACCCCGCTGCTGAACGCGGCCGTCTACTACTTCATCTTCGGCGTGCTGATGGGCACCAAGAAGGGCGTGGCGGACTACGTCCCCTTCCTGGTGACGGGCGTGTTCGTCTGGACGTTCACGCAGAGCTCGATCATGGCGGGCACCCGGGCGATCTCCGGCAACCTCGGCCTCGTGCGGGCCCTGCACTTCCCGCGGGCCGCGCTGCCCATCTCCTTCTGCCTCCAGCAGCTCCAGCAGTTGCTGTTCTCGATGGCCGCCCTGGTCGTGATCCTGCTCTTCTTCGGCGTGCCGGTGTCCGCGTCCTGGCTGCTGGCGATCCCGGCGCTGACGCTGCAGTTCACCTTCAACGCGGGCATCGCGATGATCCTGGCGCGGGTGGGCGCGAAGACACCGGACATCGCGCAGCTGATGCCCTTCGTCCTGCGCACCTGGATGTACATCTCCGGCGTGATGTGGAGCCTGGACCACCTGCTCGACAAGCACACCGACCTGCCGTTCTGGGTGGCGCCGCTGCTCAAGGCGAACCCGGCCGCCGTCTACATCGACCTGATGCGCTTCGCTCTGATCGACAGCTTCCACGCGAGCCAGCTGCCGGCCCACGTGTGGCTGATCGCGACCGGCTGGGCCCTGCTCGCCGGCGTCGGCGGCTTCATCTACTTCTGGAAGGCTGAGGAGACGTACGGCCGTGGCTGACAAGACCGAGAACATCTACGACGGCGAGAAGATCCCCACCGTCATCGCCGACGGCGTCGACATCGTCTACCGGGTCAACGGCACCGGCGCCGGCCGCGGCTCCGCGACCGCCGCCCTCAACCGCATGCTGCGCCGGAAGAAGGCCGAGCAGGCCGCCGGTGTGCGCACGGTGCACGCCGTCAAGAACGTGTCGTTCGTCGCGTACCGCGGCGAGGCGATCGGCCTGATCGGCACCAACGGCTCGGGCAAGTCGACCCTGCTCAAGGCGGTCGCCGGCCTGCTCCCGGTGGAGAACGGCCGGATCCACACCGACGGCCAGCCCTCCCTGCTCGGCGTGAACGCGGCCCTGATGAACGACCTGACCGGCGAGCGCAACGTCTACCTCGGCGGCCTCGCCATGGGCATGTCCCGCGAGCAGGTCAAGGAGCGCTACCAGGAGATCGTCGACTTCTCCGGCATCAACGAGAAGGGCGACTTCATCACCCTCCCCATGCGCACCTACTCCTCCGGCATGGCCGCCCGCCTGCGCTTCTCCATCGCCGCCGCCAAGGACCACGACGTCCTGCTCATCGACGAGGCGCTGGCGACCGGCGACCGTTCCTTCCAGAAACGTTCCGAGACCCGCATCCGCGAGCTGCGCAAGCACGCCGGCACGGTGTTCCTGGTCAGCCACAGCAACAAGTCGATCCGCGACACCTGCGACCGCGTGCTGTGGCTGGAGCGCGGCGAACTGCGCATGGACGGTCCGACGGAGGAGGTCCTGGAGGCGTACGAGGCGTTCACCGGCGGCCCCGACAAGGCGAAGGCCAGACCGAAGGTGCCGGTCCGCTCGTAACGAGGGCCCCGAAGGACCTCCACGGACAAGGGCGCCCCGAGCCTCCACGGCCCGGGGCGCCCTGCTGTTCGTAGGGCCTACGAATGCGTCCGCAGCAGCGTGCGCATCGTCCGCATGGCCACCGACAGGTTCGCCAGGTCGAACGTCTCCGAGCCCTGGATCTCCTCCAGGGTCGTCCGCGCCCGCCCCAGGATCGCCGCGTTCTTCTCCTCCCACGCCTTGAAGCGCTGCTCGGGAGTCGAGGTGCCGTTGCCCACCGCGAGGACGTCGGCGGTCAGGGCCGCGTGGGCCGCGTAGAGGTCCTCGCGGATGGAGGCGCGGGCCATGGACTGCCAGCGGTCGGCACGGGGCAGCTCGATGATGCGGTCCATGAGCTGGGTGATGTGGAGCCGGTCGGCGAGGTCGTAGTAGACCTCGGCGACGTCCATCGGGTCCCGGCCCATGCGATCGGCCACCGAGACGATGTCGAGCGTGGGGAAGGCCGACGAGAACCCGGCGACGCGCGTGGCGACCTCGTCCGGCACGCCGACGCCCGTCAGCTCGTCGTAGATCTTCTGGTACCACTCCAGGTCCGCGCCCCGCAGCAGCTTGGGCAGCTGCGACCACACCTGCTCGACCCGGTCGGCGAAGAAGTCGACGGTCTCGGCGAGCTGGAGCGGCTGCGGCCGGTTGTTGAGCAGCCAGCGTGTACCGCGCTCGACCAGGCGCCGCGAGTGCAGCCGGATCCGGGTCTGGACCGCGGCTTCGACCTGGTTGTCGAGCGCCTCCACCGCGTCCCACACGACACCGGAGCGGAAGATCGCCCGGGCCGCGGTCTGCGCCCGCACGATCTCCTCCAGCGAGGCACCGGTCTCCTCGCGCAGGCGGTGCAGGTAGGTCGTACCGCCCGTGTTGACCGTGTCGTTGACCAGCACGGTCGTGGTGATCTCGCGGTGCAGCGGGTGGCCGTCGATGCGCTCCCCGAACGCCTCGCGCAGCGCGCTCGGGAAGTACGCGTGCAGCAGGGTGCGCAGGTACGGGTCGTCAGGCAGCGAGGTGTGCAGCAGCTCCTCGGCGACCGTGATCTTCGTGTACGCCAGCAGGACTGCCGTCTCCGGGCCGGTCAGGCCCTGTGCGGCGCCGAGGCGTTCGCGGATCTGACGGTCGGTGGGCAGGAACTCCAGCGCCCGGTCCAGCAGGCCCTCGCGCACCAGGTGACGCAGGTACCGCTGCTGGGCGTGGAGCATGTCCTTGGACTGGGCGAGCGCGTTGGCGATGGCCGTGTTCTGCGCGTAGTTGTTGCGCAGGACCAGGTGGCCGACCTCGTCGGTCATCTCGGCGAGCAGCTTGTTGCGCTGTTTGACCGTCATGTCGCCGTCCGCGACCAGGCCGTTGAGCAGGATCTTGATGTTCACCTCGTGGTCGGAGGTGTCCACGCCCGCGCTGTTGTCGATGGCGTCCGTGTTGATCTTGCCGCCGTGCAGCGCGAACTCGATCCGGCCGAGCTGGGTCAGGCCCAGGTTGCCGCCCTCGCCGACGACCCTGACACGCAGGTCGGCGCCGTCGACGCGGATCGGGTCGTTGGCCTTGTCGCCGACGTCCGCGTGCGTCTCCGTGCTCGCCTTCACGTACGTGCCGATGCCGCCGTTCCACAGCAGGTCCACCGGCGCCTTGAGGATCGCCTTCATCAGGTCGGCCGGCGTCATCTTGGCGACCTTGCCCTCGATGCCGAGAGCCTCACGGATGTGCGCGTTGACCGGGATCGCCTTGGCCGTACGGGGGAACACGCCGCCACCCGCGGAGATGAGCGCGGTGTCGTAGTCGGCCCAGCTGGAGCGGGGCAGCTCGAAGACGCGGCGGCGCTCGGCGTAGGAGGTGGCCGCGTCGGGCTTCGGGTCGATGAAGATGTGCCGGTGGTCGAAGGCGGCGACCAGGCGGATGTGCTCGGAGAGCAGCATGCCGTTGCCGAACACGTCACCGGACATGTCGCCGATGCCGACGACCGTGAAGTCCTCGGCCTGCGTGTTCACGCCCAGCTCCCGGAAGTGCCGCTTGACGGACTCCCAGGCTCCGCGGGCGGTGATGCCCATGCCCTTGTGGTCGTAGCCGGCGCTGCCTCCGGAGGCGAAGGCGTCGCCGAGCCAGAAGTTGTAGGTCTCGGCCACTCCGTTGGCGATGTCCGAGAAGGTCGCGGTGCCCTTGTCGGCGGCGACGACGAGATAGGTGTCGTCCTCGTCGTGCCGGACCACGTCGGCGGGCGGGACGACCTCCCCGGCGACCATATTGTCGGTGATGTCGAGCAGCGCCGAGATGAAGGTCTTGTAGCTGCGGATGCCCTCCGCCATCCACGCGTCCCGGTCCACGGCCGGGTCGGGCAGCTGCTTGGCGACGAACCCGCCCTTGGCGCCGACCGGCACGATGACGGTGTTCTTCACCATCTGCGCCTTGACCAGGCCGAGGATCTCGGTGCGGAAGTCCTCACGCCGGTCGGACCAGCGCAGCCCGCCTCGCGCGACCTTCCCGAACCGCAGGTGCACGCCTTCCACGCGGGGCGAGTAGACCCAGATCTCGAACGCCGGGCGCGGCGCAGGCAGATCGGGGATCATCTGCGGGTCGAACTTCATGGAGACGTACTCGTGCGACTTGCCGCCCGCCGCCTCCTGGAAGAAGTTGGTCCTGAGGGTCGCCTTGATGACGGTCAGGAACGACCGCAGGATCCGGTCCTCGTCGAGGGAGGCGACCTGGTCGAGCGCCGCGTCGAGCTCTTCGAGGAGGGCGTCGACGAGTTCGTGCCCGGCACGCTGCCGCTCCGGCGACATCCGCGCCTCGAACAGCGACACCAGCAGCCGGGTGGTGTGGACGTTGTGGCGGAGGGTGTCCTCCATGTAGTCCTGGCTGAACGTCGAGCCCGCCTGCCGCAGGTACTTCGCGTACGCCCGCAGCACCATCGCCTGACGCCAGTTCAGCCCGGCGCTCAGCACGAGGGAGTTGAAGCCGTCGTTCTCCGCCTGGCCGGTCCAGGTGGCGGCGAAGGCGTCCTGGAACCGCTCGCGGCCGTCGTCACCGAGGTAGTCGCCGCTCCCGCTCTTCGGCTGGGGCATGCGCAGCCCGAAGTCGTAGATCCACGCCACACTCCGGTCCGAGCAGCGCAGTTCGTACGGCCGCTCGTCCATCACCTCGACGCCGAGCCGGTTGAGGACCGGCAGCACGGCCGACAGGGTGATGGACTCGCCCTTGCGGTAGATCTTGAACCGGCGCTCCTCGGGGGCGGCGCCGACGGGCTCGTAGAGGCTGAGCGAGAAGCCCTTCTCCTCGGTGAGCTTCTCCAGCTGCGCGAGGTCGGCGACCGCGGAGCGCGGGTTGTGGTCGGCCTTGTAGCCCTCCGGGAACGCGTTGCCGTAGCGGCGCAGCAGCTCGGCGGCGCGCTCCTCGCCGAACTCCGCGTTCAGCGCCTCCCCGAACCCGTCGGCCCACGACCGCGCGGCCTCCACCAGCCGCGCCTCGATGCGGTCCTTGTCGGCGTCGGACAGCTGCGCCAGCTCGGTGCCCTGCGGGACCCGGACGACGAAGTGCAGCCGGGACAGGATCGACTCGGTGTTCCAGGCGGTGAAGTCGACGCTGGTACCGCCGAGTTCCTCCTTCAGGATGTCGATGATCCGCAGCCGGACACCGGTCGTGTAGCGGTCGCGCGGGAGGTAGACGAGGGCGGAGTAGTAGCGCCCGTACTCGTCCTGGCGCAGGTAGAGCCTGAGGCGCCGGCGCTCCTGGAGGTAGAGCACGGAGGTGACGATGGCCTGCAGCTCGTCGACCGGGGTCTGGAACAGGTCGTCGCGCGGGTACGTCTCCAGGATCTGCAGCAGGTCACGCCCGTCGTGGCTGTTGGGCGAGAAGCCGGCGCGCTCCAGGACCTCCTCGACCTTGCGGCGGACGACCGGAACCCTGCGCACGGACTCGGTGTACGCGGCGGACGAGAACAGCCCGAGGAAGCGCCGCTCACCGATCACGTTGCCGTTCTCGTCGAACTTCTTGACGCCGACGTAGTCGAGATAGGACGGCCGGTGCACGGTGGCCCGGCTGTTGGCCTTGGTCAGCACGAGCAGCTTGTGCTCGCGGGCCTTGGCACGGGCGTCGGCGGGCAGCCGCTCGAAGGAGGGGCTGACGGGGTGGCTCTCGTCGCTCGCGTGGTGCGGGTCGGACCGCAGGATGCCGAGCCCGGTGCCGGGGACGGCGGCAAGGGAGTCGTCCTCCCGCAGCCGGTACTCCCGGTACCCGAGGAAGGTGAAGTGGTCGGCGGCCAGCCAGCGCAGCAGCTCCCGCGCCTCCTCGATCTCCTGCTCGCGCAGATCGGAGGCGACGGGTTCCTTGGGCATCTCGTCGGCCATGCGCAGCGCCGCGTCCCGCATCTTCTCCCAGTCCTCGACGGCCTCGCGGACGTCGGACAGGACCCGCAGGAGGTCGGCGGTGATCTGCTTGAGGTCGCCGCGGTCGCTCTCGCGGTCGGTCTCGACATGGATCCAGGACTCGGTGTGCGCGTCGTGCGGCAACTCGCCGGTGGGGCGCGGGGTGAGCACCTCGATGAGCTTGCCGGTGACGTCACGCCGCACGATGACCTGCGGATGGATGACGACGTGGATCCCGCGCCCCTGCCGCGTCAGCTCGTTGGTGACGGAGTCGACGAGGAACGGCATGTCATCGGTGACGACTTCGACCACCGAATGGCTGCACGTCCACCCGTTCTCCTCCACGGTGGGGGTGTGGACCCGCACGCTGGCCGTGCCCTGCGGTCGGTTCTCGGCCAGCCGGTAGTGCGAGAGCGCGGCTCCGAAGATGTCGACCGGGTCGCGGTCGGCGAGGTCCTCCGGGGCGGTGTGCAGGTAGTAGCGCTGGAGGAACGCGAGCAGGGTGTCCCGGTCGGGTGTGCTCGCATCCGTCGTCCCGGTCGGTAGGTGCCCCCCGACCGGGCTGTTCTCAGCTACCCGGGCGGCCCTCTCGAGCAGCTCGGCCTTTGCTTCGTCCAGCTTGGTCTGCATTGTCCTCTGGCTCCTGTCGCGCGCCATTGCGTGACGTAGGTGGAAGTACGGTCTCTTCCCCTGTGACGTAACGCCGCGACGCGGGGTGTCCGGTCTGCTCCGACGCTATGCCGCAAGGCGAGATGAGCGGGGGGTTATCAGCCATTCTCGACACGCCGGAAGGGTGTGACGCTGCTCTCTGCGGCGCGTGCTTCCGGGGTGTGTACGGCGTCCTGGGGGGCCTTGCGTCCCCGTCCCGCCCGCGAGGACCAGCGACTGCCGCCCGGTCACGGATGTCGTCCGTGCTCTCCGGGCGCAGGGCAGGGGCGACGATGCCCCCGCGAACTATCGCGCTGATCACGCCACCAGGCTATCGCTCCTCACCGGGGGCCCGTCATGAGCCGTATGTGTACAAAACCAGGGGGGAACTTTGACGTTCTGCACAGGGGCGAAGGACGACATTCCATGCGGGTCTGCCTCAATTGCGGCTCAAGCACGGACGCGCTGTTTTCGGCCTGCGTGGTGATACACGGCGTCAGCCGACCCGCCGCCCGCTCGTCGTGGCGTCACGCCGCCAGCCGCTCCGCCTCCACCACGGCCTCCTCCAACGTGTCCACCACCGGTACGCCGACCACCTCAAGGCTCGCCCGCCCGTGCGACCCCCCGGTGTACAACACGGCCCGCGCCCCCACGTGCAGAGCGGCCACCGCGTCATCGGCGGCGTCCCCGATCACCACCGTCCGGGCCGGGTCCACCCCGACCAGCGCCCCTAGGTGTCGCACCATGTGCTCCGCCTTGCTCCCCCCGGACGGCCCGACCCGCCCGTCGACCCGCAGGAAGTGCGCCTCGATACCGAACCCCCGCACGAGCGGCACGAGTTCGTCGTGCACGTACATGCTGAGGATCGACTGGCTCCGCCCGGCCGACGCCCAGCCCGTGAGCAGCTCCGCCACCCCCGCGGTCAGCCCGCATCTCACCCGGTGCTCGGTGTAGTACCGGTGAAAGGTCTCGTCCATGACCTCCCACTCGAGCTCGGTGGGCAGCCGCCCCATCAACCGCTCGTAGAACTTCGGCACCGGCACGCAGTACAACGCCCGGTACTGCTCGATCGTGATCGGCGCCAGCCCCAACTCCGCGAACGCCGCGTTCGTCGCCCCGATGATCGCGTCATTGTCGTGGAACAGCGTCCCGTTCCAGTCCCAGACAATGTGCGCGCCCGTCTGCTTCCCCATGCCGAAAACGTACCCGCCCCCACTGACAATCAAGAGGCCACCTGTTCAGAGCCGGGCAAAATGTCCGCCCTCAGTTTCCCAGCCCCACCAGATTCGGGATCTCCTGCCGGGCGAACCACAGCAGCTCATGATCCTCGGCCCCGTCCACGACGAACTGCGCGTCGTCGTCCCCACCGTCCGCCGTCGCCAGCGCGTCGGCCGCCGCGGCCACGTCAGCCTCCGCGTCCCCGGCATCGACGTGCACGGCCGCCGCCTTGTCCAACGGCACGGCCCCGGCGACCCGCACCTCTCCGAGCGCCGCGGGATCCAGCGCCCGGCCGGGGTCGGAGGTCGCCGTACCGTCAGGCACGTCCACGGCGACCACGACCCGCCGCCGCACCGCCTCGCCGTCCGCCGCCAGCAACCGCAGCGAGGCCAGCGCGGCCCGGTTGAGCGCGGCGTACTCCAACTCCTCGATGTCGTCGGACAGGTACCACTCCCGCAACGCCGGCGTGACCGCGTACGCGACGAACGGCCCGCTCCCCAGCTCCCCCGTCTTGTACGCCTCGGCGAGCCCGGGAAGAGTCAGGGGGACGTAGACACGCATGGCTCGCCGCTTCTTTCGTGGTCGAAGGCTTGTCCGGCCCTCCCGGAGGGCGTTCGGCGCCTCCCGGAGGGCCTTCAGGATACGTCCGCGGGGTCCCCTTTCGAGTCCCTGCCCACCCCCCTGGAGGCGTCCACCCGGCGCCCCGGAACTCACCCCGTGCACCCCCGTCACGGCGGGCGTTCCGCGCCCCCGACCACTCTGATAGGTGAACATTCCGGCCACCCCGACGAGGACTCCGGCCGCCTTGCCGCCGGGATCCACCACCCCGTACAAGATCCCCAACCAGAAGTTACCGCCCGGTACCGCCGGGCCGATCGAGCGGGGACACCGATGAACAAGGTCATGACGAGGGCGAACCACCACCCCGGCGCCCGCCCACCGGGCCGCCGCGACCCTCGCCGCCCTGGCGGCACCCCGCCCCGCGCCCCCGGCGGAGGCACGCCCCGCACGACCACGCCCGACGGCCGCCCGCCAGGCTCACCGGGCACGTCCGGACCTCTCACCCGCACCAGCCCGACCGACAACCGCCCCGCCAGCGCCCCCGGGCCGGACCCACTCGCCCTCACCACCAGCACCGGCACGCGCGCCCGGACCCGCACCACCGCCGCCCCTGCCCTGGCCGCCGCCCCCGTCGCCGCCCGGACGGTCACCGCGGGAAGGCCCTCCACAGCCCCTCCGAGGCCCACCACAGCAAGCCCCACCCCTGTGGCCCCGGGAACCCCCACCACCCCCGTCGTCCCCTCCCAGACCCCCCG
>NZ_JBXEJE010000064.1:0-22790 GCF_056820935.1 Streptomyces sp. Q2 | reverse complement strand
CCCAGACCCCCCGCAGGCCCCTCCCCCAGCCCCGCCCCACCGACGTCTTCGCCGACCGCCTCCTCGCCGTCCTGAGCGGCCGGCGCCCCGTCCACTGGATGCTCCGCCACACCGCGGGCCGCGCCTACGACGAACTGGCCTGGCTGGCCGAACGCGGCCCCCTGCGCGCCACGCGCGGCACCCTGCCCGTCGTCCGCGACATCGGCTACTACGTCCCCCGCCCCGGCGCCATCGAGGCCTTCGCCCGCATCGGCGCCGGAGACCAGCTGCGCGCCATGGCCTTCCGCCTGGAGCAGGGCCACGACCTGCGCTGGCGCTGCACGGCGGTGGAACTCGGCGGCCCCCGCAGGCCGCACACGGACGACGACTGACACACCCGGCGGCGACACAGGCGGCCCAGCGCACCGCACGCCGAAGGGCCGGGCACCCTCGGGTGACCCGGCCCTTCGAACCGCTACGGCGCCGCAGGCGACCGCACCGTCACTTCTTGCGGCGGCGCCCGCCACGCGACTGCTTGCGCCGCTCGGCGCGCGTGAGGCCGTCGGACTCGGAACGCACGGGCTCGTCGTCGTCGGCGAAGTCGCCCTCGATGACACCGCCCTCGCCGTCCACGGTCGGCGCGGAGAAGTGCAGCTCCCGGCGCTGCGGGACGTCGAGCCCCTTGGCGCGGATCTCGGGACGCGCGCCCGCCTGCGCCGGCACCGCGTCCTGCTTGTCGAGCGACGGCTTCGTGTCCTCGACCAGGACCTCCTCGACCTGCTGCTCGACCTGGACCTCCAGGTTGAACAGGTAGCCGACGGACTCCTCCTTGATGCCCTCCATCATGGCGGTGAACATGTCGAAGCCCTCGCGCTGGTACTCGACCAGCGGGTCCTTCTGCGCCATCGCGCGCAGGCCGATGCCCTCCTGGAGATAGTCCATCTCGTAGAGGTGCTCGCGCCACTTGCGGTCCAGGACCGACAGCACGACCCGGCGCTCCAGCTCACGCATGATCTCGGAGCCGAGCTGCGCCTCGCGCGCCGCGTACTGGTCGTGGATGTCGTCCTTGATGGACTCGCCGATGAACTCGGCGGTCAGACCGGCCCGGTCGCCGGCCGCCTCCTCCAGCTCCTCGACGGTGACCTTCACCGGGTAGAGCTGCTTGAACGCCCCCCACAGCCGGTCGAGGTCCCAGTCCTCCGGGAAGCCCTCGGCGGTCTCCGCGGTGACGTACGCGTCGATGGTGTCGTCCATGAAGTGCTGGACCTGCTCGTGCAGGTCCTCGCCCTCCAGAACGCGGCGGCGCTCGCCGTAGATGACCTCGCGCTGCCGGTTGAGGACCTCGTCGTACTTCAGGACGTTCTTGCGGGTCTCGAAGTTCTGCTGCTCGACCTGCGACTGCGCGGACGCGATCGCGCGGGTGACCATCTTGTTCTCGATCGGCACGTCGTCCGGGACGTTCGCCATCGACATCACGCGCTCGACCATCTGGGCCTTGAACAGGCGCATCAGGTCGTCGCCCAGGGAGAGGTAGAAGCGGGACTCGCCCGGGTCGCCCTGGCGGCCGGAACGACCGCGCAGCTGGTTGTCGATACGACGCGACTCGTGCCGCTCGGTGCCGAGGACGTAGAGCCCGCCGAGCTCCTTGACCTCCTCGAACTCCGCCTTGACCGCCTTCTCGGCCCGCTCCAGGGCGGCGGGCAGGGCCGCGGCCCACTCCTCGATGTGCTCCTCGGGGTCGAGGCCGCGCTGCCGCAGCTCCGCCTCGGCGAGGTCGTCGGGGTTGCCGCCGAGCTTGATGTCGGTACCACGGCCGGCCATGTTGGTGGCGACGGTGACGGCGCCCTTGCGGCCGGCCTGGGCGATGATCGGGGCCTCACGGTCGTGCTGCTTCGCGTTCAGCACCTCGTGCTGGATGCCGCGCTTGGAGAGCTGCTGCGAGAGGTATTCGGACTTCTCGACCGACGTCGTACCGACGAGGATCGGCTGGCCCTTCCCGTGCTTCTCGACGATGTCGTCGACGACAGCCTCGAACTTGGCGACCTCGGTGCGGTAGATCAGGTCCGACTGGTCCTTGCGGACCATCGGGCGGTTGGTCGGGATCGGGACGACGCCGAGCTTGTAGATCTGGTGGAACTCGGCGGCCTCGGTCATGGCCGTACCGGTCATGCCGCAGAGGCCGGGCTGTTCCTTGCCGTTGTGGTCGTGGCGCTTGTAGAGACGGAAGAAGTTCTGGAGGGTGATCGTGGCGAGCGTCTGGTTCTCGTCCTTGATGTCCACCCCTTCCTTCGCCTCGATCGCCTGGTGCATGCCCTCGTTGTAGCGGCGGCCGGCGAGGATACGGCCGGTGTGCTCGTCGACGATCATGACCTCGCCGTCGATGACGACGTAGTCCTTGTCCGCCTTGAAGAGCTCCTTGGCCTTGATGGCGTTGTTCAGGTAGCCCACCAGCGGGGTGTTCACCGACTCGTAGAGGTTGTCGATGCCCAGCCAGTCCTCGACCTTGGCGACGCCGGACTCGTGGATGGCGACGGTGCGCTTCTTCTCGTCGACGTCGTAGTCGCCGGTCTCCTCGAGACCCTTGAGGGGGTTGCCCGGCTCGCCCTTCTTCAGCCGGGTGACCAGCTTGGCGAAGTCGCCGTACCACTTGGTGGCCTGGTCGGCCGGACCGGAGATGATCAGCGGCGTACGGGCCTCGTCGACGAGGATGGAGTCGACCTCGTCGACGATGGCGAAGTTGTGGCCACGCTGGACGAGCTCGTCCTTGGACCACGCCATGTTGTCGCGCAGGTAGTCGAAGCCGAACTCGTTGTTCGTGCCGTAGGTGATGTCGCACCGGTACTGCTCGCGGCGCTGGGCCGGCGTCATGTTGGCGAGGATGCAGCCGACGTCCAGGCCCAGGAACTTGTGAACGCGGCCCATCATCTCGGAGTCGCGCTCGGCCAGGTAGTCGTTGACCGTGATCAGGTGGACGCCTTCTCCGGAGAGGGCGTTCAGGTAGGCGGGCAGGGTGCCGACCAGGGTCTTGCCCTCACCGGTCTTCATCTCGGCCACGTAACCGAGGTGAAGGGCTGCGCCGCCCATCATCTGAACGTCGTAGTGACGCTGTCCGAGTACGCGCTTGGCGGCCTCGCGCACGGTCGCGAAGGCCTCGGGCAGCAGGTCGTCCAAGCTCTCACCATCGGCGTACCGCTGCTTGTACTCATCGGTGAGGGCCCGCAGCTCGGCGTCGGAGAGGTCGACGAAGTCCTCTTCGATGGAGTTGACCTGGTCCGCGATGCGGTGCAGCTTGCGCAGGATCTTGCCTTCGCCTGCACGCATGATCTTGGAGAGGACGGACACGGGGGTTGGTCTCCTTGCCGGTCGGGCCTGGGACGGTCGGTTTCCATTGGACTACTGAGCAACGGCCATCGTATGCGAGGACCCCGCCACGCCGGGAGGCCTGCCGGGACGGTGACTGCCCACTGCTTCACATCTCTGCAAGGGAACAACGTCCGGGCCCGGCGGATGGTGCCGCACCACTTGGACGAATCGCGCGAATCGTGATCGCCCGCTCACGCACGGCAAAGAGATGGTGCCTTCGCCGAACCCCGAGCAGAATCGGCCGATGGACCCCGTCACGCTCACCACCGGCCGTCTCCTGCTGCGCACCGTCGGCCCCCAGGACACCGACGCCGTGTACGCGGCCGCCCAGGACCCCGACATCCAGCGCTGGACGTCGATCCCGGCGCCCTACCTCCCCGAACACGCCCGCAGCTTCACCGAGCAACTGGTCCCCGAGGGCTGGGCGGACGGCTCGATGTTCACCTTCGGCCTCTTCCTGCCGGACGGTGAGCTGACGGGCATGGTCAGCCTCACGATGCGCTCCCTGAGCGTGGCCGAGATCGGCTTCTGGGGCGCGAAGGAGCACCGCGGCAACGGCTACATCACGGAGGCCGCCCGCTCGGCCGCCCGCTGGGCCTTCACCGACCTGTCGGTCGATCGCGTGGAGTGGCGCGCGGAGGTCGGCAACCAGCCCTCCCGCGCGGTGGCGGAACGCGCCGGCTTCGCCTTCGAGGGCACCCTGCGCTCCGCGATCATCCACCAGGGCGTACGACGGGACTGCTGGGTGGGTTCGCTGCTGCCGTCGGACCTGGGACTGCCGTCCACGGCACCGTATTTGCCGGCGCCGTCACGGTCGTAGCGGGGAAACCGCAGCTCATCCCGCGTTGTCAGTCCCACCCTCTATCGTGCGGGCCATGACGACGCCGCGCCCGACCACCACCCTCTCGGCGGACGAAGCCCGCCGCATCGCCCTCAGGGCCCAGGGCTTCCTGGGCGCCCCGGACCGCCGCTCGGGCGTCCGCGGCATCCTCCGCCATTTGGGCGCGGTCCAGCTCGACACCATCTCGGTCCTCGCCCGCTCGCACGAACTCATCCCGTACGCCCGCCTCGGCGCCGTGGGCCGCAAGACGGTCGAGAGCGCCTACTGGGGCACCGCGGCCTCGGGCGCGGCTCCGGCACGCCCCCACGCCTTCGAGTACTGGTCGCACGCCGCCTGCATCCTGCCCATCGAGGAGTGGCCCCACTTCGCCTTCCGCCGCCGCTCCTACCGCGGCCGCCCGCACTGGAACCACGCCCTCCCCGACGACGCCTACGACCAGGTCATCAAGCAGCTCCGCACCGAAGGCCCGCTGACCGCCACGGATTTGGGCGGCGCGAAGAAGACCAGCGAGTGGTGGGACTGGTCCGGCACGAAGGTCGCCGTGGAGCGCGCCCTGATGTACGGCGAGGTGGTGTGCGTCGAGCGCCGCGGCTGGAAGCGCGTGTACGACCTCGCCGAACGCGCCGTCCCGGACACCCTGCTGCACGACGACCTGACCGACACCGAGTGCCTGCGCCGCCTGGTCCGCCTCGCCGGCCAGTCCCTGGGCGTCGGCACGCGCGCGGACATCGCCGACTACCACCGTCTCAAGGGCGAACAGGTCGACGCGGTGATCGCCGACTCGGGCCTGGTCCCGGTCACGGTCGAGGGCTGGGGCAAGCCGGCCTGGGCCGACCCGGCCGCCCTGGAAACCGCCCCGCGCGGCCGCCATCGCACCACCCTCCTGTCGCCCTTCGACTCCCTCGTCTGGGAACGGGCGCGCACCGAGCGGATCTTCGGCTTCACCCACCGCCTGGAGGCGTATGTCCCCAAGCAGAAGCGGGTGTACGGCTACTTCGCGATGCCGGTGCTGGCCGGCGGCCGACTGGTGGGCCGCGTGGACCCGGCCCGCGAGGGCGGCACCCTGGTCGCCAGGCAGGTCACCCTGGACGGCCCGAAGGCGGTCCCGGCGGTGGCGCAGGCTCTGGTCGAGGCGGCAGGCTGGGTGAACTGCACGGACGTACGGGTGGAACGGGTGGACGCGCCGGAACTGCGCGAGCCCCTGGCGAGGGAACTCGCCCGCGCGACCGGCTGATCCCGTCCCTTACTGGATTTCGAGGATCTTCTCCCGCATCGCGTACACCACCGCCTCCATCCTGGAGTGCAGCTGCAGCTTCTCCAGGATGTTGCGCACATGGTTCTTCACGGTGTTCTCGGAGATGAACAACTCCTTGGCGATATCCCGGTTGTTCATCCCCGTGGCGACCAGCTTCAGCACCTCCAGCTCACGGTCCGTGAGCCGTGGCGCCGGCACGAGACGGCGTTCGTCGGTGCGCTGGATCATCGACTTGAACTCGGTGAGCAGTTTCGACGCCATCGAAGGGCTGATCTGCGACTGACCGTCGGCCACCGCGCGAATGGCGGTGGCCACTTCGTCGGTGGAGATCTCCTTGAGGAGATATCCGGTCGCGCCCGCCTTGATCGCTTCGTAGAGGTCGGCTTCCTCGTCGCTGATCGTCAGCATGATGATCTTGGCGCTCGGGGCGACCTCCTTGATGGAGGTGCACGCCTCGATCCCGCCGCGCTTGGGCATCCGTACGTCCATCAGCACGATGTCCGGCAGCAGGTCGGCGGCCTTGTCGACGGCCTCCGCGCCGTCCCCGGCCTCGCCCACGACCTGGATGTCCTCTTCGGCCGCGAGGACGATCTCCAGGCCACGACGGAAGAGGGCGTGGTCGTCCACGACCAGGACACGGATCGGCTCCTTGCGTGGAGAGCCCGCGTCCGGGTCCGTGGCGACGACGCCGTCCCCGGCGTCCTCGTCCTGCATCGGTCCGAAGCTGTCCGCCATCGTTCCTCCCCCTGAAGGCTGTGGCCTGTGGTTCTGTGCCATCGCCAACCCAAGGCAACGGCCCAGCGGTTGGGCCGGTGCGGCCATGATTCCATGCCGGGACGACACTGCGGTGACAGAGCGGGGCGTGAAGTGGTCGCACACCGGTGCCCCTGGGGGCGCACACGCGCACCAGGGGCACCGTCTCGGCTGTCGGCCGGGCGATCAGCCGCCCAGCATGCCACCCGCGGCGGGGGGTTGCGCCTGGGTGACCATCGGGTCCGTGCTGAGGTGGATGACGCCGTAGTCGTAGGCGTGGCGCCGGTAGACGACGCTCGGCTCCTTGGTCTCGGAGTCGATGAACAGGTAGAAGTCGTGGCCGACCAGTTCCATCTCGTAGAGGGCCTGGTCGAGGGTCATCGGGGAGGCGACGTGGGTCTTCTCGCGGACGATGAGGGGGCCGTCACCCTTCACTTCCAGCGAGCCGATCTTCTTGGTGGGCACTCCGTCCGTCTCTTCGTCGGGGACGGGGTGGCCGTTGCCGTTGAGCGTCGCCGCGCCCTGGACGTGGTCGGGGACCTCGGCCGCCGTGAGCCGCCGTGAGCCGCGTCGGGTGTGGCGCTTGTCGTGCTGCTTGCGCAGTCGCGCGTCCAGCTTCTCCGCCGCCAGGTCGAGTGCCGCGTACGGGTCACTGGCTGCCGCTTCCGCCCGGATCACCGGACCGCGGGAGCGGAGGGTGATCTCCACTCGGTCACAGCGGTCGGCCTGTCGGGGGTTCGGCTCCTTGGACACCTCGACGTCGAGGCTGATCACCTTGCCATCGAGCTTCTGGATCTTCTCCAGCTTCAGCTTCTCGGCCACGTGCTTGCGGAACCGCTCGGGCACCTCGGTCTTGCGGCCCTTGACGACGATGTCCACGCAGAACTCCGTTCCCGGATCGCTCCGCTTCGCTGCGGAGCGTCTCCCTTTTGCACCAGGCTCCGGTGAGTCCCGGAACCTCGGACTCGGTGACTTCCACCTCCTCCCCCGCGGGCAAGATCTCCACTCCACCGGTGCGGGTGATAGTGAAAAACCCACGACACGGCATTCGGACAGGAGAGGTGTGGCCTGCGCCTTTCCCTCACAACCGAACATATCTCGCCCGGACGGATGTCGTCACCCTCTACCGCGGCCTACCTCCGTTCAGGTGAATTGACCCTCTCGTTACCTGCAACGATGCAAGTTCACAGTCAGTTCCGGTTTATTTCGAAAGAATCCGGCGTGGCAGCGACCACGGCCGCGCAAATCTGGTCGCAGCCGTCGTCGGCGCCCGCCTTTTCGGACGGGGCGGCCGGCCGGCCCGTCTCCTCCTCCGTCGTGCCGCCCATCCGTTCCCCTCTGCCTTCCCGACCTGCCGCGCCATACACCGCCGTTGCACGCTCTCCACACACATCCGCCCCACCCGCCCACGTACAGCCGCCACCATGAACTTCCCCGTTCCGCACCGAAGCCGCGCCGCCACCCTCCGCGACCGTCCCGGCCCCCGCGGCGCCACCACCGGCCACCCTGTGCCCTGCACCTGTCACGCCGCCGTACGCCGACACGTCCGCGCCCGGCACCGCCGCACCCGCCAGCGCCGCCCGCACCGCACGCGCCGCCTCCGTCAGTGACGCGCCCGTGGTCATCAGGTCGTCGACGAGCACGACCGGGCCGCCAAGGAGCAGCCGTCCGCCTCCGGGGACCACCACCAGCGCACCGTCGAGATTCTCCAGCCGCTGCCGGGAGTTGAGCCCCGTCTGGTCGGCGACGGCACGCCCCTGCCGCAACACGGACACCACTCGCGTCGGTGTCCCCGTCCGCCGAAGCTTCCCGGCCGCCGCAAGCGCGATCCGTCGCGCCGGATCATGCCCTCGGGCCCGCACCGCCCCTCGCGAGGACGGCACAGGGACGAGCGTCACGACCTCGCCGCCCGGCCCCGCGGCCCTCGGGCCCCCAACCGCGCCGACCAGCCCTCGCATCTCCTGGCGCCCGGCCCCGTGAACCGGCCCCCAGGACTGCTGGAGCCCGGCCCGCACGGCCCCCGCCAGCGCCGTACCGAGCGGTGTCGCCAACGCGAGCGCACCCCGTTCCTTGTGGGCCAGCAGCATGGCCCGCACCTCGTCCGCGTACCGGGCCGCCGCGTGCACGACCGGCAGCCCAGGCGGCTTCGGACTTGGTCGCACCCGGCGCGGCACGGCCCCGCTCAGGACGGCACGGCACTCCGGACAGAGCACCGTACGAGGCGTCCCGCAGCCTCCGCACTCGGCCGGCAGCACCAGGTCGGTGAGGTCCTGCCACCACCCCCGCATGCCCACCACTGTGCCAACGCCGACGCGGCCCTGCCACCCCTGTGGACAACCGCCTGTGGACAACTCCGGGCGCGGCGCACCAGCCGTACCCGCCCCGAAACAGAGCGACCGCTCCGCCGGAACGAACCCCGGCAGGAACGGCCGCCTCCCTCACACCGCGGCGGCACTCCACCCCGCGGTCCGGCACTCACCCCGGGTAGACCGGAGCCGTCCCGTCCGTGTCCACCTTCTGCCACTGCGTCCCGGACGACAGCCGTACGATCCCGTCCTCCGAGAACGCCACCAACGGCAACCGGTCGTCCTCGGACGCGGCGATCTCCTTCACGCCCGTCAGCGCCGCCGGCGCGGGCCCCTCCGGCGTGGAGCCGTCGACCTGGACGTACCGCATCTGCTGCACGCCGCCCTCCTCGCGCCCGACGACCACCAGTCGGCTGTCACCGGCCCACGACATGGTCGTGAGCTCTTCCATCTCCGGCGTCGCGGAACGCAGTTCCTGGACCGACGGCGCCTCCCCCGGCTTCTCGCCCCGCTCGATCCGCCCGATGAACAGGGACTGCTTGCCGTCCTTCTCCACGACCAGCGCGATGCGCACGCCGTCGGCGGCCAGCCGGATGTCCTTGACGCGCCCGTCCAGCCCCGGCGTCCGCACCGTCAGCGGCTTGCCGGCGCCCTCCTCCAGCAACAGCAACCGCGCGGCGGCGGGGTTGCGGTCGGCCACCCACAGGTCGCCCTCCGCGTCCCAACTGGGTGCGGTCAGACGGTCGTTCTCCGTCGGGCCCTTGCTGCTCAGCACCGGCTCCCCGAGCGACCCGCCCGACACGAGCGAGCCGACGTACAGCGCCTTCCCGTCGATGCCGACCCCGGCCGCGCTGTGCTCGTCGCGCGACACGGCGACCGAACGCAGCTGCTTGGCGCCCTCGCCCAGGGCTCCCGGCACCGGATCCGGGGACGTACCGTTGTTGCCCGTCGGCAGCCGTACGAGCCGGTGTTCGCCGTCGAGGAAGTACAGGTACTCGGGATTGCGCACCGAGCCGCGCGCGGCGACGCCGTCCGCCCCGTTCTCCTCGAGCGCGCACAACTTCTTGCCGTCCGCCTCCAGTTCGACCTCGTCCACCGCCGGGCTGAGGTTCTGCAAGGTGAACAGGAGCTGCGCCGCCATCTCTTCGCACTTGGCCGTACCGACCCGCGCCGCCCGGTCGTTGAGCGGCACGATCAGCCTGCTCTGGTCGTCCGGCGTCAGCGACGTGACGCCCTTCTTGAGCTTCGTACCGGTGGGAAAACTGGACCTGACGACCGGGTTGAGCCAGCTCGTGGGCCCGCTGAGCAGGGAACGCACCATCTGCGTCGTGGGATCCACACGCTCGCGCACGTACACGGGATCGGCGACGGCCACGGTCTGCGGACTCGTCCCCGCCGTCGTGTTCGCGGCGAAGTAGTACTTGTTGACGGACGTGTAGTTGCGCTGGAAGTCCGACTTCCCCATGACGACACCCTGCGGCAGCCCGGCGATACGCCACTGCTTGGTCTTCTCGTCCCGCGTGAGGTACACCGACTGGCTGTAGTCCCCCTCGGCGGGCGCGTACGACTGCTGCAGGTCCACCGTGGCGAACCGGGCACCGGTGAGCAAGTACGAGACGGCGTCGTCGTCGGCATCCTCACGGTCCGCGGTCCGCTCGGGTCCGATGGTGGGCCCGTTCGCGAGCACCGTGGTGGACAGCTGAGGCTGCCATGTCTTCGCGGCCTCAGGGGTCAGATACTTGCTCGCCGTCTCGTAGTTCGGATCGTCGCTGGTCAGCGCCTCAAGGAAACCCTGGACAATCTCCGAGGCGGGCGCGTCCTCCTGGGGCGGCATGGCGAACACCCGCACCTGGGTGTCCTGGCGCGGCGTGGACTCGACGCCGCGCAGATCCCCGCTGTCGGGCATGGACGCACACCCTGCCAGCAGAACGACGCCACAAGCGGCGTACGCCGTCGCGCGCCCCGGCATGCGCCGAGCGCCCCCCTCGCGATCAGCGCCCACGAAATGCCTCCCCTTGCTCGTACGAGCCCTCCGACCCGGTGTCCGGGCGGCTCACGTTCTCGCTCCGCGGCCCGCCGGTCTCACTGCTCCCCGGCCGGCTTCCCGCGGCCGCGTCGTCCTGCCGCCGCGCCCCGGAAGCGGGCCGGGGCACCACGCGCGCGCCGTTGCCGGGCAGCGCCGTCGGGTCGGCCGTGGGTGTCAGGGCTGACGGCCGGGACGCGATCGGGCCGCGTGAGGGCCCCTGGTCGCCTGTCGTCTGGGCCGGCACGGTGGCGGCCTTCTCCCCGCCCGCGCTCGGCAGACCGGCGTCGTTGAGGCCACGATGGCGCCGGGAGTCCTTGGGCTCCAGCGGTATCGGCGAGCCCCGCAAGGGTTCGTCCGCGGTCCGCGGCAGCGTCAGCCGGAACTGCGACCCGCCGCCCGGCTCGCCCCACGCCTGGAGCCAGCCGCCGTGCAGCCGCGCGTCCTCCAGCGCGATGGACAACCCCAGGCCCGTACCGCCGGTGGTACGCGCGCGTGCCGGGTCCGCCCGCCAGAAACGGCTGAAGACGCGGGTCGCCTCGCCGGGCTTGAGCCCGACGCCGTAGTCGCGCACCGCGATCGCCACCGCCCCGCCCGCCGCGGCCAGCTTGACGACGACGTCCTTGCCCTCGCCGTGCTCCACGGCGTTGACGACGAGGTTGCGCAACACCCGCTCCACCCGCCGGGCGTCGGCCTCGGCCACGATGGGCTGCTGGTCGCCCACGACGCGGATCTGGGTGCCCTTGCGCTCCGAGAGCGGTTCGGCCCCGCTGACGACCCGCCGTACGACCTCACGCAGGTCGATCGGCTCGGCCTCCAGGGCCGCCGCGCCCGCGTCGAAGCGGCTGATTTCCAGCAGGTCCGCGAGCAGCGTCTCGAACCGGTCCAACTGGTCGGCGAGCAGCTCCGCCGACCGGGCGGTCACCGGATCGAAGTCCACGCGCGCGTCGTGGATGACGTCGGCCGCCATCCGCACCGTCGTCAGCGGCGTGCGCAGCTCGTGCGACACGTCCGACACGAACCGCCGCTGCATCCGCGACAGGTCCTCCAGCTGCTGGATCTTCAGCTGCAGGCTCTGCGCCATCTTGTTGAAGGCCTCGCCGAGCCGGGCGATGTCGTCCTCGCCGGTGACCTTCATCCGTTCCTGGAGCCGCCCGGCGGACAACCGCTCGGCGATCCCGGCCGCCATCCGCACCGGGGTGACGACCTGCCGCACCACCAGCCAGGCGATGGCCCCGAGGAGTACGACGACGAAGAGGCCGGCCGTCGCCAGGGTCCCCTTGACCAGGCTCAGGGACTTCTCCTCCTGGGTGAGCGGGAAGAGGTAGTACAGCTGGTAGGGGTCGCCGTTCGGGTCGTTTACCTGCTTGCCGATCACGAGGGCCGGCTGGGAGTCCTTGGCGGAGGTGCTGCCGTAGGCGATCCGCGTGTAGCTCTGGGCCGCCGACGGAATACTGTCGACACGCTCGCGCAGGTCCTCGGGCACGCTGGCCGACCAGTCGACGCCACCCGAGGCACGCGGTCCGCGTCCCCCGCCGCTGCTGCCGTCGCCCGTGGGGAGCGTCACCACGTCGAAGGCGCCCTGGCCGCCGCTGGAAAGCGATTCCACCAGGTCGCCCATCCACGGACTGACGTTCTGCTCGGCACGGCCGTCCGCCGGGCGACCACCGTCGTCACCGGCCCCCGCCGCCGCCTCGTCGGCCTTCTGCTTGGCCACCGCGAACCCACCGGTGGCCTGGCTCTGCGAGGCCTTCACCTTGGCGTCCAGCAGTCCGTTGCGCACCTGCCCGATGACGACGAAACCGAGCAGCAGAACCACGCCCAGCGACATCAGCAGGGTCGTGACGACGACCTTGAGCTGGATGTTGCGCCGCCACAGCCGCATGACGGGCAGCAGCGGCCGGCGCACCCAGCGCATGAAAAGGCGCAGGACCGGGCTGCCCTGGACGCCGCCCTGCAGCAACCCGCCCTCGAGAAAGCGGCCCCAGCGGGAGCCTGCCGTCTTCCGGCCGACAGGCCGCTCCGCGCGGGCACCGGAACTGCCGGGCGCCGAAGCGGCACTGTCTTCGGACATGTCAGCTCGGCCCGGCCTTGTAACCGACGCCACGGACGGTCACCACGATCTCCGGCCGTTCCGGATCCTTCTCGACCTTGGAGCGCAGCCGCTGCACATGCACGTTGACCAGGCGGGTGTCGGCCGCGTGCCGGTAGCCCCACACCTGCTCGAGCAGCACCTCACGCGTGAACACCTGCCACGGCTTGCGTGCGAGCGCCACCAGCAGATCGAACTCCAGCGGCGTCAGGGCGATCGACTGTCCCTCCCGCTTCACGGAGTGCCCGGCCACGTCGATGACCAGGTCACCGATGGCGAGTTGCTCGGGCGCCGGCTCCTCGGACCTCCTGAGCCGCGCCCTGATGCGGGCGACGAGCTCCTTCGGCTTGAACGGCTTCACGATGTAGTCGTCGGCACCGGACTCCAGGCCCACGACGACGTCGACGGTGTCGCTCTTCGCCGTGAGCATCACGATCGGCACCCCGGACTCCGCCCTGATCAGGCGGCACACCTCGATACCGTCCCGCCCGGGCAGCATCAGGTCCAGGAGCACCAGATCGGGCTTCGCCTCACGGAAAGCGGCCAGCGCCTTGTCGCCGTCGGCTACGAAAGACGGCTCAAAACCTTCACCACGCAGCACAATGCCGAGCATCTCGGCCAGTGCGGTGTCGTCGTCGACGACAAGGACTCGTCCCTTCATAAACGACATCATCCCATTCTCATAACGGTGAAGGACACGCAGGTGAGCAGGGTCACCGGCCAGTGACGATAGTCGTACGGGGCGGTCACTGTCTGCCCCAGTCCGTCGGTGTCGATGTCAGCACTGATATCAGTCGGTCAGACACACGACTCGGCGCACGGATGTCGTGACTCAGAGGAAGCCCACCCGACGGTCGTGTGTCGTGACTCAGAGGAAGCCCACCCGACGGTCGTGTGACGACGCGGGCTGCAAAGGGCCGGGGGAAGGCCGCCTCAGGCTCCCGCGCGGGTCGGGGTACTGCAAGGCAGACAGCTCCCCGCGCGCACCGCCCGGAACGCTCCTACGGTTGAACGAGGACGTGGCGCCTGCGGATGCCTTTTCCTGTCCGCCTCCGCCGCACACCATCTCGGCGTCGTCAGCGCCTTAAGGAGGCCATTCGGCATGTCCACAGCATCCGACACCCCGGTCCTGGACACCCTCGCCGCCATGACCATCGACTCTCTCGAGCGATGCGGTCTGCCCCCGGACACGCTCATCCTGACCCGCATCGCCGCGCTCGCGGCCTCGGACGCGCCCCCCGTCTCCTACCTCGCCCACGTAGACCCCGCGCTCAGGGCCAATCTGACCGCCGCTCAGGTACAGGACGTCCTGGTCGCCATCGCGCCCATCGTGGGCACAGCCCGCGTGATGACGGCAGCGGGCAACCTCACCACAGCGCTCGGCATCGCCATCGCGGTGGCCGACGCAGAGACCGAGGCCGAGATGGAGGCTGGGAGCTGAAGGGAAGAGCCCCCATCGGTCATCGCGTGTCCGGCGCTTCGCCGTTCCGGCCCTCGACTGGTGGGCCGCCCTGGCGGGTTCTGCCCCGCTCGACCGCACGCACCAGGAGCCGGGCCACGACACCGATCAGCAGCAGATTCGTCGTCATCTGCCCTGTGGCCAGCAGCCGGGCCGGTTCGCTGCGCGGGCTGATGTCGCCGAAACCGACGGTGCTGAACACGGTCACGGTGAAATACAACGCGTCGGACCTCGACAGCGGCTCGCTGAAGCTGTCCGACGCGCTGTGTTTCATCAGGTAGTACGTCGTCGCGAACAAGAGCAGATAGAGCGGAAGGGTCGTCCCCAGGGCTTCCATGGCGCGCAGTTCGGGCCGCTGGGACAGCGAGATCTTCCGGATCTGCCAGGACAGAAGCAGTGCCACGGCGACGATGCCGCCGACGAGCCCGAGGACCGTGCCGGTGGTGAAGGCCGAATCGAGCGGCAACAGGAAGTAGACAGCGACGAGCAGCGCAACGCTGAACAGCGAACGCACAACGGCGCGCCTCGACTCCCGGCGGCTCTTACGCGGTGTCCTGTCCACGCTTCCCCCGATGCACCCGATCCCGTAGCCGCGCTGCCGCACCGGCTCCTGGATCAACCTTCCCGCTGCCCCGGACGCCGGACGGCAGGCGCACCCTGTGGTCACCGGGATGGCGGGCCATCACGGAGAGCCGCCGAAACCGGAGGAGTACGCGATGGCTGCTTCTGGCTCCCGCCGTGAGACGACGTCACCGAGCGGATGGGACTCCCGCCTCTACTGGCAGTGGATCGCGTACAACACGATCGCCTTCGTCATCGTCCTGTCCGCTGGTTTCCTGCTGGCACTGCTGGGGGACGACGCGCTCCACCTGGAAGTCTCCAGCCACCACGTCGTGATCGCGCTCCTGATAGCGACCTTGGGGGCAGCGCTGTTCGGAGGCGTCCTGGGAGCTCTGCAATGGCTGGTCGTCCGACAGCGGGTGCCCGTCCCTCGCAAAGTGTGGATCACCGCCAACATCGGCCCGGCACTACTGGCCTGGCTGCTGGTGATCATGCCTGCGGTGATCAGCGCCCAGGACACGGACACCGACGTGTCGACGGCCTACCTCCTGGCTGCCAGTCAGAGCCTGGCCCTCGGCCCCCTGCTCGGCCTGTCCCAGTCCCTCGTCCTGCGCAAGGTCACCAACCGCTGGACCTGGTGGATCGGCGCCAACCTGGCCTCATGGCTCATCGTGGATGCCGTCATCTATCTGCTGTCGCGGCTGTCCGACGACCTCAACGTCCTCACCGGGGACGGATCCCTCGCCGAGATCTACCTGACCCTGATCGCCACGACACCGCTGACCGGCCGAGCCCTGCTCTGGGTACTCGCCCCCTCGGCTCTCACCACTCCGGAACGTTCCTGAACGAGGGCAGCAGGGAGTGAGCGCGCCACTGCACTCGCCCACTCGAAGCGCCGAGTCCGCGACAGACGGCACCCAGGACACCACGGCCCCTCCACCCGACCGTCGGCGCCGCTGGAGGGCCCGCACCCGTCAGTCAGGCCGACAGCGCCCCTCTCAGCCGCTCGTCGCCTGCGGCGACCGCTCACACAGCTCCGCAAGCGCTTCGGCCGTCACCGGCGAGATGACGCCCTCCTCCGTGACGATCGCCGTCACCAGCTCGGGCGGCGTCACATCGAACGCCGGGTTGTACGCCTGGGTCCCCAGCGGTGCCACCGGAACTCCGCCGCCCGCCTCCGCTCCCATCACCGGCACCTGCGGCGCTGTGAGCTCGGTCACCTCATGCCCGGGGCGCTGCTCGACCTCGATCGACGCCCCGTCCGGCGTGTGCGGATCCACCGTCGTCAGCGGCGCCACCACGATGAACGGCACATGGTGGTACCGCGCCAGCACCGCGAGCGGATAGCTCCCCACCTTGTTCGCCACCGACCCGTCGGCCGCGATGCGGTCCGCCCCGATCAGCACCGCGTCCACCTCCCCGGCCGCGAACAGCGAACCCGCCGCGTTGTCGGTGAGCAGGGTGTACGCCATACCGCTGCGCGCCGCCTCGTACGCCGTCAGCCGAGCCCCTTGCAGCAGCGGCCGCGTCTCGTCCACCCACAGCCGCCGCAGCTGCCCCGCCCGGTGCGCCGCGAGCGCCACCGCGAACGCCGTCCCCTCACCGCCCGACACCAGCGAGCCGGTGTTGCAGTGGGTGAGGATCCGGTGCCCGCCGCCGGGCAGCAGCTCCTCCAGCAGTGCCAGCCCCCGCTCAGCCATCCGGCCACTGGCCTCGGCATCCTCCCGGTGCACCTGACGCGCCGCGGCGAGCGCCGCGTCGGCGGCCTGCCGGACATCGCCGCCCTCTGCGAGCTCGGCCCGGTACGCGGACTGGGCCCTGCGCACCCCGACGGCGAGGTTCACCGCCGTGGGGCGAGCACCCGCCAGCGCGTCCGCGGCGTCGTCCACGTCGAACCCGCGCACGGCGGCGAGCGCGACGCCGTACGCCCCCGCGATGCCGAGCAAGGGCGCCCCGCGCACGGCGAGCGAACGGATCGCCTCCACCAGCGCCGACGCATCCGTACACACGAGTTCGACCTCCTCGGCCGGCAGCCTCGTCTGGTCGAGGAGCACCAGTACGGGGCCCTCGGGCGGCTCTTCCCATCGGATCGCCGGTGTCTCGGTCGGCCTGCTGTCCTCGGCGGTTTGCGCGTGCTGATCAGCCATGCGATCAGTCTGCCCGTTTTTCGGCGGACAATTGAAGGTGTCCAGCCCATACCGCGGCTGGTCCCTCGACAACCACCCCATGGCACGATGGCTGCCAACCTGCCGCCGCGACCGCGGACGGGCACCGTGAAGGAGCGACGATGAAGGACACTCCGGGCTGGGCCTCGCCCGGATCCGCCCCCTCCGACGGGCACGAGCCCGGCGCGTCCGGCACCGCCGAGCCCGCCGACCGGCCCGACGCCGCGAACCCCGCGGAGCAGCCGGGACCGGACCCGCAGAACCCCGGCACGAAGTGGTCCAAGGAGCAACCACCGGCCGACCAGTGGTCCGCGCCCGCAGGCGGCCCGGCGCCCGGCCAGACACCGCCACCCCCACCGCCCGGCCCGGGCTGGGGAGCCCAGCCCCCCACCGGCCCCGACGGATACGGGGGCCACGGCACTCCCGGCGGCGGAAACGGCGGACACGGCGGCTGGGGCAGCGGTTACGGCCCTCCCGGCGGATACAGCGGCTGGGGCGGGCCCCCGCCCGCGGCCAAGCCCGGCGTGATCCCGCTCCGCCCGCTCGGCGTGGGCGAGATCCTCGACGGCGCGGTCTCCACCATGCGCACCTACTGGCGCACGGTCCTGGGCATCTCGCTGACCGTCGCGATCGTCACCGAGATCGTCGTCATCCTGCTCCAGGGCCTCGTCCTCAACGACACCACCGACGCCGAGGCCCTCAACGACCCGAGCGCCACGCTCAGCGAAGTGACCCGTGCCATGGGCGACGCCATGCTCGGCAGCGCGGTCGTCTTCGCGATCACCCTGATCGGCACGGTCATGGCGACCGCCCTGCTCACCACCGTGACCAGCCGCGCGGTGCTCGGCCGCCCCGTCACCACCGGCGAGGCCTGGCGCGACGCCCGGCCTCAGGTGATGAGGCTTTTCGGTCTGATCCTCCTGCTGATGCTCATCGCTGTCGGCATCGTCCTCGTGGGCGTGCTCCCCGGCATCCTCGTGGCTGTCTCGGGCGCAGGCGGGGCGGGCGCGGCCATCGCCGTCCTGGGCGGGCTGGGCGCCGTCGTCGTCGCCCTGTGGCTGATGATCCGCTTCTCCCTGGCCTCGCCCACGCTGATGCTGGAGAAGCAAGGCATCGTGAAGTCGATGAGCCGCTCCGGAAAGCTGGTCCGCGGCTCCTGGTGGCGAGTGATGGGGATCCAGTTCCTCGCGGCGATCATCGCGAACATCGTCGCGGCGATCGTCGTCATCCCCTTCACCTTCCTGGCCGCGGCGTTCAGCGGCGAAGGCGTCACCGGCTTCATGGAGGGCACCGGCGGTCTCGGCTGGACGTTCCTCATCATCAGCGGGATCGGCTCGGTGATCGGCTCCATGATCACCTTCCCGATCACGGCGGGCGTCACCGTGCTCCTCTACATCGACCAGCGCATCCGCCGCGAGGCTCTCGACCTCGAACTGGCCCGTGCCGCCGGCGTCCAGGGGTACGGCACCGCCTCCGCTCCCGGGAGCTGATGCGGTGAGCCTGGCGGGGGGAGTTCTCACAGCGGCACAGGCACTGCCGAACGCCGCCGACATGGCCGTACGCACCGCGCAACGCGTCGGCGACACACCAGTACAGGCCCTGTTGCGCGTCCACGACACAACGGTCCGCGCCCTGCTGCGCGCCGACCACACATCCGTACTCTCGTTGGCCCGCTCCAGCGACGAACCACCGCTGACAACGCCCCGCGACCCCGCGCGCGAGGCGGCACGGCGCGAGCTGTCCAAGCGGATGTACCACGAGAACGACCCCAGTTGGTTCCAGCGCGCGCTGAACGCCTTCTGGGACTGGGTCGACAAGCTGTTCAACACCGCCGCGGCCGCGACCCCCGGCGGAACGCTCGGCCTGGTCGTCGTCATCCTGGTCGTTCTCGCGGTCCTGGGCGCCCTGTGGTGGCGCCTCGGCACCCCGCGCCGCGAACCCGCCTCCTCCGCCGCCCTGTTCGACGACCGCCCTCGCAGCGCCGCCGAACACCGCGCGGCCGCCGAGGCGCACGCCGCCCAGGGCCACTGGAGCCAGGCCGTCCAGGAACGGATGCGTGCCATCGTCCGCTCCCTGGAGGAACGCGCCCTCCTCGACACCCGCCCCGGCCGCACCGCCGACGAGGCCGCCACCGAAGCCGGTCGGACTCTGCCCTCACAGGCAGACCGACTGCGCGCCGCCGCCCGGGACTTCGACGACGTGACGTACGGCGGACGCTCGGCTACCGAGCAGTCGTACCGCCGCATCGCCGACCTCGACCGCGACCTGGAGCGCACCAAGCCCCAACTCGCGAGCAGCAGCAGCCCCAGTACGCCCCGCAACGCGGCCGACAACAACCGCCGGGGAGCCGCCGAATGACCACCGAGGCCACGCTCCCGTCGACATCGACATCGACATCGACATCGCCCACCGCACGCCAGGCGTGGACCCGCGCGCGAGGCGTCGTCCTCGCCCTCGTGCTCCTCCTGGTGGCGGCTGTCGCGATCGCCACCATCCGCTCCGACACCCGGCACGGCGCGCTCGACCCACGCTCCGCCGACCCCTACGGCAGCCGCGCCGTCGCCGAACTCCTCGCCGACCGAGGCGTCTCCACCCGAGTGGTCACCACCCTCGCCGAGGCCGACGCCGCGGCCGGCCCGGACACCACCCTCCTGGTCGCCGTCCCAGACCTCCTGACGCACGGTCAACAGAGCCAATTGCGTGCCGAAACCGCTGACTCCGGCGGCCGCACCGTCCTCGTCGCCCCCGGCAGCTGGTCCGTCGAACGGCTCGCCCCCGGCGTCGTCGCCAACCCGGCCACCAGCCTCGACTCGACACTCTCCCCCGCCTGCGACCTGCCCGCCGCCCGCCGCGCGGGCACCGCCGACACGGGCGGCATCCGCTACACCGCCACCCGCCCCGACGCCGACGAGTGCTACCCCAGCGAGCGCCTGGCCACCCTGGTACGGGTCCCGGACACGTCCGGGAACGGCGACACCGTCGTACTCGGCGCGCCCGACATCCTCTACAACGACACCCTCGACGAACAGGGCAACGCCTCGCTCGCCCTCCAACTCCTCGGCTCCCGCCCCCATCTGGTCTGGTACCTCCCCTCACTCTCCGACGCCCCCGCGAACGACACCGACGAGGAACGCGGCTTCCTCGACCTGCTCCCCTCGGGCTGGCTCTGGGGCACACTGCAGCTCTTCATCGCCGCAGCCCTCGCCGCCCTGTGGAGGGCACGCCGACTAGGCCCCCTCGTGCCAGAAAAACTTCCCGTGGCGATCCGCGCCTCCGAAACCGTCGAAGGCCGTGCCCGCCTCTATCGCAAGGCCAACGCCCGCGACCGCGCGGCCGCCGCTCTTCGCTCCGCCACCCGCACCCGCCTCGCCCCCCTCATCGGCGTCCCCGTCACCCAGGCCCACGCGCCCGAAGCCCTGCTCCCCGCCCTCCTCGACAGCCACGGAGACGGACAGGCCCTGCACTCGCTCCTCTTCGGCCCGCCGCCCGGCGACGACGCGGCCCTCATCTCTCTCGCCGACCAACTCGACGCCCTCGAAAGAGAGGTACGCCGTCCATGATGGACCCGACCACTGACAACGCCGGGTACGCCGGGGATCAGGGCAACCCCCGAGCAGCCCTGGAAGCCCTGCGCGCCGAGATCGCCAAGGCCGTGGTCGGTCAGGACCCCGCCGTGACCGGCCTCGTCGTCGCCCTCCTGTGCCGCGGACACGTTCTCCTTGAAGGAGTCCCCGGGGTCGCCAAAACGTTGCTCGTCCGCGCCCTCGCATCCGCACTCGAACTCGACACCAAGCGCGTCCAGTTCACCCCCGACCTGATGCCGAGTGACGTGACGGGCTCCCTGGTCTACGACACCCGCAGCGCCGAGTTCTCCTTCCAGCCCGGCCCGGTCTTCACCAACCTCCTCCTGGCCGACGAGATCAACCGCACCCCGCCCAAGACCCAGTCGTCCCTCCTCGAAGCCATGGAGGAACGCCAGGTCACGGTCGACGGCACACCGCGCCCGCTCCCCGACCCGTTCCTGGTCGCCGCGACCCAGAACCCCGTCGAGTACGAGGGCACGTACCCCCTGCCCGAGGCCCAGCTGGACCGTTTCCTCCTCAAGCTGACGATCCCGCTGCCCTCCCGCCAGGACGAGATCAGCGTCCTCACCCGCCACGCCGAGGGCTTCAACCCGCGCGACCTGCACGCCGCCGGCGTACGCCCCGTCGCGGGCCCCGCCGACCTGGAAGCCGCCCGCGCCGCGGTCGCCAAGACCACGATCTCCCCGGAAATCACCGCCTACGTGGTCGACATCTGCCGAGCCACCCGCGAGTCGCCCTCCCTCACCCTCGGCGTCTCCCCACGCGGCGCGACCGCCCTGCTCGCCACGTCCCGTGCCTGGGCCTGGCTCGTCGGCCGCGACTACGTCACCCCCGACGACGTCAAGGCACTCGCCCTGCCCACCCTCCGCCACCGCGTACAGCTCCGCCCGGAGGCCGAAATGGAAGGCGTGACGGCCGACTCCGTCATCAACGCGATCCTCGCCCACGTCCCCGTCCCCCGCTGATGGCACTCACCGGACGCGCCGCTCTCGTCGGGGCCCTGGGTTCCCTCCCGATCGGCATCTGGGACCCCAGTTGGACAGGCATCCTCGCGGTCAACGCCCCCCTGGCAGTCGCCTGTGCCTGCGACTTCGCCCTCGCGGCACCAGTGCGACGCCTCGGCCTGACCCGCTCGGGCGACACGTCGGTCCGCCTGGGCGACACGGCCGACGTCACCCTCACCGTCACGAACCCGTCCCGCCGCCCGCTCCGCGCCCGCCTGCGCGACGCCTGGCCTCCCAGCACCTGGCAGCCCGGCACGGAAGTGGCGGCCTCCCGCCACCGTCTGACGGTGCCGGCAGGCGAACGCCGCCGCGTGACCACTCGGCTACGACCGACCCGCCGCGGCGACCGCCAGTCCGACCGCGTCACGATCCGCTCCTACGGCCCCCTCGGCCTCCTCACCCGCCAGGGCACCCACAAGGTCCCCTGGACGGTACGTGTCCTGCCGCCGTTCACCAGCCGAAAGCACCTGCCTTCCAAGCTGGCCCGCCTGCGCGAACTGGACGGCCGAACCAGCGTCCTCACCCGCGGCGAGGGCACGGAATTCGACAGCCTGCGCGAGTACGTCCCCGGCGACGACACCCGCTCCATCGACTGGCGCGCCACAGCCCGCCAGACCACGGTCGCCGTACGCACCTGGCGCCCCGAGCGTGACCGCCACATCCTCCTGGTCCTCGACACCGGCCGCACCTCAGCAGGCCGCGTCGGCGACGCCCCACGCCTCGATGCCTCCATGGACGCGGCACTGCTCCTCGCGGCCCTGGCGTCCCGCGCCGGCGACCGCGTAGACCTGCTCGCATACGACCGTCGTGTACGTGCGCTGATCCAGGGCCGCACGGCGAGCGACATGCTCCCATCCCTGGTCAACGCCATGGCGACCCTGGAACCCGAACTCGTCGAAACAGACTCCCGAGGCCTCACGGCAACGGCACTCAGGTCGGCCCCTCGCCGCTCCTTGATCGTCCTGCTGACGACTCTCGACGCGGCTCCGGTCGAGGAGGGCCTTCTCCCGGTCCTCTCCCAGCTCACCAAGCGCCACACGATCCTGTTGGCGTCCGTGGCGGACCCGCACATCGCCGGCATGGCCGCAGCCCGCGGCAACACCGACGCCGTCTACGAGGCCGCAGCCGCCGCCCAGGCCCAGAGCGAACGTCATCGCACCGCGGAACAACTCCGCCGCCACGGCGTCACAGTCGTCGATGCGACACCAGACGATCTGGCCCCCGCACTGGCAGACGCATATCTGGCGCTGAAGGCCGCAGGACGCCTGTGACGTATTGCTGCCGATGTATTGCTGCTGAGGGCGGCGGCCGACCTCAACAGATATGAACGCAAAGAAGGCCCACACCGTGAGGTGTGGGCCTTCTTTCAAAAATTGTTCGGCGGCGTCCTACTCTCCCACAGGGT